>DATHQV010000242.1:0-36195 GCA_035482355.1 Acidobacteriaceae bacterium | reverse complement strand
CACAGCTACGTGAGCCTGTTCATTTTGGCGTCGACGATGTATTTGCTGGCGCTGGGGATCATTCTGCTGCTGGCTCCGGGGCTGAAAAAAGTGGAGTACGCGGCATGAGCCTGTATGCGGCGCACGGCGATGTGCAAATGGAGATCGCGCCCACGGAACTGCGGTCGCTGCTGTTTGCGGCGCTGGATAAGCTGGGGCCGCGGCGGCGAGTGCTGGTGGTGCCTCCGGATATTACGCGGCTGCATTCGCGCGCCGGGGAACTGGCGCGGTGGGCGTGGGAATACTATGGCGAGGCGTTGCGGGCGGTGTTGCCCGCGTTGGGGACGCATGCGCCGATGTCGGCGGAGCAACTGACGCGGATGTTTGGAGATTTGCCGCAGTCGCTGATACAAATTCACAACTGGCGAACGGATGTGGAGACGCTGGGCGAGGTTCCGGCGGGTTTTGTTGAGGAGCAGGCGGAAGGAAAACTGCATTTCAGCTGGCCGGCGCAGGTGAATAGGCTGCTGGTGCAGGGAGATTTCGATTTGATCCTGTCGGTGGGGCAGGTGGTGCCGCACGAAGTGATTGGCATGGCCAATTACAACAAGAACATCTTGATTGGGACGGGCGGACGGGAAGGGATTAACCGCAGTCATTATCTGGCCGCGGTGTATGGGATGGAGCGCATCATGGGGCGCGCGGATAATCCGGTGCGGCGCGTGCTGAACTACGCGGCAGATCATTTTTTGTCGCAGATGCCTGTGGTTTATGTGCAGACGGTCGTGGGGCGCGTTGCGGATGGGGGACTGGCGACGCGCGGGCTGTACGTGGGCGATGATGCGGAATGTTTCAGCCTGGCGTCCGACCTGAGTTTGCAGGTGAATTTCGAGATGCTGGACAAACCGCTGCGGAAGGCGGTGGTGTATCTCGATCCGCATGAATTTCACAGCACGTGGCTGGGAAACAAAGCGGTGTACCGGACACGGATGGCGCTGGCGGATGGCGCGGAGCTGATTGTGCTGGCTCCGGCGGTGAAGGAGTTTGGCGAGGACCGCACCATCGACGCGCTGATTCGCAAGTACGGATACCACGGGACGCCGGCGACGCTGGAAGCAGTCGAGAAGAACGCGGATCTGGCGGCGGACTTGAGCGCGGCGGCGCATTTGATTCATGGGTCGTCGGAGGGACGGTTCACGATTACGTGGTGCCCTGGACATTTGACGCGCGAGGAAATTGAGGGAGTGGGTTTCAGGTATGGCGATTTGGCGACGATGTTGCGGAAGTACGATCCGGCGAAGCTGACGCACGGATTCAACACGGTGGATGGGGAAGAGATTTTCTTTGTGGCAAACCCGGGACTGGGGTTGTGGGCGCACCGCAACAGGTTCCTGAATTGAGAATTTCAGATTGGGGAAATGATGAGCAGTCCGTTGGAACTTGGCAAGTTTTCTATTGGCGTCGGTGACCGGTTTGCGCACCAGGCGAAAGCGCAGCTGCGGGCATGCGTGCTGGCTGCGGAGGCCGGCGTCGAGGTGATTCCGGTGTGGAACAAATCGAATCGCGAGCACAACATTATTGGTTCGGAGCCAGCGCAGACGCGCGTGGCGGCGGATGCGGCGGTGCATGCGCTGGGCTGGACGAAGGCCTACTACTGCGACGCGGACCACATCAATCTGACGACGGTCGATCGCTTTCTGGCGCCGTGCGACTTTTACACCATTGATGTGGCGGATGCGATTGGAAAGGCGGCGGAGGCTTCGTCGATTGAGAAGTTCGTCCAGCGGCGTTCGGATTTGGCGGGGACGATTCGTCTGGAGGGCGTTGCCGAGGCGATTACGATTACGCCGGAGTTGCTGCGGGCGACGGCGGAGAAGTTTCTGTTCGCGGCGGAAGAAGCGGGGAAGGTGTACCGGAAGATTGATGCGGCGAAGGGGAAGGGGAACTTCGTCGCCGAGGTTTCGATGGACGAGACGGATGCCGCGCAGACTCCGGCGGAACTGCTAATTATTCTTGCGGCGATTGCGGATGAGGGAATTCCGATTCAGACGATTGCGCCGAAGTTTACGGGACGCTTCAACAAGGGAGTGGATTATGTGGGCGACGTTGCGCAGTTCCGGCGTGAGATCGGACTGGATGTGGCGGCGATTGCGTGGGCGGTGCGGGAGTTTGGGCTGCCGCGAAATTTGAAGCTGAGCATTCATTCGGGCAGCGATAAGTTTTCGATTTACACGGCGATTAATGAAGCGACGAAGGAGTCCGGCGTTCATTTGAAGACGGCGGGCACGACGTGGCTCGAGGAAATCATCGGCCTGGCTGAGGCGGGCGGCGATGGGCTGGCGCTGGCGAAGGAGATTTACGCTCAGGCCTACGATCATCGCGAGGAACTTTGCGGGCCGTATGCGACGGTGATCGACATCGATCCGGCGAAATTGCCCAGTCCCACGACGGTTGCGGGATGGACGTCGGAGCAATACACGTCGGCGCTGCGGCACAATCCTCACGACGCGGCGTATAACAGCAGCTTTCGGCAACTGCTGCATGTGGGGTTCAAGATTGCGGCGAAGATGGGAACGCGGTATCTGGATTTGCTGGAGGCGAACGAGGCGGTGATTGCGAAAAACGTGACGGAGAATCTCTTCGATCGGCATATTGGTCCGGTGTTTCTGGGAAAGCCGTCGCCGACAGCGGTTTTACAACACGCGGAGGCGCGATGACGCTGACCAGTCTGCAACTGAATGGGAAGATCGCCGTAGTGATTGGCGGGACTTCGGGGATTGGGCTCGCGATCAGCCTGGGGTTGGCGGAGGCGGGAGCGGACGTGGTGGCTTCGGCGCGTCGGCAGCAACAGGTGGAAGACACTGCTGCGACGATTGAGGCGCTCGGACGGCGGGCGCTGCGGGTGACGTGCGATATGCAGGATCGCGGATCGCTGGAACGGTTGCTGGCGGGGACGGTGGCGGCGTTTGGTCAGGTCGACATTCTGGTGAACTGCGCGGGGAAGATTAAACGCGCGCCGACGCTTACTTTCCCCGAGGAGGAATGGCGGGACATTATCGACACGAATCTGACGGGGACGCTGCGAGCGTGCCAGGTGTTTGGCGCGGCGATGCTGGAGCGCGGGTATGGGCGCATTATTAATATCGCTTCGCTGAACAGTTTTGTGGCGCTGAGCGAAGTGGCAGCGTATGCGGCGAGCAAGGCCGCGCTGGCCTCGCTGACGCGCTCGCTGGCGGTGGAGTGGTCGAAGAAGGGCGTGCTGGTGAACGCGATTGCGCCGGGGGTTTTCCGCACCGCGCTGAATGCGGACCTGCTGGACAACACGCCGCGCGGGAAAGAATTGCTGATGCGCACGCCGATGGGGCGGTTCGGGAAGACGGAGGAAGTGGTGGGTGCGGCGGTTTATCTGGCGTCGGACGCGGCTTCGTTTGTGACCGGGCAGGTGCTGGTGGTGGATGGGGGATTTTTGGCGAGTGGCGTCAACCAATGACGCAGCGTGTAGCGTGTTGGAAAGACGCGGCCTGGGGCTGACCGGAATTGCTGTCCCTGTCATACTGTTAGTAGGCCCGTTATGTCCTTCAACAACACCATTGCGATTGCTATGTCTGGCGGCGTTGACTCGTCCACCGTCGCGGCGATGCTGCGTGGTGAGGGGTATGAGCTGGTGGGGCTGACGCTGCAGTTGTGGAATCAGCGCCGGCTGGCGGGCAAGGAGGGCATGCCCGAGGCGGTGACGGGCCGGTGCTGCTCGCTGGACGATGTGTACGACGCGCGGCGCGTGGCTGAGGCGCTGGATATTCCTTATTACGTGGTGAACGAAGAGGAGCGGTTCGAAGAGGATGTGGTGCGGCCCTTTGTGCGGGAGTATCTGAATGGGCGCACGCCGATTCCTTGTTCGCTGTGCAATAACCATTTGAAGTTCGATCAGCTGCTGGTGCGGGCGCGGCAGATTGGCGCGGACCGCATTGCGACGGGGCATTACGCGCGCAATGCGTACGATCCGGCGCGCGAACGGTGGATTCTGAGCCGTCCGGTGGATCATGCGAAGGACCAGACGTATTTTCTGTTTGGGCTGACGCAGGAGCAGTTGTCGCGGACGATGTTTCCGCTGGGCGGCTACCAGAAGGCTGAGGTGCGCGCGATTGCGGCGGAGCGCGGACTGGCGATTGCGGTGAAGCCGGATTCGCAGGAGATTTGTTTTATTCCTGGCGGCGATTACAAGCGGTTCATCTCGGCGTATCTCGCGGAGCAGGGCGAGGAGATTCCGGATACCGCGGGCGAGCTAGTGTCGACAGCGGGAGAAGTGATTGGGCAGCACGGCGGGATTCACAACTTCACGGTGGGCCAGCGCAAGGGGTTGGGTGTGGCGTCGCCGGATCCGCTGTATGTGATCCAGATCGACCATGCGAGCCATCGCGTGATGGTGGGCGCGGATGCTGAGGCGACGACGCGGACGCTGCGGGCTCGGGATTTGAACTGGATTTCGATTCCGGCGCTGGCAGGCGAGATGCGGGTACGCGCGAAGATTCGGCACCGGCACGAGCCGGCGTGGGCTACGCTGCGGATGGTGGGCGACGGCGAGGTTGAGGCGGTGTTCGATGAGCCGCAGCGCGCGGTGACACCGGGGCAGTCCGCTGTTTTCTACGACGGCGAAGAGGTTGTGGGCGGCGGGTGGATCCTGTAAGAGAGGTTCCAGGCTCCAGAGCAGCGCCGCCCTACTTCACTTCATTCACTAAATCGCGCAGTGGTTTGATCACGGTGAATTGCGTGAGCGCTACTGGCTTGGCTGCTTCGTCGAGGATGGCGAGCTTCTGTGCTTTCCACCCTTGAGGTGCGGAAACTCCTGAGGAGGCATAGGCTACGGCTTCGGTGCCGAGCGTGCCGAGTTCAGTGAGTTGCTGGGCGCGGGGTAGGGCCTCGGAGAGCAGAGGGTTGCCAGAGAGGAACTGCAGCAGCTCCGGCTCGCCGGTGGTCCAGGAGTGGAACATGGCAAGCAGCGCGGCCTGTTGATCGGGGCGCGCGGCGGGATCCTGCAGGTACGTGCTCATCAACTCAGCGAATTCATGACGCGAGGGCGGATCGGGCGGCAGCGCATCGATGAGGCGATCGTGCGGCGAGAGGGTGGTGATGCCGTGGGACTCCGACCACTCCGCGCGGGTATCGAAATTGACGGGCTCGAGGACGGCGGCGAGGGGCAACAGCGGATTGATCTGCGTGGTGCCGGCGAGGGCGCGGAGGCTGACGTATTCCTGCGAGATGTGGGTGAGGCCCAGCTCCTCAATGCGCAGCGATTCGACCCAGAGGCGGCGGTACATATCGTCGATGTTGTTGACGGACTGCGGGGACCAGAGGCGTTCGGCGATCGCGGCAGTGCGGGGCCAGATGCGCGAGTCGATGACGAGCGGATCGACGTACTCGCTCCACATGCAGGCTTCGCCGCCGAGGATGCGGGCGGCTTGCTCGGGCGTGAGATCGCTGTGCGCGGGTACGGGATCGACGCGATAATGCTCGGCGGCTGAATCCATGTGGTCGAGGTAGTAGCCGGCGGAGAGGATGCCGCTGTAGCCCTGCTTCGCTCCGGCGGCGAGCGAGTCAAACCCGCGCCACGACTGAACCATGACGTCCTTGGGAAGATCGGGGGTGAGGATCTCGTCCCAGCCGATCATCTTTTTGCCGTGTTTGGTCAGGATGACGAGAAGCTTTTGGTTGAAATAATTTTGCAGCGCGGCGGTGTCTTTGAGGTTGTGGTCGTGCATGAAGGCCTGGATCTTCGGATTCTGCTTCCATTCCACGCCGTTGTTTTCGTCTCCGCCGATGTGCAGGTAGGAGTCGGGGAAGATTGTCGCCATCTCTGCGACAAATTTGTCGAGGAAGTCGTAGGTGGTTTTGCGGGTGGGGTCCATGGTGGCGTCAAACACGCCGAAATTGCGGCCAATGGTGAAGGGGCCGGGGCCGCTGGCGAGGTCGGGATAGCCAACCATCCACGAGGTGCTGTGGCCGGGGATGTCGAATTCGGGAACGACGCGAATGCCGAGGCCGCGCGCGTATTCGACGATGTGCTTCGCTTCTTCCTGCGTGTAGTAGAGGCCATCGGAGCCGTCGGCAGTGAGCTTGGGAAAGACTTTGCTTTCCATGCGGAAGCCCTGATCGTCCGAGAGGTGCCAGTGGAAGACGTTCATTTTGACGGCGGCCATGGCGTCGAGGGTGCGCTCGATAACGCCGATGGGCTCGAAGTGGCGGGAGCAATCGATCATGAGACCGCGCCAGCGGAAGCGCGGTGAATCCTGAATAGAGACGGCGGGGAGCCACCAGCCCTGCCCGTCGGACTGGACGAGTTGGAGCAGGGTTTCAAGGCCGCGCATGGCGCCGACGTCAGTGGCAGCGTGGAGATGGGCTTGCTGCGGGGTGATTTCGAGGGTGTAGGACTCGTCTTCGTTGACGCTCTGAACTTCTTCGCCGGCGCCGTCAACGGTGATGACGAGGGACGCGGCCGGACCCTGAGCCCGTGATTGCTCCACACCGGTTTGCATGCGCAGGCGCTGCTCGGCCCAGGCGACGGCCGTGTCGAGGCGTTCGTCATGGAATTTATCAAGGCTGACGGCGATGCCCTGGGAGATGGAGAGGCGTCCGTTGCCGGCGGTGAGCTGCGCGGGTTGGGGCATGAGCGTGTTCACAAATGCCGGTTCTGTGCTTTGTGCCGCTGCTGCGCCGGTGAGTACTGCCCCCGCCATAATGATCCAGCCTGCTCTCTTCGTCAATCCGTTCACGTCTGTCCTGCCTCTCATTGGGTTCCGCGATTCAGATTACGCAATTGGAGGGTGAGATGCCAGGGGGTGAGCGGCGGACGCGGAGTGCAGTTCGGAAGAACACAGTCTGCTCCGAGTTTGCAGCCGGCACTATTTCATCGACGAAAAATCCGTCGGATCCATGAAGATCGAGTCCTCTTTGACCACCAGCTTGTTGGCCTGCTCGGATTTGATCACCGCCTGAAATTCAGGATCCGCCAGCAACGCGGCCCAATTCTTATTCGCTTCCTCGCGGCTGGGATAAGCCATGAGACTGACGAATGTATTGTCCCAGCCCGGAGCATCCTCAGGAACCCAGTAACCCACAACCGTCAGATCGTGTTTGGCGAGTAGTTTTGCAGTGGTGTCGCGAAATCGCGAATCCAGAGCCGGCACTTTGCCAGGCACCGCATGGTAGACGCGAAGCTCGAAGAGGCGATTGCTGTCGGCCCTCACCTGATCCACGTCCATCAAGCGGGCAGTCATGCGTGATCCAGCAGCAAAAGAAGCCAGGGCGATGACGCAAATTGCCCAAGGTTTCGGTTTCCAGGAATTGATTGTCATAACGATCCTTTTGCGGCAGATCGTCGCTTCCCAGTCACTACCGTGACAGATCCCTCTTGCCTGAAACGTTCAGATAATGCTGGCGTGACGATGACCGCGAGAAGCCCGGAGTGAAAAAGCCAAACTGATACCACCACGGTATCGGTATTGCGCGAATAGAACAAATCAGCCGGGAGGGTCGAGCTTTGTGAACCGATCTGGTACCTTGATTTTTCACCTTCAGCAGGAGAGATGCCTTGATCCATAGCCGTTTCGCCACATTTGCCGTTTTCGCATCGCTGGTCGGGCCGGTTGTGCTGGCGCAGAATGCTCCGACCTGGACGCCGCCGGATGCGGCGACGAAGGCGCTGGCGCTGGAAATTTATCGGCAACTAATTAACACGAACACGACGGATTCCGTGGGCAACGTGACGACGGCGTCGAAGGAGATGCAGCAGAGATTTTTGGCGGCGGGCTGGCCGGCGGCGGATATTTTCGTGGGCGGCCCGAACGATCGGAAGGAAAATTTGGTGGTGCGGTACCGCGGGACGGGCGCGCACCAGCCGGTTCTTTTCATCGGGCATCTGGATGTGGTGGAGGCGAAGCGCGAAGACTGGTCGACCGATCCGTTTCAGTTTGTTGAGAAGGACGGCTACTTCTACGGGCGCGGCACGCAGGATATGAAGAACTGCGACGCGATGATGGTGACGACGTTTCTGCGGCTGCGCAAGGCGGGGTTCAAGCCGGACCGGGATTTGATTCTGGCGCTGACGGCGGATGAGGAGGGTGGGAAATCGAATGGCGTGGAATGGCTCCTGAAGAATCATCCGGAATTGATGAAGGCAGCGTTTGCATTCAATCCCGACGGCGGCGGCGTGGAATTGAGCAACGGCAAGGCGATGGTCGCGGAGGTGGATGCGAGCGAGAAGCTGTATGCAGACTATCAGCTGATCACGACGAATCCTGGCGGGCACAGCTCGCTGCCGGTGCCGGACAACGCGATTTATCATCTGGTGGATGCGCTGCAACGGCTGCAGAACTACACATTTCCTTTTGAGCTGAACGCGATCACGCGGCCCTATTTTGAGCAGCTGACCACGCAGGTGCAGGGGCAGACGGCGGAGGACATGAAGGCGATGCTGGCGACCCCTCCGGACAAGGCGGCGATTGCGCGGATTTCTCAACAGGCGGAATGGAACTCGTCGATCCGCACCACGTGCGTGGCAACTCGGCTGCTGGCGGGCCATGCGAACAACGCGCTGCCGGCGATGGCGCAGGCAAACGTGAACTGCCGGATTCTGCCGGGACACTCGCGCGAAGAAGTGCGGCAGGATTTGATTCGCGTGATTAACGATCCGAAGATCACGGTGAATTACGTGGCGGATACGGGAGAGATTTATCCGAAGGCTCCGGCCGCGAATGCGCTGCCGCCGGTGGCGCTGCAGCCAGAGGTGATGGATCCGCTGCGGAAGCTGGTGGCCGTCTATTGGCCGAACACGCCGCTGATTGCGGACATGGCGGATGGCGCTTCGGACAGCGTGTACACGAATGCGGCGGGGATTCCGACGTACAACTGGTCGGCGGTGGAACTGGAGCCATTCGACGAGCGCGCACATGGGAATGATGAGCGGCTGCCGGTTGCTTCGTTCTGGAAGGGCGTGCAGTTTTGGCCGGAGTATGTGCGGATGTTGACGGGTGGATCGAAGTAACGGGGCTGGGCCGGGTTATCCAGGAGCCGTCGGTGGAGCGATGGCGTTCATGATTGCATCGATGTGAGCTCGGGCTCCGTCGATGTGCGGAAAGTCGGTGTTGGCGGGATTGAAGACGAAGGCGAGATCAGTTCCGGCCAGGACGATTCCGTCGAGATGCTCGCGCTGGATGAGGGTGTGCGCGAGATTGCGGAGTTGCTGGAAGTCTTCCTCGGAGGCACGCGCCTCTTCGACGACGCGAGTGTAGATGCCGGTGATGGTGTCGACTTCTGCGGGCGTGGGTGGGATGACTTCTGTCGCGTCCAGCCGGCCGAACATGCTGGTTTCGATGGTGACGCGAGCTCCGAAGAGGGCAACGCGACGGAAGCGGCGACGCGCAGTCTCTGCTGCAATGGCATCCAGAAGGCTGATGAGCGGCAACGGGGTGAGGGCAGCGAGTTCCGCGGCGCAGATCTGCGGGGTAAACGCGGGGATGGTCGCCATTTCAGCGCCTCCGCGGGCGAGCTGATGGAGCAGGCCGGCAAGGTATTCGGCCAGCACGGTGGTGTCGCGAGCCGCAGCCCGCGCTATCACGTAACGCACATCGGCGTGGACCATGAGCAGGCGCGGAGACAGCCCGCGCGCTCGGTGCGCATCGATCATGGATTGGTAATAGAAGATCCCAGCGCCCATTCCGAGACCGGCGACGAGGCCGAAGGGGCGGGTTGGTGGTGCAGATTGCATGACTACTACTTTATCTTTGAGCGCCGGATGGGTTGCGTGGAGCGGTTAGAGCGCTTGGAAGACCTCTCGCTTCGCGAGATGTGACGCCAGGTTACTTCCCTGAACTTTGTTCGGGGGATCCCTCCGCTTCGGTCGGGATGACATTCGTTATTTTTCGGGCGGAATTGGTCGCTATCGATCAAAAACCGCCCTTTTTATGATCGATAGAAAGCAGGTCTATCGATCATAAATCGACGTTTCATGAGCGATAAAAAGGCCCTTTATCGCCCATGATCTGGGACTGGATGCATGCCGAATTCGTTTTCGGCGTGCCAATGGTCGTGCTGGACGAGGCCTGCGTCAGCGAAGGGCGGGCGTGCTTTCGGCGGGTTGGGTGACGATGCTGACGTTGGTGATGCCGGCTTGCTTCACGGCGTCCATCAGAGTTGCAAAGGCTCCGAAGGGAACTTTCTCGTCGGCGCGCAGGTAGACGACCTGGTTGGTGGTGTCGGTGTTGCCCTGGCGCAGGAGCGTGGGGAGATCGTTCAGGTTGACCGGCTTGTCGTTGAGGAAGACTTCCTGGTCTTTGTTAATGGTGATGACGGTACGCTGTTGGGTAATTTCTTTCACCGTTTTGGTTTTGGGCACGGCGACCTGAATGCCGGATTGCAGCACGGGCGCGGTGAGCATAAAGATCACGAGCAGGACGAGGACCACATCGACCAACGGGGTGATGTTGATCTCGGCAAGCGCGGTTTGGGTGTGGCCAGTTCTACTTGTGAACGCCACGAATGTCTCCTGGGTCCTGATTGGGTCCGAGTGCGGCTTCTTCCATGCTGTTGAGGAGCTCCCGGGCAAAGTCGTCCATGCGGGCGGCGAAGTCACGGCAACTGGCGGTGTACTGGTTGTAGGCGATGACGGCGGGGATGGCGACCACGAGTCCGGCAGCGGTGGTGATCAGTGCTTCCGCGACGCCCGGGGCGACTGCACGCAGCGTGGCGGTGCCTTCCATGCCGAGGCCGACAAAGGCCTTCACGATGCCCATGACCGTTCCGAAGAGGCCGACAAAGGGCGAGATGGCGCCGATGGAGGCGAGCCATGTGAGGCGCTGCTCCATGGCGGTGAGAGATTCGCTGGACGCGGTCTGCGCGGCGCGCTCGAGCGCGTTGATGTTTTTGGGCGGGCCGTAGCCGCCGGTCTGGCGGCGGTAGGTCTCGTAGACCTCGTCAAAGACATTGACGAGGGGGCTGGGCTTGAATTGTTCGCTGACGGTTGCGATCTCCTGGAGGCGCGTGGCCTTGCGGAAGGCGCGGAGGAAGCGGCGGCTCTGCGAGCGTGCGCGTTTGAAAGCGAACCATTTGCCCAGGATGATAGCCCAGGAGTAGAGGCTTCCGACGAGCAAACAGCCGAGGACGGCCATCGCGACGGGTCCGCTGTTGCGGATCATCGCGACGATGTCATTGCCGTTGGTGACCGGAGGCGTGGCGGACGTTGTGGCGTCCTGAAAGAAGAGAAAAGCAATTGCAGGAATGATATGTGTCATCGCCTAAATATCACGTTACCAGAAGCAGGAACGGGGCGTGGGGTTGTACGGGCCCCACGAACGTCCCTGTTTTCAATGAAACTGCTATCCGACAAAAAGGTCCCCTCACACCTGGATGCGGGAAAAGAGCCAGGCGCTGGTTCCTAAGAAGATGCCGGCGAGGACCGCAAGGAGGCCAAAGTCGAGCAGGAAGTTGAATTGCCAGCCGAAATGGAACTGCCAGGCGCCGATCAGGACGCCGCGGAGGCCGTCTACGCCATAGGCAAGGGGGTCGGCGTGGGTGACCCAGGTCATGACGCGGCCGAGGTTCTGGAGCGGGTAGAGCGCGCCGGAGAGGAAGAAGATGGGCAGGACGAGGAAGTTCATGAGCATCTGGAAGCCCTGCATGTCTTTGATGACGGAGCCGAATGAGGCGCCGAGGGCCGCAAAGACGATGGCGATCATGATGACGAAGACGGGCGCGAGGAGCAGCGCGGCCCAGTTATGCACGGCGGGTGTTCCGGGGGCGTGCGCATAGACGGGACGGAATCCGGCGATGAGGCAGACGATGAGCATGAGCACGCCCTGGAGCATCGCCACGGTGGCGCCGCCGAGGGTGCGGCCGAAGATGATGTTGAAGCGGGAGACGGGGGCGACCAGGGTTTCTTTCAGGAAGCCGAACTGGCGATCCCAGAGCATGGCCATGCCGGAAAAGATGGAGCTGAAGAGGACGGTCATGCCGATGACGCCGGGGGCCATGAACTGGATGTAATTGCCGGCGCCGGCCCTGGCGAAGATGGGCCCAAAGCCGAAGCCGAGGGCCAGCAGATAGAGCGTGGGCTGGCCGAGCGAAACGATGATCTGTGCTTTGGAGCGGAAATAGCGCTTCAATTCGCGCAGCCACATGATGTAAATCGCGCCCATGGGGTCTCCTTTAGAGATTCTGCTGAAATATTTCTTATCGCTTCTGCCACATTTGCGCGAAGCGGCGCAGATTGTCGGTGGCGCTGGCGCTTTCGTCGCGGATTGAAGTTCCGGTGAGTGCCAGAAACGCGTTTTCGAGCGAGTCGGTGCTGGTTTGCTGTTTCAGCTCGGCTGATGTGCCGGTGGCAACGATGGCGCCGTGATCCATGATGGCGATGCGGTGTGCCACGCGGTCCGCTTCGTCCATGTAATGCGTGGTGAGGAAGACGGTGGTTTTTTCGGTCGCGTTCAGGTTTTTCACGATGGTCCAAAGCTGATTGCGGCTCTGCGGATCGAGGCCGAGGGTGGGCTCGTCCAGGAAGAGGATTTTGGGCGTGTGGAGAAAGCCGCGGGCGATTTCGAGACGTCGCTTCATGCCGCCGGAGAAGGTCTTGGCGAGGTCTTTGCGGCGATCCCACAACTCGAACATTTTGAGCAACTGCTCGATGCGTTCGGTGCGGACGCGTTTGGGGATGTGGTAGAGGACGCCGTGCAACTCCATGTTCTCGTAGGCGGTTTGTTCGCCGTCGAGGCTGGGGTCCTGAAAGACGATGCCGAAGCGCTGGCGGGCTTCCTTCTGCCTGACCCAGGGGTCGAGGCCGTCGAGGTGGATGCGGCCGGTGGTGGGGCGCAGCAGGGTGGTCAGCATCTTGATGGTGGTGGTTTTGCCGGCGCCGTTGGGGCCGAGGAACGCGAAGATCTCCCCGGCTTCTACTTTGAAGGTGATGTCTTTGACCGCGGTGAACTGGTCAAAGGTTTTGGTCAGGTTTTCGACCTGAATCACGGGGGTTCCTCCCGGAAAAGATGCGTTCGAGAACAGTTGGATTAGTTTGCCAGAAAGCGGCTGTGGGGGCTACGGCCGACCGCTATTTTTGATGGGCCAGCGCAGGGGACCAGGTAACCTTGTCGTTGACGCCGATGTCGATGCCGAGGGCGCCATGTTCGCCCTGCTCGAGATCCGGGCCTTTGACGGCCACGCTGTGGTTGGCGGAATCGGTGAAGTCGACTTCAACTTTGTCGTTGGCGAGGATGTGGAAGCGGTAGTGAAAGCTTGCGTGGGGGGCAATGTTCTGGATGCCGAAGCTGCCGCCGGGGTAGTTGACCTCGACGAGGTTGATGGGGGTGTCCTGATCGTTGGTGACGGTGGCCTGCACCCAGGGAGACTGGCAGCCGGAGAGCAGAATGCCTGCCGCAAGCGCACAACAACCAGCCGAAATGACGATCCCGAGTCTACGCATCGATGGCTGAACACAGCCTATCACTACATTTTGCGCGGTTTCCATGGGGTGAGGACGGTGTACGTGGGAATCGCCGTGGCGTTGGATTTGTTCGTGGCGAGGAGTTTGCGGCGGACCAGCCAGCCGACGGCGGACTGGGCTGCACTTTTGGAGACGCCGACGGACTCGGCGAGCTCCTGATAGCTGACCTGCATAGGAGCGCCAGCGCGCGCCTGGTAGGCGGCGAGCCAGAGATAGACGAGGAAGCTGACGGGACGGCGGTCGTGTCCGACGAGATCGCGGAGGAGGGTGTCGGTTACGTAGTCGTCGATCTGCATTGCTATACCGATGAGTACTATAGCAGGGAATGGACGATTGCATCGGGATTATTCGCTGGGTATGCTCCGGAAATTGGAGGAGGGAGTGATGATTCGAGGGATTAAGTTTGTGGGGGTTCCGGTGACTGACCAGGATGCTGCGCTGAAGTTCTGGACGGAAGCGATCGGGATGAAGGTGGTGACGGACCAGCCGTTTATGGAGAAGCAGCGCTGGATTGAGCTGATGATTCCGGGCGCGGAGACGGGCATTGCGCCGTTTACGCCGCCGGGACACGAGAGCCGCATCGGGCAGTTCACGTCCATTTCATTTTGGTGCGAGGACGTGTTTGCGACGGCGGCGGCGTTGCAGTCGAAGGGCGTCGTGTTTACACAGGAGCCGCGCAACGAGCATTGGGGGTCGGTGGCAATCTTCCGCGATCCGGACGGGAACGAGTTCGTGCTGTCGAGCCGGGGCAAGCCGAAGTAGACGGCTGGCTCGCCCGTCTTATAGAGTCGACTTGCGTTCGAGCGCGCGGGCGGTGAGCACCACGCCGGTTTCGCGCGTGTGCAGGGTGATGGGGAAGGCCAGCACGTTCCACACGTAGCGTTCGCCCTTGCTGGGCAGGTTGAGGACGCCGCGGAAGGTGCGGTCGATGTAGGTTTCGCGGGTTTCAGCGACGGTGCGAAGAATGTCGGCCCAGTCGACGGCCAGCTCCGGCATTTCTTCAAACATGTTACGACCGGGGAACCAGTCGCGCGCCTTCTCAAGCACGCGGGCGCAGGTCTCATTCACGTAGTGCCAGGTGCCTTCGCCGTCGAGGATTTCGAGTACGACGTCGTCGCCCATGGCCATGTTGATGCGGGAGTAGAAAAAGTCGCGCGCATCGACGACGACGGGCTTGCCGCGGCGCTTCGCTTCAAACGAGCGCAGGGCGGTTACCAGATCGTCGATGGAGCTGTAACCCTTGAGCAGGTGCATGTCCTCGACCCCGCCGAAGCGGCGCTCGAGGGTCGCCGAGAGGATGATGATGGGCACCTGAGGGCGACGGGCCCGCAGGTCCGATGCGACATCAGTGCCAAACTTGCCTGCGCCGAGGTGGTAATCGAGCACGGCAATGTCGATGTCGTCGAGGAGCCGTTCTGCCTCTTCAATGGTGCTGGCGGTCTCCGTCAAATATCCGTATTTGCGGAGGATGGTGGAGCGCAGCAGCAGATTGTCCGGGTGATCGTCGAGCAGGAGCACACGAATGGGAGCGGCCGGCGGCGGAGGAACGAGAGTGAGCGAGGAATCCTGATCGTGCGTGGACATTTAACTTGTCTTGGATGCGGGAACCCGGTCCTTCGCTGCCGGCCCGGGAGGGGAACCGCAATCTTTCTACTCTACTCTTCGCGTTTTGATTTGCGCTGCAGTTGCTTGACGATGTCCGGCAATCGGCTGAAAAGAGCGACGGCGCGAAGCCATTGCTTGTGATCGAAGGAGGGAGATCCGGCTTGCATGGATCCGGGCGGGATGTCACCGTGGAGGCCAGCCTGGGCGATGGCCACGACGCCGTCGCCGATGTTGCAATGGCCGGCAACGCCCACCTGGCCGGCGAGAATCACGTTTTTTCCCACATGGGTGGAACCGGCGAGGCCGACCTGGGCGCAGAGCAGAGTGTTCTCGCCAACGGTTGAGCCGTGTCCCACCTGGACGAGGTTGTCGACCTTGACGCCGTCGCCGATGCGGGTTGCGCCGACGCTGGCGCGGTCGATGCAGGAATTGGTCTGGACCTCGATGCGATCGCCGAGGATCGTGGGGCCAGCCTGCGGAATTTTGTGCCAGCGGCCAGCTTCGTCCTTCGCAAAGCCGAAGCCGTCCGAGCCAACGACTGCGCCGTTTTGCAGGATTACGTCGTCGCCGATGACGCAGTTTTCGCGGACCACGGAGTGCGCGTGAGCGAAAAAGCGGTGCCCAATGCGGACGCCGGGATAGAGGGCCACATGCGCGAGAATGACGGCGTCATCGCCAATGGAGACGTTTTCGCCGATCACGGCGTAGGCGTCGATGCGGGCGTTGGCTCCGATGGTCGCTGTGGGATGAATGACCGCGGTTGGATGAATCCCCGCCGGGAGGGCAGGCGGCTGAAAGAAGATTTCGATGGCGCGCGCGAATCCGAGGTAGGGGTTGGCCATGCGCAGGGTAGCGGCGGGGACGTCGGGGAAATCCGGAGACACGAGGATGGCCGCGGCGCTTGTAGTCCTGGCCATGGCAGCGTATTTCGGATTGGCAACAAAGGTCACATGGCCGGGTCCGGCCTCTTCAATGCCGGCCACGCCGGTAATTTCCAGGTCGGGGTCGCCGCGCAACTCAGCCTGGAGCACACGAGCCAGCTCAGCAATTTGCATGGGGTGATTGTAAATCGCCGCCAAATCGCGGCGATCCAGCCTGTAGCGGGGGTGCTAACTCACGCACTTTCGCAACCGTCTAATGTATGTCATCATCTATCGTAGTACGACGTGTTGTACGACTTGTTTTCTACCCCTTCCAATTCGCCTCGGTCCTCCGTTGGTACGCTCTCTGGAAACAGGGGGATGCGTGTGCTGGCCTTCGGCCTGGTGCTGTTGGGGATGTGCGTGTTTGCGTGGGGGTTGAAGTACAAGCTGTCGTTGTACGATCCGCCGCATTCGGTTTCGCACCACATGCCGGCGGCCAAGCTGCTGGCGGGGAAAGAGAAGATTACTTTGCCGTCGATTGACTGGCGTAGCGCGCCTGCTCCGGGAGCGCCGCTGGCCCTGGTACCGTTTGCGCTGGCATTTCTGGCGCTGATGGGCGTAGGGTTCCGGCCTGGGATGGACGGCAGGAAACTGCTGCTGGCTCCGGTACGGAGAACGGCTGAGCGCGCCGCCCTGGCTGCGCATTTCACGCGGCCGCCGCCCCCCCGCCGCTAAAGCTTTCATCTCAATTGCTATACCGTTTCGCCGGGTTTCGCTGACTTTTGGCGTGTATCTCCCTCGAGCGAACGAGCAATTCCTGAGCGTGATCCCTGAAGCTGGGGCGGTCGTCCACGATCTCAACGGGCCCGAAGGCCAACTTTCGTAAATCACAATTCAACCGAGGATTCCCTCATGCGTAAGCGCTTATGGGTCCTGCTTGCAGCCGCCGCTGTTGCGATCGTCGCTACTATCCTGGTATGGCTCGGGCATCGCCGCAGCAATGTTGTGGAAGCCGCGCCCGGGCCGCCGGCGGCTCAGGTGGCGGTCGTGCAGCGCGGCAACATCGCGCAGGTGCTGACCCTGGCCGGCCAGTTCCAGCCCTACCAGGTGGTGGACGTTCACCCCAAGGTGAGCGGGTTCATTCGGCACATTTATGTCGATATTGGCGACCGCGTGCACCACGGCGAGACGCTGGCGGTGCTGGAAGTACCGGAGTTGCAGGCGCAGTTATCGGGGACGGTTTCAGAAGTGGCGCGCAGCAAAGACGAGATTGAGCGCGCGCAGCATGAAGTGAAAGCCGCCGAATCGAAGTATGCCGCGCTGCACTCGGATTATCAGCGGCTGTTGCAGACCTCGCAGGCGCAGCCAGGACTGGTGGCGCAGCAGGAACTGGACGATGCGCAGGCGAAAGACTTGTCAGGCGAGGCCGATGTGGATGCATCAAAGGCCGCGCTGGATGCCGCGCAGAAGGGCATGGAAGTTTCGCGCGCCGATAACCAGCGGGTGAGCGCGATTGCGGGATACACCAACGTGGTGGCGCCGCTGGACGGCGTGGTGATCTGGCGGTACGCGGATACGGGAGCGCTGATCCAGTCGGGCATCGGCTCCAACAATCAGGATTTGCCCATCGTGAAGGTGGCGCAGAGCGGCGTGATGCGGCTGCGGCTGCCGATTCCGGAAAGCTATGTGCGCTACGTGCACATGGGCGATCAGGCGCAGGTGCGGGTCGACGCGCTGGGCCGTTCGTTTACGGGCGACGTGGTGCGGTTCACGCGGGAGTTGAACTTTGAAACGCGGACGATGGAAACCGAAGTGGATGTGCCGAACAAGGACCTGAGCATTGATTCCGGCATGTACGCCAATGTGCTGATGCGGCTGAACCACGTGGACAACGTGATGACGGCTCCGGTGAGCGCGGTGGTGCTGCACGGAAATCAGCACGAAGTGTACGTGCTGGACAGCGACAACCAGGTGCACATTCGCACCGTGCAGGTGGGGATTCAGGGAAATCAGCTGGTGGAGATTCAGAGCGGCCTGGCGCCGGGGGATCGGGTTGTTTTGGCGGCGCAATCGAAATATGCCGAGGATGAAAAGGTGTCGCCAGTTGTGGCGAATACGCCGGCATCAGAAACGGCGACGCAATCCGGCGGAACGATCGACATGAAAGCAGATGCGGTCTCAGGGAATGACGGGGGCGCTTAGTCGATGCCGAAGTTTGCTCTTCGCTTTCCCTATTTCATTCTCATGCTCTGCCTGATGGTGGGGCTGGTGGGGATCGTGAATCTGTCGTCGATGCCGGTGGATTTGTTTCCAGACATCGACATGCCCGTGGTGGTGGTGGCGACGTTCTACAACGGCATGCCGCCCGAGCAGATTGAAGCGGACATTACGAACACGTTCGAGCGCTTTTTCACGCTGGCGGCGAATGTGGATCACAGCGAGTCGCGCTCACTGACGGGCGTGAGCCTGATCAAGATCTATTTCAAGCCGGGGACGGACCCCAATGCGGCGCTGAGCAATGTTGCGAATCTGGCAATGGCGGATTTGCGGCGATTGCCGCCAGGCACGCTGCCTCCGGTGGTGCTGGGACTAACGGCATCGACGCAGCCGGTTTGCCTGGTGACCCTGAAAGGGCAGGGTTTGGATGAGACGCAGCTCAAGGATCTGGCGCAGTTTCAGGTGCGCAACCAGATTTCGAACGTGCAGGGCGCGTCGGTGCCGCAGCCGTATGGAGGAACGTATCGACAGATTCAGGTGTATGTCGATCCGCTGAAGATGGAGGCGCGGAATCTGAGCCTGAACGACGTGGTGCAGGCGGTGAACAGCTCTAACCTGATCTTGCCTGCGGGCGATGTTCGGATTGGCGACAAGGATTTCAATATTTACGCCAACAGCCAGTTCCCCAGCGCGGAGGCGATGAACCAGATGCCGTTGAAGTCCGTGGGCAACGGTTCAGTGCTGGTGGCGGACATCGGGCACGCGGAGGATTCGGGCGCGCTGCAGTACAACATCGTGCGCATTGACGGGCAGCGCAGCGTGTATGTGCCAGTGTTCAAGCAGGGCGGCAACAGCAACACCATCACCATCGTGGATGGGATGAAGGAAGCGATCCGGCATCTGGTGGACATTCCGGCTTCGCTCAAGACGGCCGTGGTTTTCGACCAGTCGGTCTTCGTAAAGCAGGCGCTGCGGAACGTTGGAAAAGAAGCTGGGATTGGGTTGTTGCTGACCGGGCTGATGATCCTGCTGTTTCTGGGCAGCCCGCGCGCGACCATTGCCGTGCTGTTGTCCGTACCGCTGTCGGCGGCGGCTTGTTTGCTGATGACAAACGTGATGGGCGGGTCGATCAACACCATGATTCTGGGCGGCCTGGCGCTGGCCTTTTCGCGGCTGATCGATAACGGAGTGGTGGTGCTCGAGAACATTTTCCGATACATGGAAATGGGCGAGTCGCCGCAAGTTGCTGCGGAAAAAGGCGGTTCGGAGGTGTCGCTGGCGGTGCTGGCGGCGACGGTGACGACTTCTATCGTGTTCCTTCCGGTGGCCGCGCTCTCCGGAGTCAGCCGCTATCTGTTTACGCCGCTGGCATTGGGCGTGGTGTTATCGATGTTCGCTTCGTACGCCTTTGCCATGACGGTGGTGCCGTTGTTCTGCGCGATGTTCATTCGGGGGCAGGCTGGACACGGGGCAAAGTCGACAAAGAGATTCGGGTTTCAACCCGTCGTCGATCGATTCAACGAATACTTTCAGCGGATGGTGGAGTGGTACGAGCGGCTGGTGAGACGCGCCTTGGTGCGACCCGGCCTCACCACCGGCGTGACGCTGGGCGCGGTTGCCGTGGTGCTGGTGGTGCTGTTTCCGTTCATGGGGCGCGCGTATTTTCCACGCACAGATCCGGGACAATTCGTGATTAATGTGCGGATGCCGAGCGGCACGCGGCTGGAAGTGAGCGACCAGTACATTGCCAGGGTCGAGAAAATTATTCACGAGGAAGTGCGGCCGAGTGACCTGGGAATGATCGTGTCCAATATCGGCGTGTATCCGGATCTCTCCGCCATTTTTACTTCGAATGCCTCGATGGACACGGCTTTTGTGCAGACGAGCCTGGCGGATGGACACAGCATCGGGAGCTACGAGTACATGCGGCGGGTGCGGGAGCGGCTGTCGCGGGAGATGCCGGAGCTGACGACGTACTTTCAGGCCGGCGGCCTGATCGACGGCGTGATCAACCAGGGATTGCCGGCGCCGATCGATGTTCAGGTGAGCTCGATGGACATGAACGGAGCGTATGCGCAGGCCGAGCAACTGGCGGCGAAGATTCGGACGTTTCCGAATGTGAGCGGCACGTTCATTCCGCAGGACATTCACTATCCAGGAATCGAGCTGAATATCGACCGGGAAAAGGCCAGCCTGATTGGCCTGTCGGCGAAGGACATTGTCGACAACGTGATTACCGCATTGACCTCGGACGGCATGGTGGCGCCCAGCTACTGGATCGATCCGAAGAGCGGCAACAACTACATGGTGACAGTGCAGTATGCGAACCGGTGGATCGACAACATGACGATGCAGGATTTTGAAAACATTCCTCTGCGCGGGGTGCAGCCGGCCGGCTTCACGCCGATGGATGACGCGCTGCAGGCCTCTGCCGATTCGCCGGATTTGTGGTCGGGCTCGCACCAGTCTGGCTATACGCCGCTGCGGTCGGTGGCGGAATTCAAACTGATCAACACTCCGACTGAGGTGGATCACTATCAGATTCGCCGCGTAATCGACATCTACGTCGCGACAAAGTCGGAAGCGCTGGGGCAGACGGGGAAAAGAATTCGCGATCTGGTGGATCACACGAAGACCGACCGCAACACCGTGATCACGATGCGAGGCGCGGTGGTGAAGATGAACGATGCGTTCCGCGATTTCGGGCTGGGACTGATTATCGCGATTGCCCTGGTCTACCTGGTGCTGATGGCGCAATTCGCGTCGTTCGTCGATCCATTCATCATCCTCATGGCGATTCCGCCGGGGATTGCGGGGGTAGTGCTGACGCTGGTACTGACCGGGAGCACGCTCAACATCATGTCGCTGATGGGCACCATCATGATGACGGGCATCGTGGTATCGAACAGTATTTTGATCGTTGATTTCTCCAACACTTTGCATGCCCAGGGACGTTCCGTACTGGAGGCGACGATCGAATCGTGCAAGATGCGTCTCCGGCCGATTCTGATGACGTCGCTGGCGACGCTGCTGGGCATGATTCCCATGGCACTGGGGTATGAAGCGGGGAGTGAGCAGTATGCACCGCTGGCGCGCGCCATCATTGGCGGACTGGGGGTATCGGTGGTGCTGACGATGTTCCTGGTGCCTGCGGTTTATCTCATGATCCACAGGCGGCGAGAGGAAGCGCCTGCAGCTCTTGCGGGAGGGGCACAGTAATGCCGAAGTTTGCACTCCGGTATCCGTTCTTCATTGTGATGCTCTGCCTGATGGTGGGGCTGGTGGGAATTGTGAACCTGTCGTCGATGCCGGTGGATTTATTTCCGGACATCGACATGCCGGTAGTGGTGGTGGCCACGTTCTACAACGGGATGCCTCCGCAGCAGATTGAAGCGGACATCACGAATACATTCGAGCGCTTCTTTACGCTGGCGGCGAATGTGGATCACAGCGAGTCGCGCTCGCTGACCGGCGTGAGCCTGATCAAGATTTATTTCAAGCCGGGGACGGATCCGAATGCGGCGCTGAGTAATGTGGCGAACCTGGCGATGGCCGACCTGCGGCGATTGCCGCCGGGCACGCTGCCGCCGGTGGTGCTGGGACTAACGGCATCCACGCAGCCAGTTTGCCTGGTGACGCTTAAAGGGCAGGGGCTGAATGAAACACAGCTGAAAGATCTGGCGCAGTTCCAGGTGCGCAATCAGATTTCAAATGTGCAGGGCGCGTCGGTGCCGCAGCCGTATGGCGGAACGTACCGGCAGATTCAGGTGTATGTCGATCCGCTGAAGATGGAGGCGCGGAATCTGAGCCTGAACGATGTTGTGAATTCGGTGGACAGTTCGAATTTGATTTTGCCGGCCGGCGACGTTCGGGTTGGGAGCAAGGACTTCAACATCTACGCGAACAGCCAGTTTCCCACAGCGGATTCGATGAACCAGATGCCGTTGAAGTCCGTGGGCAACGGTTCGGTGCTGGTAGCGGACATCGGGCACGCGGAGGATTCGGGCGCGCTGCAGTACAACATCGTGCGCATTGACGGGCAGCGCAGCGTGTATGTGCCGGTGTTCAAGCAGGGCGGCAACAGCAACACCATCACGATTGTGGATGGGATGAAGGAAGCGATCCAGCATCTGGTGGATATTCCGGCTTCGCTGAAGACGGCCGTGGTCTTCGACCAGTCGGTGTTTGTGAAGCTGGCGATCAAGAACCTGGTGAAAGAGGCGAGCATTGGGCTGGTGCTGACCGGCATCATGATTTTGGTTTTCCTGGGCAGCCCGCGCGCGACGCTGGCGGTGATGCTTTCGATTCCGCTGTCGGCGCTGGTGTGCCTGCTGGTGACGCATGCGCTGGGCGGAACGGTCAACACGATGATCCTGGGCGGACTGGCGCTGGCGTTTTCGCGGCTCATCGACGATTCGGTGGTGGTGCTGGAAAACATCTTCCGCTACATGGAGATGGGCGAGCCGCCGCGGATTGCCGCGGAGAAGGGCGGCATGGAAGTGGCGCTGGCGGTACTGGCGGCGACGTCGACGACGTCCATTGTGTTTTTCCCGGTGACGTTTTTGTCGGGGATCAGCAAGTACATTTTCACGCCGCTGGCGCTGGGCGTGGTGATCTCAATTTTCGCTTCGTATTTCTTCGCTATGACGGTGGTGCCGCTGTTTTGCGCGCAGTTCATCCGACTGCATCACCCGGCGGGCGACGAGGCGCATGAGGACCATGGCCGGCCGTCGTGGTTCCAGCGCGGCGTCGACAAATTCAATGAGCAATTTCACCGCATGCTGGACTGGTACGAATCGCTGGCGCGGCGGGCGATGGTGCGGCCGGGATTCACGGCGGCGACGATTTTGGGCGGCGTGGCATTGGTGCTGGTGGTGCTGTTTCCATTCCTGGGCCGCGCGTATTTCCCACGCACGGATCCGGGGCAGTTCATCATCAACGTGCGCATGCCGAGCGGCACGCGGCTGGAAGTCAGCGACCAGTACATCGCGAAGGTGGAAAAGATTATTCGTGAGGAGGTGCGGCCGAGTGACCTGGGGATGATTGTCTCGAATATTGGGGTGTATCCGGATCTCTCCGCCATTTTCACTTCGAACGCTTCGATGGATACTGCCTTTGTGCAGACGAGCCTGAAAGAAGATCACAGCATCGGCAGCTATGCGTATATGGAACGGGTGCGGGAGCGGCTGTCGAGCGAGATGCCGGAGCTGACGACGTACTTCCAGGCAGGCGGCCTGGTGGATGGCGTGATCAATCAGGGTCTGCCTGCGCCCATCGACGTGCAGATCAGCTCGATGAACATGAACGGGGCGTATACGCTGGCTGAGCAGATGGCGGCGAAGATTCGCACGTTTCCGAATGTCAGCGGGACGTACATTCCGCAGGACATCAACTATCCGGGCATTCAGCTGAACATCGATCGCGAGAAGGCGAGCCTGATCGGCCTTTCAGCGAAGGATGTGGTGGACAACGTGATTACCGCGATGACGTCGGACGGGATGGTGGCGCCGAGCTACTGGATCGATCCGAAGAGCGGCAACAACTACATGGTGACGGTGCAGTACGCGAACCGCTGGCTGAACCACATGACCATGCAGGATTTTGAAGATATTCCGCTGCGCGGCGAACATCCTGCGGGGTATACGCCGATTGAAGAGGCGTTGCAGGACTCTGCCACCTCGCCGGGTATGTGGACAGGCTCGCACCGTGCCGGATACACGCCGTTGAATTCGGTGGCGGACATTCGCCTGATCAACACGCCGACGGAGGTCGACCACTACCAGATTCGGCGCGTGATCGACATTTACGTGGCGACCAAAGGAGAGGCGCTGCAGGGGACCAGCAAGCAGCTGCACGATCTGATACAGCACGCAGCGACGGACCGCAACACGCGGATCACGCTGCACGGGGCAGTGGTGAGCATGAACCGGTCGTTCCGCGATTTTGGGCTGGGGCTTTGCGTGGCGGTGTTCCTGGTCTACCTGATTCTGATGGCGCAGTTCACCTCGTTTGTGGATCCGTTCATCATCCTCATGGCGATTCCACCGGGGCTGGCGGGCGTGGTGGTGACGCTGGTCCTGACGGGGAGCACGCTGAACATCATGTCGCTGATGGGCGTAATCATGATGACCGGCATCGTGGTGTCGAACAGCATTCTGATTGTGGAGTTCTCCGGGATTTTGCACGAGCAAGGTATGTCGCTACTGGATGCGACGGTGCAGGCATGCAAGGTGAGGCTGCGGCCCATTCTGATGACGTCGCTGGCCACGCTGCTGGGGATGATTCCGATGGCGCTGGGGTTTGAAGCGGGGAGCGAACAGTATGCGCCGCTGGCGCGTGCGGTGATTGGCGGCCTGGCCGTGAGCGTGGTGGTGACGGTGTTTCTGGTGCCTGCGGTTTACCTGTTCATTCACACGCGGCAGGAGCGGAACAGCGGTGGGCCGGAAGGAGCTGAGGCATGAGAGATTTTCTGATCTGGGTGGGTTCGGGGTTGCTGGCGTGCGGATCGCTGGCGGCACAGGCGTTGCCGGCCGCGCCCGCGCCGCAGGGGATTGCTGCGCCTACTACTGCTTCGCTCAACGCCGATCTGGCGGAGATACAGCAGGCGCCGGTACAGGCAGCAGCGCCCGGGCCGCCGGGAGCCGAGCAACAGCTACTGACGCTGGCGCAGGCGGAGCAGACGGCGATACGCAACAATCCTCGGGTGACGGTGGGGAAGCTGCTGGCGCTGGCGCAGCATCAGGTGACACGCGAGGCGCGAGCGGCGGAGTTGCCAACGGCTACCGGAGCGATTACGGCTGAGGAAGCGGAGGAGGCCAGCCGCATCGGCGCGGGTTCGCTGACGTCGTCAAGGCTGCTGCAACACGCGGGAGCCGGCGTGAACGTGTCGCAGATGATTTACGACTTCGGGCATACGCACAACATGGTGCTGGCGCAGAAGCTGAGCGAGAAGGCGTCGAGTGCAAACGCGCTGGCGACAACGGAAGAAATTGTGCTCGCGACGGATCAGGCGTTCTACGATGCGCTGACGGCGCAGGCGGAACTGGATGTGGCGCGGGAGACGGTCAACGCTCGCCAGACCACCGATTCGCAGGTGGGTGAGATGACGAGGAACAAACTGAAGTCGACGCTCGATCTGAGTTTTGCGGATGTCGATCTGTCGCAGGCGCAACTGCTGCAACTGGATGCGCAGAGCAATGTGCACGCCAGCATGGCGGTGCTGGATGCGGTGCTGGGGCTGGATCATGATGTTGCGTATCGTCTGGACGACGGCAACGCCGCGCCGCCGCCTCCTCCACCCGCGGTAGAACCGCTGATTCAGACGGCATTGCAGCAGCGGCCGGATCTGCAGGCGCTCAGCTATGACACGCAGTCGGCGCAAAAAATTGCGCGTGCGCAATGGGACCAGCTGTTGCCGACAGTCTCGGCAGCCGGCACGGTGGGGCTGACTCCCGTCCATCCCGGCACTTACTACATCACGAACTGGTGGGGCGCGGTAGGCGGCAATGTAAGTGTGCCGATCTTCAATGGGTTTCTGTATGTTTCGCAGGCGAAGGAAGCAAAATACCGCGCACAGGCGGCGGCGGAAAACAGCCGCGATCTGCGCGACCGCATTGTGCGCGATGTGCGGACGTCGTGGCTGCAGGCGAACAACAACTGGCAGCGCATGACGGTGACGGCGCAGTTGGTGAAGCAGGCGAATCTGGCGATGGGGCTGGCGCAGACGCGGTACAAGCTGGGGCTGAGCTCGATTGTGGAACTGAGCCAGGCGCAGCTGCAGCAAACCAGCGCACAGATTGAGGACACCAGCGCGCGGTACCAGTACCAGCTGTCGCTCTCTACGCTGAATTATGAATCGGGAACGGCGCCGTAGTGCATGGGGGTTCCTGAGAAGATGGCCTGGTCGTCTTCACGAAAACCAAGCGCGGATATCCCTGATGGGGGTAGAGTGTTGCAATGCGTTTGGATGCTGCCGACATCCTGCGGGCCCTGGAGAGGGGTGACATTTATCCCGCGTTTCAACCCCTCGTGGAGTTGAAGACAGGACAAGTGGCGGGGTTTGAGATCCTTGCCCGGTGGCAGCATGAGGAGCTGGGGACCATCCTGCCGGACGTATTTATTTCCGAGATCGAAGCGAGAGGATTGAGCAACCGGCTTACGCTGAGCCTGCTCGGCAAGGCGTTCGCTTCCATTCCGCTGCGCGAGAGCTCGCTCTTCGTGACGGTGAATCTGTCGCCTCTGCAACTGCAGGACACAGAGCTGCCGGGACTGATCGCGGAGTGCGCGCGGCCGAGCGGCTTTTCGCTGGACCGGCTGATGATCGAAGTGACGGAGAGCGCGCTGGTCGACGATATGTCACGCGCCAAAGCCGTTGCCGGCGAGTTGAAGGCGCTTGGTTGCAGCCTGGCCCTCGACGATTTCGGCACCGGCTATTCGAGCCTGAAGCATCTTGAGTCGCTGCCATTCGACAGGTTGAAGGTGGATCGAGGTTTCGTCAGCACCATGACGGAAGACCGGGAGCGCAGAAAGATCGTGGCGGCTGTGGTGGGTCTGGGGCAAAGTCTTGGTCTGCTGACCGTGGCGGAGGGAATAGAGACGCAGGAGCAGGCCAGTATGCTGCTATGGTTAGGCTGCGAGCTGGGGCAAGGCTGGCTGTATGGCAAGCCGGTTCCGGAGGCGGAGATCCCGCGGATGCTCGCCGTTCCGATGGAGACCTTTGCCGCGAAGATGCCTGCGCCGCTGGACGGCGAATCCGTCGTGGGGGCGCACATGCTGCCCGCACAGCGTTTTGCGCAGCTCCAGGCAATCTACGATGGCGCTCCTGTGGGTTTGTGCTTCATAGACAAACAACTGCGCTACGTTACGCTGAACCGCCAATTGGCGAAACTGAATGGAGTGCCCGCTGCCGCACATTTGGGAAGAACGGTGGCGGAAGTCCTGCCACGGTTGTTTCCCATCGTTGAGCCGTACATCCGGCGGGCTCTTCGCGGGGAATCGATTACCGGCGTCGAGATCCAGAAGCCGCCTGCGGAGGGCGGCGGGGAAGCGCAGACCCTTGTGCTGTCGTATCGCCCAGCCCGGGACGAGGCAGGCGAAGTGCTGGGCGTTTCTGTGGCCATTATGGACGTTACGGAGCGCAAGCGCACCGAGCAGGCGCTGCACGAGAGCGAGGTGCATTTCCGCCACATGATGACGCTGGGCCCACATGTGCCGTGGGTTCTGAATGCGCTAGGTGAAGTGATTGAAGCCAGCCCGCAATGGGAAGTTGTGACCGGCCAGAGCCTCGAAGAGGCGCTGGGAAACGGGTGGCAGAAGATGCTGCACCCCGTCGATGTGCCGCCAACTCAGGAGGCCATCAGGATTTCATTGAGCACGGGAAAGCCGATTGATATCTCGTATCGGGTGAGGAGCCCGGAGGGTGAATGGAAACAGATGCGTTCTCGGGGCGCGCCACGTTTTGGCTCCGCTGGAGAGGTGGTTTCCGTCTACGGCCTGGTGGAGGAGGTGGAAGGCGAGAAGCAGATCAGCGAGGAGCTGAGGTCCTGCGAAGCCGAGTTACGGGCTGCAGTGGACGCAGTACCGGTGGGCGTGATTCTCGCTGATGCCAACGACAGCACGATTTTCATGGTCAACCCGGAGGCAGGAACTATCTTTGGCGGGGCGGTATTTTCCGGGCAGAATATCTCGGAATTCACCCCGCTCGGCATCACGGATGCTGAGGGCCTTCCTTTCAGCCTGGAGGAAAACCCGCTCGCCCGTGCGATGCAGCGCGGCGAAACGACAGAGCCGCGGATCATGTTTTACCGGAGGGCGGACGGCAAGCGGATCCGCATCACGCTCTCCGGCAAGCCGATCTATGCCGATAACCGCCGTTTGATTGGCGGATTGATGATTGTCCAGGAAATGGGAAGTCCCGAGTAATGCAGGCCGGGGAGCGAGTTTACGGCGCTCCCGATCCAACAGAGCGGCTCTCGGTCTGATAGTTCAACTGGCCTGACGATGCCTGACCTGGGTACTGCGCGTTCACATGCATGTCCACGATATTGCCCTGCATCTCCGGCGTGGCGCTGACAATATCCTCATCGGTGCGAATCACAATCAGGTACGGGCTGTTCTGCGACGCGACGTAGACCTTGCCAATGGGGTAGTTATAGATCGACGCAATCGAGTGGGGGTTGGCGGGGAGCGTGATGGTCTCGTCGACGTTATAGCTGGTCAGGTTCACGATGGAGACGCTGCCCGGGGTGGCGACGCTGCCGTCGGCGGCGATGGTGCCCTGGTTAGCTACGTAGACGCGGCTGCCATCCTGCAGGACGGAGACTTCCACGGGATGCAGGCCGACCGGGACGGTGGCCAGGACGGTGCCAAAGGTGGTGCTGTCGTTGCCGTACTGGTCGAGGCTGACGTCGATGATGCTGATGGTGTTGGAATCGTAATTCGCGGTCACCAGAACCTGTCCCTGGCGGTAGTAGTCCGCGAAAACGGGACCAGCGCCGACCTTGATGGTGGGGTGTGCGGAATCGATGGCGTTGAGCTGGGTATTGATGACGGTAACCGTGCCGCTGCCGCGATTCTCAATGAAGGCGCGCAGTTCGTCGGAGGTTTGGAAGCCGTAGACCGGGCAGATGCCCAAAGGCAGTCGAGAAGAGACGGTGTTGGTGCCGGTTTCAATGCCGTCGGCTTCGCCGTTGATGGTGACCGTGGAGGGATTAGCGCAGGTGCCCCACGCAAGCGCGCCGCCGGTGCCGGAGTTGCCCTGGCTGATGGCGTAGACGCGCGCGCCGGAGCTAAACCCGACCATGTTGATGAGCGAGGGGGCGACGGGAATCTCCTGCTTCAGGCCTTCGGGCGAACCGGTGAGCTGCGCGACGCAGTTGGTCACCATGCAGGTGGGACCGTGGAGGCCCGATTCCGTGACGTACAGGTTGATGCCCTCCACCATGGTGTTGGTGGGAACTGAACCGGGTAGCAGGGAACTGGTGAAAACATCCTTGGTCAACAGAGATTGCTGCGTGGCCTGGACTTCGGTCAGGGTTCCGTCGCAATTCGGTGCGATGGCATTGGCGCCGCCCGCTTCGAGCGAGTAGGTGAGGGGGCCGTTGCCGCCGTCTGCCTCATTCAGAATGGAATCGCCGGAGAAATCAATCAGCGTGACGACGCTGGGCGTCGAATACGTCTGACCGGTGCAGGGGCCGGTGACGCCGGCGGGCAGGGGGCCGAAGCCAGGCTGCGAAAAGACGCTGATGAACGCCCCAGGCTGCGAAGACGGTCCGGTGGGCTGAATGGGCGTAATGACGGGACGGTACTGGTTACCGCAACCGGCGATTGCCAGGGCCAGAATACCGCCAGCGACCACGCCCGCAGCGCTCAAGATAGCTGTTTGACGAGAAAAAAAGCTGCCCGACGCCTGTTCAGACCGGCTGGAAGTGGGGCTGATTCGGCCCTGAATGGGATTCAGCCATGACCTGCTACGCACTCGCAATACCCTGACTCCTCGAACGGGAATGGTGAAATGTCCCGGTTCAAACTGGTTGCTGGTAGAAAGATGATTGTACTGTACGCGAGCGGGTTTGCGCCCGGCGTGGGAGAGGCTGCATGTTCGACGAAGCGCCGGGAAATCGGGGAGCAGGGGACGGATCGATGGGTGGGCCGCCGGGTGGGCCGCTGCGAGGGCCGCTCCGAGGGCCGCTGCGTTGGCAGTCGCAGGCGGTGCTGCTGGCCTTTGTGCCGATTGCTGCCACGTGGGTGACGCTGGTGGGTGGCCAGGTGTGGCAGGCGGGGGATCCGGCGCTGGCGCAGGCGGTGGTGATCAGCATTGCGTTTGCGGCGCTGGGGTACCAAATGCGCGCAGTCACACGGGGGGCCGCGCTGACGGGCGGGATTTTCACAGCGGCGCTTTATTTACAGACGCCGGGCTGGCACACGGCACTGTGGCCAGTGCTGGCGCTCTACCTGATGACGTATGCCGCCACCCGTTTTGGACGCCGACGCAAAGAGGCGCTGGGAACGGCGGAAGGGAGGCGCGGGCGCGCGGCGTCGCAGGTGGCGGCGAATTTGGGCGTCGCGGTGCTGGCGGGGATTCCGATCTCCGCGGCGCATGTCTTCAGCGTGACGCCGTTTGGCGGGCGGACGGCGGTGATGGCCATGATCGCCGCCATGGCGGAGGCCACAGCCGACACCATTTCTTCTGAGATGGGCCAGGTGCTGGGCGGCGAGCCGCGGATGATTACGACATTCAGGCGCGTGCCGGTGGGCACCGATGGCGCGATTACTCTGGTGGGTTCGCTGGCGGGATGCGTGGCGGCGGCGGTGCTGGTGGCGGTTGCAGCTTTTGTACTGCCGATGCGGCGCGTTGACGCGCTGATCGCGCTGGGGGCGGGGATTATTGGATTGTTCGTGGACAGCTTGTTGGGGGCGATTCCGGAGCGGCGTGGCTGGTTGAACAACGATGCGGTGAATACGCTGTCGACGCTGGTGGCGGCGCTGCTGGCGGCGGAGTCGGTGCGGTTTCTGCCGGGCTTGTGAGGTTCGAATTCATGCAGGTAATATTCGGAGGAATTTGGATCCGGTCATGGGAGAATTGTTTGCACCCGAGGTCAGCACGATCCCCGCAACGGCGCTAATTTTCCTGTTGTGCTTCGCGATTGCAGTGGCGCTTGTGATCGCAGCGAACACTCGGGTTTCTTCCATATTCGAAGAGGTAAATCAGCGTCTTCCTGACAACGCGCAAATCAACCTGTGGGGGTTCGGGGCGCAATGGAGGCTATTCGAAGTTCTTCGGCTGCATTCCGAGATGTATCCCAATAGCCCAAAGCGACAGCAGATGTGGATTCTGACCCTGTCGGGATACGCCATCGGGTTCGGAGCCTTTATTTTTTTATGTGAAATGTCACGATGATCGCGGCGAAAGGAAATGCTTACCCGTCCAAAGCCGGAACCTTTTCTGCGACGTGCTTCAATCCGTGCCGAGCTTGCGCTGTAGTTGTTCGAGGCTTGCGCCTTTGGTTTCGGGATAGACGAGGAGCACCACGACAAATTGCAGGCACATCATGGAGGAGAAGAACACGAACGGCGCGGCGGTGGAATGCGCGGCGACCCACGGGAAGAATCCTGAGATGAGAGCGTTCATGATCCAGTGCGACGAACTGCCCAGGCTTTGGCCTTTGGAGCGCACCCGGTTGGGGAAGACCTCGCTGATGTAGACCCAGATGACTGCGCCCTGAGAAATCGAGAAGAAGAAGATGAACCCTACCAGGCACCAGAGCAGGTCGCTCTGGTGGCTGTTGGCGTGGAAGATGGCGGCCACGCCGGCGAGGCACACGGCGGTGCCGACCGAGCCGATGAGCAGCAGCGATTTGCGCCCCAGCTTATCGATGACGGTCATGGCGAGGATGGTGGCGCAGAAATTCATCGCGCCCAGCAACACCGCCTGCTTGTCTGCAGAGAGGCCGGTGTATCCGCCGAAAGCAAAAATGTCGTTGGCGTAATAGAGGATCGCGTTGATGCCGGCGAGCTGGTTGAACATGCCGATGCTGATGGCAAGGAAGATCGGCAACCGATACTTGTGCTGGAAGAGCGGCTCGGTGCGCTGCGAGCGTTCGAGGTGGATGGACGCTACGATCTCCTGCAGTTCGGCTTCGCTGTTGGGCGTGCCCATCATTTCCAGGACGGCGCGGGCTTCGGGAATGCGATTTTGCGTGACCAGCCAGCGCGAGCTGCGCGGGATCCCGAAGAGGAAGAGGGCAAAGAGGAGGGCGGGGATGGCGGCCACCCCGAACTGCCAGCGCCACGCAGTGGATCCGCCGACGAGCTGCGCGACTCCGTAATTGGAGGCGTAGGCCAGCAGGATGCCGGCGACGATGTTGATCTGGAAGAGTCCGACGAGGCGGCCGCGCAGGCGGGCGGGCGCGAGCTCTGCGAGATAGACGGGACACAGCACGGACGAGCCGCCGATGCCCAGGCCGCCGATGAGACGAAAAGTGAGAAGAGAAGGCCAGTTCCAGGCGAGCGCACAACCCAGCGAGGAAAGCAGGTACAGCGCCGCCATGATACGGAGTGCTTCGCGGCCGCCGATCCTTTGGCCCAGCGGTCCGGCGCCGATGGCTCCGATAACGGTGCCCCAGAGCGCGATGGATACAGTAAGACCGAGAGCGCCTGCGCTGAGATGAAAAACCTGGGTGAGCTGGTGCGTGGTGCCGGCGATGACCGCGGTGTCAAAGCCGAACAGCAAACCGCCCAGCGCGCCAACCAGCGTGCTTCGTACGAGATGAAAGTTGGGTCGCATGAAGTGGTAAGGATACCACTCGAATACCAAAGCAGGTGCGGGGGACAAACGACGGAACGGGCCGTGAATTACACGGCGGGAATTAAGCTGCGGGGATGGACCCGGTTCCCGTTTCCGGCGGAGAATCGGACTCTTCGGGAGGAGTGGGGCCAACAGGAGACGGATGCCGCTTCATGTTGCGCAGCCGCATCAGGAGTTGCAGAGGGTGCAGAGGCTTTTCCAGCAATTCAAATTCGTAGCCACGGCGTCGTGCATCGCACAGCAGATCGAGCGCGCCGGACTGGCCGGAGAAAAGCAGGATGCGGCAATTGTGGCCTGCGCGGCGCAGCGCGATGGCCAGCTCGATGCCGGTCATGCCAGGCATCATGACGTCGGTGATCAAAACGTCGGGCGGGCAATCCATGGCGCGCACCAGCGCCTGGCTGGAGTTGTGGAAGGGATAAGAATTGAAGCCGCCCTTGTTGAGGATGGTGGCGAGCGTTTCCGCGATGATCCACTCATCGTCGACGATGTAGATGCGCAGACTGCCGGAATCGGAGGAGGGCTGCATTGCGTTATGGCTCCAAAGCGATTGCGGATCGGGAAAATGTGGTAGATCGCTGGCCATTTCAGATTTTCGGTTTTGTCCAGCGAACGTGCGATGACGGCGGGACGAGTTTGGTTGCGTGGAATTCGCCAAATGTATCGAAAGAGAGCCGCAGGATTGGTTGGGAGGACCTGCAACGCCGACCCGAAATAGCCCGTCTGATATTCTGTGTGTGCGGGGATCGTTCGCAGACGATCCCCATTTTAGTGTTTGCTCCCCGGCAGGCTGTTCGGCGGAAAAATGGGCCGTTGTCGTATTCGATAACAAAACTACTGGGCTGATTGCGGCTGATTCCAAAGGGGATAGTATGTTCAATTTTGGGGCTGGGTGACTTTGGTACCCCACTCCAAAAAAGTAACATTGACGTGAGAAAGGACCGCTGGTAAGGTTCACACCAAGACGGATTACCCAACTCACTCGATCGTTAAAAGCTCATAGAGGAGTTTCCGGAAGTTATTCGGAATCAAGGATTTTGCGCAGACAGTTTTACATCATCTTCGTAGCTCGCGAGAAGGACGGACCTCTCCGTAAGATTCCCATCCCTCTTCACTACGCCGGCGTGTTTGTGGCCGCGGCGATCGTGGGTGCATTCTCCATTACAGGGATGGCTGGCTCGTACACGCGGATGCTGCTGAAGACTGCCAGCTTCAATCAGGTGCGTTCGCAGCAGGTGGCCCTGCAGAAGGATTACCAGCATCTCGAGGTGGTGGCGCACGAAAAGGATGTTCAGGCTGCATCGCTCGGCTCTCTGGCCAGCGAAGTGACCGCTCTTTACGGCCTGCGCCAAAATCGCCTGGCCAAGGCCGCAACGACCACGACTGCGACAACCGAATCCGAAAACTCGGGAGGCTTTACCGAGGAAGCTTACACAGAGTCGCTGAACCAGCTCGCGCTGCTGCGCACCGATGCATTGACGGGGAAATTCTCGGGCCTGGATGTCGCGGTGGCGCACTCGGCTACGACCGACTGGGCCAGCATTATCGGCGCGCCGTCGCTATGGCCGGTGATGGGCCCTATCACAAGCTCCTTCGGCGAGCGTGAAGATCCATTCAACGGGGAAGGCGCGTTCCATTCCGGTGTTGATATCTCCGCCACCTTTGGCACGCCGGTGCATGCGGCCGCCGATGGCGAAATCAAGACGGCGTCGATGGAAAACGGCTACGGGCGCGAGATCGTCCTCGATCACGGCAACGGGATTGAGACGATCTACGGTCATCTGTCAGGATTTGCCGTCACCGCGGGCCAGCAGGTTCGCGAAGGCCAGGTGATTGGTTACGTGGGGATGAGCGGACGGAGCACCGGCCCGCATCTCCACTACGAAGTGCGCATCCACAACACTCCGGTCAACCCGCATCGTTATTTGCGCGAGACCATGGGGCAGTTGGCGGATGCTGACGCCCTCTCCGACAAAAAATTCGGCAATTAGGCCGGACTTCTAGCTTCTGACAGAGCTACCAGCTTCGCAACCGTGTTGACGTTGCGCATGGTCATCGATGCGCCTTTGATGTTCAGGCGCAGACGCGACTGCCCCATGCCGTCGGGGTAGTAGACGTAGATGACGCGTTCGCCGGTACGCACCTGTTCGCCGCCGGGAGTCGCCAGGTTTTTCAGGGCGTCGGCGGGAACTTTGACGGCAAGGAAGGCGATGAGGACCTTGGAGCCGTCTTTGCCAGGGAAGGGATTGGCTTTGAGCGCTGCCTGCAACTGGGCGGGGGTGCGGATCATGACGGCGACGGGCTTCGTCATTTTCGCAGCGAGAGCTGTCTCGAGCTTCTTCTGGATCGCGGCTTCGCCCAATTTGCTCTCAAAGATCGCGTTGCCACTGTTAATCCAGGTGCTGGCGTTGCGGAATCCGCAGTCACAGCAGAGGCTCACCAGATCCTTCATGGCGAGCTGATTCGCGCCGACGACGTTGATGCCGCGCAGGAGAGCAATGTAGGTGCCCATGAAACTCCCCCTGAGTGGATTGCAGTGCTATTTCTGAAACGGCTGCTGGGTCGTGATGGCGGGCCGTTCGGGTGATTCCGCCTGCAGCTTTTTCGCAGTCGCCTGGACTTCGCGGAAGAAGCGCAGGAAGTTCTCGCCTAGAATTTTACGGCAGTCCTCGGCGGAGTAACCGCGAGCCATCAGCGCTGCGGTGAGCTTCGGGAGGTCGGCAGCGGAGTCGAGGCCTTCGGGCGATGCGGGGATGCCGTCGAAGTCCGATCCCAGGCCAACGTGGTCGATGCCCGCGGTTTTGGCAACGTGATCGATGTGATCGATGAGCATGCTGAGCGGCGGACGCGGAATTTTTGCGGCCCACTGCTTGTCCATGGTTTCGATCATGCCGTAGGTGATGGGCGTGCCGGCGCCTTTCCATTGCGCGATTTGCGCGTTCTCAGCGGCCTGGCGCTCGGGTGCCTGGGCGCTCCAGGCGGTTCGCCACGCATCGCTGATGAAGCCGGAGTAGAAATTGACCATGACCACGCCGCCCTTGCTGCCGGGACCACCGCTGCGAGCGACGGCGCGGAGCATGTCGTCGGTCATGTTGCGCGGGGAATTGGTGAGCGCGCGGGCCGAGGAGTGCGAGGCGAAGACGGGTGCGCGCGAAGTGATGACGGTGCGGTAGAAGGTTTTGTCGGAGACGTGGGAGATATCGACCATCATGCCGAGGCGATTCATCTCGTAGATAACATCTTTGCCGAAGTCGGTGAGGCCATCCTGAGTGTGCTTGAGGTTGGGGTCGTCGACGTCGCCGGAGGAGTCGGCCCAGTCGTTGGAGTTCGACCAGGTGAGCGTCATGTAGCGGACGCCGAGGCGGTAGTAGTCGCGCAGCAGGGGGATGGAGTTCTCGATGGAGTGGCCGCCTTCGATCCCCATGAGCGCGGCGAGCTTGTGCTCGCGGTGGGCGCGCTCGATGTCTTCGGGGGAATAGGCCATCATCATCTGGCTCGGCGTGCGCGCTTGTTGCTCGTAGACGGCGTCGATGAGCTCCAGTGTGCGGCGCGCGGCGGCATCGTTGGGGTAAAGGCGTGGGTCGACCCAGATGGAGAAGAATTCCGCACCGAGGTTGCCTTTTTTCGCCGACTCGAAATTGAGGTAGCCGCCGTTCAGCGGCTGGGTCAGATCGTAGTGCTCGTCGAGCATGCGCTGCGGCGTGTCGGCGTGGGTGTCGATGACGATGGCAGAGGCGTGGACG
>DATHQV010000241.1:0-59325 GCA_035482355.1 Acidobacteriaceae bacterium | reverse complement strand
GAAGGCCGGCTCGGCGGACAGACCAACGTGCCCGGCGTTGCCGGAACATGGAAGGACCTCACCGACTCGGTGAACTTCATGGCCGGCAACCTCACCGGCCAGGTGCGTAACATCGCCGAAGTCGCCACGGCTGTGGCCCGCGGCGACTTGTCCCGCAAAATCACCGTCGATGTAAAGGGCGAAATTCTCGAGCTCAAAGACACCATCAACACCATGGTCGATCAGCTCAACGCCTTCGCCGGAGAAGTCACCCGCGTGGCCCGCGAAGTCGGCACCGACGGCAAACTGGGTGGTCAGGCTGTCGTCCCCGGCGTCGCCGGAACCTGGAAGGATCTTACCGACAACGTCAACTTCATGGCCTCGAACCTCACCGGCCAGGTCCGTAACATTGCCGAAGTCGCCACCGCCATCGCGAACGGCGATCTCTCCCGCAAGATCACCGTCGACGTCTCCGGCGAAATCCTCCGCCTCAAAGAAACCATCAACACCATGGTCGACCAGCTCAACCGCTTCGCCGGCGAAGTAACCCGTGTGGCCCGCGAAGTCGGTACGGAAGGGCGTCTCGGCGGCCAGGCCAACGTCCCCGGCGTCGCCGGAACATGGAAGGATCTCACCGACTCAGTGAACTTCATGGCCGGCAACCTCACCGGCCAGGTCCGCAACATCGCCGAAGTCACGACGGCCGTGGCCCGCGGCGATTTGTCTCGCAAAATCACGGTGGACGTGAAAGGCGAGATCCTCGAACTCAAGAACACCATCAACACCATGGTCGACCAGCTCAACGGCTTCGCAGCCGAAGTCACGCGTGTGGCCCGCGAAGTCGGTACCGAAGGCAAGCTCGGCGGCCAGGCAGAAGTGCCCGGCGTCGCCGGAACATGGAAGGATCTCACCGATAACGTCAACTCCATGGCCGGCAACCTCACTGGCCAGGTGCGTAACATCGCCGAAGTCGCAACGGCAATCGCGAACGGCGATCTCTCCCGCAAGATCACCGTGGATGTCCGCGGAGAAATCCTGCAGCTAAAGGAAACGCTGAACACCATGGTGGAGCAGCTCCGCTCCTTCGCCGCCGAAGTGACCCGCGTGGCCCGCGAAGTCGGTTCGGAAGGGCGCCTCGGCGGCCAGGCCAACGTGCCCGGCGTCGCCGGTACGTGGAAGGATCTCACTGACTCGGTGAACGCCATGGCCGGCAACCTCACCGCGCAGGTCCGCAACATCGCCGAAGTCACCACGGCCGTGGCTCGCGGCGACCTCTCCCGCAAAATCGCTGTCGACGTCAAAGGCGAAATCCTCGAGCTCAAGAACACCATCAACACCATGGTGGACCAGCTCAACGCGTTCGCTGGCGAAGTGACGCGCGTAGGCCGCGAAGTCGGCACCGAGGGCAAGCTCGGCGGCCAGGCCAACGTGCCCGGCGTCGCCGGTATCTGGAAGGACCTTACCGACAACGTGAACGTGATGGCCGCCAACCTCACTGAGCAGGTCCGCGGCATCGTCAAGGTCGTTACGGCCGTGGCCAACGGCGACCTGAAGCAGAAGCTGACGGTGAACGCCAAGGGCGAAGTGGGCGCGCTCGCCGAAACCATCAACAGTATGACCGACACGCTGGCTACCTTTGCCGATCAGGTGACCACGGTGGCTCGCGAAGTCGGCGTGGAAGGCCGCCTCGGCGGCCAGGCCAACGTGCCCGGCGCTGCAGGAACCTGGAAGGATCTGACCGGCAACGTCAACCTGCTGGCCGACAACCTCACCAACCAGGTCCGCGCCATCGCGGAAGTGGCCACCGCCGTCACCAAAGGCGACCTCACGCGCTCCATTCAGGTGGAAGCCCGCGGCGAAGTGGCCGAGCTGAAGGACAACATCAATACGATGATTGATAACCTCCGGCTCACCACCGACCGCAATACCGAGCAGGACTGGCTCAAGACCAACCTCGCCCGCTTCACCGGCATGCTCCAGGGCCAGCGTGATCTGGTCACCGTCGGCCGCATGTTGCTCTCGGAACTCGTTCCGCTCGTCAACGCGCAGCAGGGCGTTATTTACCAAACCGAAGCCCAGCCCGAAACTGATGACGTTGGCAGCCTCGTTCTGCTCTCCGCTTTCGGCATCACGCGCGACGGCTATACACACGACATCGGCGTGGGCGAAGGTCTCATCGGACAGTGCGCGTCAGAGAAGCGCCGCATGCTGATCACGGAGCTGCCGCGCACCACGGTGCCCATCCGCTCCGGCCTCTTCGAAGCCATCCCGCGCAACGTCATCGTGCTCCCGGTGCTCTTCGAAGATCGGGTGAAGGCGGTCATCGAGCTGGCCAGCCTCAGCGTCTTCACCGCATCGCACCTGGCTTTCCTCGATCAGCTCACCAGCTCCATCGGCATCGTGCTCAACTCCATCGAAGCCACCATGCAGACGGAAGCGCTGCTGAAGCAGTCGCAGCAGCTGGCTGGCGAACTCCAGACCCAGCAGAAGGAGCTGCAGCAGACCAACGAGCAGTTGGCGCAGAAAGCCCAGCAGCTCGCCGAACAGAACTCCGAAGTGGAACGCAAGAATCAGGAAATTGAGCAGGCCCGCCGCGCGCTCGAAGAAAAGGCCCGCGAGTTGGCGCTCACTTCCAAGTACAAATCGGAATTCCTCGCCAACATGTCGCACGAGTTGCGCACCCCGCTCAACTCCATCCTCGTCCTGGGCCAGCAGCTCGCCGAGAACCCCGACGGCAACCTCAGCGGCCGCCAGGTCGAATTTGCCCGCACCATCCACGGTGCCGGCACCGACCTCCTCAACCTCATCTCCGACATTCTCGATCTCTCCAAAATCGAGTCCGGAACCGTCTCCGTCGAGCCCGAAGAGCTCTTCTTCGGCAGCCTGCTGGAAGCCGTCTCCCGGCCGTTCCGCCACGAAGCGGAAAACCGCAAGCTGTTCTTCGAGGTCAAGAGCGATCCCCGCCTCGGGCGCAGCCTGGTCACCGACCCTCGCCGCCTGCAGCAGGTTCTCAAGAACCTTCTCTCCAACGCCTTCAAGTTCACGGAGCAGGGTGGCGTCCGGCTCACCGTCTCCAGCGCGCAGTCCGGCTGGAGCGTCGATCATCCCATCCTTTCCGGTGCCGGCTCGGTGGTCGCCTTTGAGGTCTCGGATACCGGCATCGGCATCCCGGCCGAGAAGCAACGCATCATCTTTGAGGCCTTCCAGCAGGCGGATGCCGGTACCAGCCGCAAGTACGGAGGCACCGGCCTCGGCCTCGCCATCAGCCGCGAGCTCGCCAGCCTGCTCGGCGGCGAAATCCAGTTGCGCAGCGCTCCCACCAAGGGCAGCACGTTCACCTTGTTTGTGCCGCAGACCTACGTCGGCCCCGCGACTTCGTCGCTGCCGGACCGTCGCGGCAATGCCTCAGTCACCGCGCCCGTCTTCCTCGCCAACCCCGTGGTGGCCGAGCAGGACACGCGCGTTGATGACGACCGTGACAACCTGCAGGAAGGCGACACCGTCCTGCTGGTCGTTGAAGACGATCCGCATTATGGGCGCGTCATCGCCGACCTCTCGCACGACAAGGGGTTCAAGGTCCTCGTCGCCATGTCCGGCGCTGAGGCCCTCGCGCTCGCGCGCGAGTTCAATCCCACTGCGATTTCCCTCGACGTTTTCCTGCCTGACATGCTGGGCTGGACCGTCCTCAACCATCTCAAACAGGATTCGCGGACGCGCCACATTCCGGTGCAGATGCTGACCCTCGATGACGACCGCCGTCACGGCCTGGCGCGCGGCGCCTTCTCCTTCGTCACCAAACCCACTTCCACTGAGGGCCTCGAAGCGGCGCTCACCCGCATTCGCGACTACTCGCTGCCGCGCCGCAAACGCCTGCTGGTGGTCGAAGACAATCCTGCCGAGCAGCTCAGCATTCGCGAACTGCTCGGGCACGACGACATCGACATCGACGTCGTCGATTCCGGCGCCTCGGCTCTGGAGAAACTGGGCGAGGCCACCTACGACTGCGTCGTTCTCGACCTGCGGCTGCCCGACATGACCGGGTTTGAAGTCCTCGACCAGCTTCGCGATAATGAAAAGCTGCGGGATTTGCCCGTGGTGGTCTTCACCGGCCGCGAACTCAGCGCCGAAGAAGACTCCCGGCTGCACATGCTGGCCCGCAGCGTGGTGGTCAAGGATGTGGAATCGCCCGAGCGTCTGCTGGACGAAACCGCGCTCTTCCTGCATCGCGTGGTTGCCAATCTTCCGCCTGAAAAGCAGCGTATGCTCGACCGTCTGCATCAGTCGGATGAAGCGCTGTACGGCCGTAAGGTGCTCATCGTCGATGACGACGTTCGCAATATCTTCGCCCTTTCCAGTGTCCTCGAACGCCGGGGCATGTCCGTCCTTACCGCGGGCACCGGACGCGAAGCCATCGCCACCATCGAATCCACTTCGGATCTGGCCATCGTGCTCATGGACATCATGATGCCGGAAATGGACGGTTATGAGACCATGCAGGTCATCCGCCAGAACGCTTCGCTGCGGCGGCTGCCCATCATTGCTCTTACCGCCAAGGCGATGAAAGGCGACCGCGAGAAGTGTCTGGAAGCCGGCGCATCGGAGTATCTGGCCAAGCCGGTGAACACGGAGCAGTTGCTCTCGGCTCTGCGCATGTGGCTACATCGGTAGAGGAGGGGTTCCCTGGGCTCGGAGAGATCGATGACGGCAGACGAGAAGGTCAACATCCTGATGGTGGACGACCAGCCCGCCAAGCTTCTCAGCTACGAGGTAATCCTCGGCGACCTTGGCGAGAACCTCATCAAAGCCACCTCCGCCAGAGAGGCTTTGAACGTCCTTCTCAAAACCGACATCGCTGTGGTCCTGATGGATGTGAGCATGCCCGAGCTCGACGGCTTCGAGTTGGCCGACATTATTCGGGAGCATCCGCGGTTTGGCAAGACCGCCATCATTTTTATTTCCGGCGTTCACCTCAACGATTCCGACAGGATTAACGGCTACCGGCGCGGCGCAGTCGACTACATCTCTGTGCCCGTCATCCCTGAAGTGCTGCGCGCCAAGATCGGCGTCTTCGTTGAACTGCATCGGAAGACGCGCATGCTGGAAAGACTCAATAGCCAGCTGGAACATCGTGTGGCGGAACGCACCGAGGAGTTGCGCCAAAGCGAGGAGCATCATCGTGAACGCGCCGAACTACTGGAACTTGCTACCGAAGCCATCATCGTGCGCGACCTGAAGGGCGCTATCCGCTTTTGGAATGCCGGCGCGGAAACCCTGTATGGCTGGCATCGCGATGATGTGCTGGGCCGCGACCTGCATCAGCTGCTGCGTACGAGCTTCCCCATCCCCCGCGCAGAGATCGAACATGTGCTGGAAACCGATAAATCGTGGCATGGCAATCTCTCTGTTCACACCAAAGATGGGCGGGAACTGGTCGTCGCCACGCGCAAGGTCCTGAATCGGGAACACGATGCCGTCCTCGAAATCCAGCGCGACATCACCTCCCAGCTCCAGGCCGAAGAGGCGCTCCGCCAGGCCGAAAAGCTGGCCGCCATGGGCCGCGTCGCCGGCATCATCGCCCACGAAATCAACAATCCTCTTGAAGCCATCACCAACGCCTTCTACCTGCTCCGAAATCACCCGTCTCTCGACGAAGAAGCGAAATACTATGCGTCGCTGGCCGAGCAGGAACTGCAGCGCGCCTCGCACATCACGCGCCAGACGCTCAGCTTCTACCGCGACTCCAAGCAGCCCATTACCGTCTCTGTGCAGGATTTGCTGGACAATGTCATCGAACTGCAGCAGCGCTCCATCACCGTGAATCACATCACGCTGCAGAAGAAGTACAACTCCACCGGCGTGGTGCGCGGCTTTCCCGGCGAACTCCGCCAGGTCTTCCTCAATCTCATCGGCAATGCCATCCAGGCCATGCCCGGAGGAGGCACACTGCGCCTGCGTGTCGCCGATGCGATGGACACGGAAACCCAGCGCCGCGGCATCGCCGTCTCTGTCATCGATACCGGCTCCGGCATTCGCCCCGAAGATGCCAAGAGGCTGTTCCAGCCCTTTTTCACTACAAAGTCGGCTAAAGGCACCGGCCTCGGGCTCTGGATCAGCAAAGGAATCGTGCAGAAATACGAAGGCCGTATCGACTTCCGGAGTCTTCGCATCGGTTCCGCCACCTGCACGTGCTTCCGCGTCTTTCTGCCCGCCATGGGCGACGTCGTCTCCAGCGAACCGGCGAAAGATCAGGACGTTCCCACCGGCGCAACCGTGCGGGCCATCGCCTGATCCTGTCCTGATTTTCTTTCCCCCATGCAAGCGGCAGCGGCGCCGATGTAGAGTGGTGCTCGCGAAGTATTTTCCTGCGCCTATGACCTCTGCTTCCGTCGAACGTCCCGCATCCTCCCGCATACTCTCCCTCGACGTGCTGCGCGGCATCACCATCGCGTTCATGATCATGGTCAACAACAACGGCATGCACGCCTGGTCGCCGTTTGAGCACTCTGCATGGAACGGCTGCACCCCCACCGACCTCGTCTTCCCAACTTTCCTGTTTCTGGTCGGCGTCACCACCGTCATCTCGCTCGAATCTCGGCTGAATCGCGGTGAATCGCGCGCATCGCAACTGCCTCACATCTTCCGCCGCTTCGTGCTCCTGTTTCTCCTCGGCCTCTTTGTCAACGGCTTCCCGGAATTCCCCTTCGCACACCTCCGCATCTACGGCGTGCTGCAACGCATCGCCATCTGTTACCTCATCGTCAGTCTGCTCTGGCTCGCGATTCGCGGCTCACAACGCCGGGTCGCGGCCCTCATCGGCCTTCTTCTGGCCTGCCTCGCCGGCTACTGGATTCTCATGCGCTTCGTACCGGTTCCCGGCTACGGCGTTCCCGGCCGCGACATTCCCCTGCTCGACAAGGACGCCAACGTCGTCGCCTGGCTCGACCGCCATATCTTCCCTGGACGCCTGTATGAAGGCACACGCGACCCCGAAGGCCTGCTGAGCGACATCCCCTCCATCGCCACCGCGATCTTCGGTGTGCTGACCGCGCTCTGGCTGCGCACCAACCGCACCATCCAGCGCAAAGCAGCCGGCCTGCTGGCGGGTGGGGCCGTCTGCATCCTCCTCGGCGAATTGTGGAACCCCTGGTTCCCTATCAACAAAAAGCTCTGGACCAGCTCCTACGTCCTCTTCGCCGGCGGATGTTCCCTGGTCCTCTGGGCGCTATGCATGTTCCTGATCGATATCAAGGGCTGGAAAAAGGGCTGGACCGGCTTCTGGCTCGTCTTCGGTATGAACGCCATCACCGCCTACGTTTTCTCTGAGGTCCTCAGCGGCCTTGGTGGGTTCATTCACGTCAGCCCGCATATCGGCCTCGACGCCTGGATCTACGGACACGTCTTCGCAATTGTGCCTCCGCCCGGACTCGCCTCGCTGCTCTACTCCATCTGCTTCATGCTGATTTGCTGGATTCCCGTCGCCATCCTCTACCGCAGAAAAATCTTCATCAGGGTCTGATCGGCGCAGCGGAAAGATTTGCAGAACGACGCTCCGCCCCGGTTCCTGGTATCCTGTTCCCACGTCCATCCCCGGAGACACCCATGAACCTTCGCGCCTTCCACCAGCAACTCGACCAGCGCATTGCAAAATACGACCTGCTTTGCCATCCCTTCTACAAGGCATGGAGCGCGGGCCAACTGACGCGCGACGACCTCCGCGCGTATGCCGCTGAATACTTCCACCAGGTCGATGGTTTCCCCACATGCCTGCGCGCGTTCTCTGGTCGCCTTGAGGATGGCCCCACCCGCCGCGCCGTGCTGGCCAACCTGGCCGACGAAGAGGGCCGCGATTCCCGGAGCGGCGGTGGCACACCGCACCCGGAATTATGGCTCGACTTTGCCGAAGGCATGGGCGCGGATCGCGAAGCAGTTCGGCGCTCCTCCTGCTGTTCGGCGGTTGGCGATCTCACCGAACACTTTCACGCCGTCGCAGCCGACGGAACCCCGGAAGCTGCGCTCGCCGCCTTTTACGCCTTTGAATCGCAGGTTCCCCGCGTAGCCACCGAAAAGGCGCGTGGCCTCCGCGAATCCTACGGAGCGGACGAAAAAACCTGCGGGTATTTCACGCTCCACGCGACTGCGGATGTTTATCACGCCAATGTGTGGCGCGAACTGCTGGCGCGCCGCGTGGAAACCGACCCACAATGCGCCGAGACCGCGCTGGACGCGGCCGAGGACGCGGCAAAGGCCCTGTGGACCGCGCTCGACGGCATCGAAGCCGGGCGCCTCGCCCGCGCCGCCTGAGTTCCCGCCCCTCATGCAGCCTGTCGCCATCGGCAGGCTGCATAACGCTTTCTCCTGGCCCGATTTTCAGGGAAACCGGATAAACTCTCCCTGAGATGGGACAATTCCGAAACTTCGAAGTTGCGGTGTTCCGTCGTGTTCACCGGGACCCGCCCTCCGGCTTCGTGCACCGCGCGGCCTTCTGGCTGTTTCTCGGCTATTTTGCGCTAAGGATTCCCGGCTTGCTGCCGGGGAACACCGGCCTCGGATTCCGGGAGTTCGCCAGCCTCGATTTCTACATCCTTCTTCTGTTTTGCATCCCGCTTCTCTGGCGCTACGTCTTCGGCCGCCTGCTCTGGAAAGTCCGCAACCGCCTGATCGTCACGTATGTGCTCATGGGCCTCACGCCGGTCGTGCTTTTTGTCACGCTGGCTCTGTTGCTGCTCTACGTGTTCTCAGGACAATTCGCCATCTTCGCCGTCACCGGTGTCATCGACGATGAACTGGCCCAAATTGCAGCGAAGAACGGCAACTTCGCCATGCATATCGCCCATTCGGTCGATCACGACCCCGGAATACGCGGCCTGGCCCTCCCGGAAGCAAACGTCGATCCGGCGGATCACGAATACCAGGGCCTCACGGTCGCTGCGTTCTCCGACGGCAAGTCCATTGGGCTGCTGCCCGCTCCCGTCGAAGCGCACGATATGCCGGTCATCCCCGCCTGGATGCCTCCCACGTTTCGGGGCATCGTGCTCGACCACGGCAAGCTGTGGCTCCGCGCCGCCGATACGCAGGTCTTCAACGGACACACCACTGTCGCCATCACCAGCGTCCCGCTGGAGCAGGAGAATGTCGATGCGATTGCGCAAGGCCTCGGCCGGGTCAGCATTTATTCCGGCGTAACCTTCGACGCCAATCAAAACCCCCAGCCGGCCAAATCGACCATCCACTTTGCCACCGGACCACCCAGCCAACCGAAGGCGGGTGTAGAAGTCGGCGGCCAGAATGTCGATGATGCCCGAAGCCATGCCATCGTAGGCGGCTCACTACCGCGATCCACCCATTTCTACGATGTGCCTGTGGTCTTCTTCGCTCCACTCACCACCCGGAACTGGACAGACGGCGCAGACTGGAAAATTGGGTTCGATGTCACGTCGCGCCCGACTCTCCTCTACAAACGCCTCTTCACCACTTCGATGGGCGGGGACGTCATCCGCGACTTGCTCATCGGCATCGGCATCGTTTTTGGCGTTCTCGAACTGCTTGCGTTCCTCGCCGCTGTCCGCCTCAACCAGACCATCACACGGTCCGTGCATGACCTGTACGAAGCCACCGTGGCGATCGACGGCGGCAACCTCGACCACCGCATCGACGTCAAGCGCCGCGATCAACTCGGTTCCCTCAGCCGATCGTTCAACAGCATGGCCGCCTCGCTCGAGCGCCTGCTGCTGGAACAGCGCGAGAAAGAGCGCATGCAGAGCGAGCTGGCCATCGCTCAGGAAGTCCAGGCCAATCTGTTCCCGCACGACCGCGTCGCCCTGCCCATGCTCGAACTCCACGGGATCTGTCTTCCCGCCCGCACCGTCAGCGGCGACTACTACGACTTCCTGCTCTTCGGCCAAACCGGCCTCGGCTTTGCGCTCGGCGACATCAGCGGCAAGGGCATCTCGGCAGCGCTCCTCATGGCCACATTGCACTCCGCCGTGCGCGCTTACCGCTTCGCCGGCGAAGAGCTCATCGTGGATGGCACAGCGGCGCTGCTCGATCCAGCCACGCGCGTAACCGGAGAACAGGAAGTGGAATGTGGCGAGCTTTTCGAGCAGCCCGCCAAAATGCTCGCCCTCCTCAACCGCCATCTCTATCGCAGCACGCAACCGGAAAAATACGCCACCCTCTTTCTCGCGCATTACGAAGGCATCAGCCGCCGCCTGATCTACTCGAATGGCGGCCATCTCCCGCCCCTGCTTCTCCGCGCCAACGACACCGTGACGCGCCTCGACCAGGGCGGCTGCGTGGTCGGCCTCCTCGACAAGCTGGACTGGGAGCAGGGCATCGAGCATCTCGGCTCAGGCGACATCCTCATCGCCTACAGCGACGGCGTGACGGAGCCCGAAAATGACTTTGGCGAATTCGGCGAGGCACGCCTGCTGGAAGTGGTGCGGCGCCATCGCCATCTCAGCCTCGAAGCCATCTCCGAGCAGGTCGTTCAGACGCTGCGCACCTGGATCGGAGCCCAGGAGCAGCCCGACGACATCACCCTCGTCCTCGCTCGCCAGCGCTAACCGGTTCCGTCTCGCGCCGAATCGTTTGCACGCTTTGACACGCCGGCGCAATTGGCAGAAACTACGGCTCGTGCTCCGCAAACGTCTTTTCGCACTGCTTGTCTCCGCGACGCTCGCTCTTGCCGCCTTCGCTGCTCCAACACGCATCGCCAGCGCGCAGCAACCCTCCGCGCCCGACAAAGTCATCCTCGACACGGATATCGGCGACGACGTTGACGACGCCTTTGCGCTGGCCTTGTTGTTGGCCAGTCCACGCGTCGAATTGCTCGGAGTGACTACGGCGTGGGGCGATACCGATCTGCGCGCTCGCCTCGTTGCGCGTTTCCTCGCAGACTCCGGTCACAGCGATATTCCCGTCGCGGCCGGCCCCGCAACCAAAGCCAGCTCCACTTTTTCGCAGCGCCGCTATGCGGAGGCCTTCCCGGCCAGGCAATGGCCCAACGGCGTGAATTTCATTCTCGACCAGATCCGCCGCTACCCCGGCCAGGTCACACTTATCTCCATCGCTCCGCTCAGCACGGTCGGCGCGGTCATCAATCAGGACCCCGCCACGTTTCGCAAATTGAAACGCGTCGTCATCATGGGGGGCTGCATCCGTCGCGGCTACGGCGATCTGGGCTATTTGCCCGGCGGCCATCCCGGCCCGGAATACAATATCGACCAGGACATCCCATCGGCGCGAAAGCTGTTCGTGGCAGGCGTGCCGCTTTACGTCATGCCGCTCGATTCAACACAGCTCAAACTCGACGAGGTTCTGCGCGCGACGCTCTTCAGCCAGGGAACGCACACCACCGATGCCCTCTCGCAACTCTACTGGCAGTGGAGCGCTTCCACCGGGAGCCCTACGCCGACGCTCTTCGACGCCATGGCCGCGGCCGAGGCCATCGACCCCGCGCAGTGCCCCACGCAGCCCATGCACATTCGCATTGACGATGTTGGCAAAACAGTGGAGGAGCCTGGTGCGCCCAACGCCAACGTCTGCCTGCAATCGGACGCGGACCAGTTCTTCCACTTCTATATGCGAACGGTGCTTGGCGCTGCGAGAGCGGACAAGTAACGCGACACGCGTCAGCCGCGAGCTTTGCCGTTGCGCCCGGTCCCAGCGCCGAGCGATTCCAAAACATCGTGAATGCCGCGCACGTCTTCTTCATTCACTAAATAGCGCGCGTATTCCCCGGCGTCCGACCCGATGCGCACGCGCGACTTGCCATTCGGCGGAGCGCTCTTGACGGTGCTATTCACCGACGTGTGCACGTCGCGGATTCCGGTACGCTCCACCAGCTTGCGCACATTGCTCTGCCGTATGCCCCCGCCCGCCATGATGCGAATGCGATCGCCTGCTTTTTCGCGGAGCTGTCCGATACGGCTCATGCCGCGGATCGCGTCCGCCTCGCCGCCCGACGTCAGAATGCGATCGGCGCCGCAGGCCGCCACGTCTTCCAAAGCGCGGTCCAGATCAGCAGCAAAATCGAAGGCGCGATGAAACGTGACCTGCAGCGGACGCGCCAATTCGATGAGCTGGCGGGTGCGCTCAGTATCGACGTGACCTTCGGCGGTCAGCAGGCCCAGAACAAAGCCGTTAACGCCCAGCAACTTCGCGCTGCGAATATCGTCGAGCATCACTTCGAAATCATGATCCGTGTAGACGAAATCGCCGCCTCGCGGACGAATCATGACAAATACATCAATGCCAATAGCGGCACGCACCGCGCGGATCAACCCGGCGCTGGGCGTGACCCCGCCTTCCCCGAGGGCACTGCAGAGTTCAACCCGTTGCGCACCGCCGCGCGCAGCAGCCATCGCCGATTCGACTGAATCGACACAAATCTCAAGGTCCATAGCCTTTGATTCTCGTATTGCAAAGAAGCAGGCTGCCGCGCCCAAACGCGGCAGCCCGGGGTTTAGAAGTTGTAATGCGCTGAGAATTGCAGGTGACGCTCTGTCGAGCGGATTTGGCCCAGCTGCGCAATTTCACCAAAGGTGCTGTCGGTAATCCCCGTGTCCGGATTTCCGAAGCTCACCAGGTTAAAGGCATTGAAGGCGTCGAAGCGGAACCCGATCGCCTGCTCACGAAAAGTGTGAAAGTCCTTGAACACCGACATGTCTACGTTCTTGAAGTCAGGGCCGCGCAACGAACCGTTTCGCGCTGTGCCAAACAAGGTGCCACCCTGCCCGTTGGACGCAGGTATTCCGAAGGCGCACACCCCGTTGTCGGGCCCCGCGCAGTACTGCGCTGATGGATCTGTTCCGAACCAGTGCTCGGGGCTGCGATTGACAATCTTAATCTTGCGATATTGGTTCGGACGCGAGTCTCCGTAGCTGTTGGAGTTGTTGCCCGGGCCGGTTGCCGTCTCCGGGAACCCGGACCACCACACGCCTGCCGCCGAGATTTTCCATCCGCCGATCGCTTCGTCAACGAAGCGGTTGGAGTCAGAAAGGAATTCCTTCCCGCGTCCCACTGGCAGGGCGTAGACCGGAACGAACGAGAGGTTATGCGTCGCATCGTAACCGGCCGGACCGTAATCCGCCCCGCTGTTGTAGTAGTTCTGGAACGCGCCGCTATAACCGTTCACGTTCAGCGCATAGTTGCCCAGGCTGTTCGTCATCGACTTGCTATACGTGTAGTTGACGGTGTACTCAAGCCCATGGCTCAGGCGCTGGCGCAGAATCGATTCCATCGCGTTGAAGTTCATCATCGCCCGCGACTCGGTAATCAGCAGCGAGTTCGATCCGATGCTCACGCTCGGATCGACCGCATTTACGCCCAGATATTTGTTGTTATAGAACGGAGCCGTGGACGGAACACCATTCACCAGGTACTGGTTCACGTTCCCGTAGTCCTCAATGTGCTGGCCCTGCTCACCGATATACCCAACCTGCAGCGAAGTCGTGTGCGTCAGCGCATATTCCGTCGTCAGGTTCCATTCCTGAATGTACGCAGGCTGGATGTTCTGCGGATAAACATTAAACGTGCCGCCATCCTGGATCGTGCCGCCAGAGAAGCCTTCTTCTGCTGTGCGCGGTGTGCCGCCCGGACTTCCTGCTGTCGGAGTAACCACAGTGGCGTTCACCGCCTGAATGAACGGCGTGATGGACGTCAGGCGCTGGTTCGACGAGTTGCCTTCAAAAAAGCTGGTCGCTCCGTAGCCGCCGCGCACCACGAACTTGTCCGTCGCCTGGTACGCAAAGCCGAACCGCGGCATGATCTGGTGATAGCTGGGCTGGTAACACCCGAGGTTGCTGCAGATACCCGATCCAACCGGCGCGCCGGTTGGAACATGCCCTGCATATTGCACCTGCCCTGTGGCCAGGTCCACGTTCCCGGTCTTGTCGTTCTCCTCCACCCATGGCTCGTCGTACTCATAGCGCACACCGAGGTTCAGCGTGAGCTTTGGCAGGATCTTCCAGTCGTCTTCCACGTAGCCCGCCGTGCGCCATTGCCGCTGCCCGACGTTGACACTGGACAGCGTTGCCGCTGCTGAGGTGACCCTGTCCAGTACGAAATCTGCGGCTCCGTAGCCGACCGCGCTCGGGATCGATGGATTGCTCGTGAAGTCGCCGGTGTAGCCGAGACTTCCCAGATATCCGCTGTTGTTTGCGGTCGGATAGTTGTTCTGGTACCGCATTGCCTGGATGCCCATCGTAATCGTGTGCAGTCCGCGTTGCCACGTCACGTCGTCGATATAGCTGTACGTGTTGTCAATCAATCCGCCGCCCTGGGCGGGATTGCCGAAGCCGCTCACGGGTCCCGCGATGCCCTGATACGTGAATCCGGCGAAACTCTGGTTCGGGAACGGAATGCCCACTTTTGCGTCGCCGGTGTCGCCAAACACACCCGTTGTGTCGATTGGATAATTCGTTGCCCATATCGTCCGCGTAAATCCAATGTGCGCCGAGTTGATGAGCTGCGGCGAGAACGTGTGCACCCAGTTCACCCCAAACAGCTTCGTCGGATAGTTGTTCACGCCCGGAAACTCGATGGGCAGGACGGACGTCGAGCCATCGTAGGCCGTCCCCATCGAATAGAACCCGGTGATCTTGTCGCCGGCGCGCATATCGTATTCGATCTTGATATCGCCCTGGTTGTTCGCCTTATAGCTCCGCGTCGGTCCCTCGTAGTTGTTCTGCAGACCGTTCGTCCCATAAGCATTGGGTGCGGGATACAGCTTAGTATTGGCAAACAGGAACTTCGCTACCGGGTTGACAACGGGAATGATGTCGCCCGGATACGGCGCGAAGTTGTTCTCAGGATCGTAAAACTGGATGCCGTAAGCTGCCTCGACATCGGAGAAATTGCCGGTTCGCTCCTGCGCCGTCAATACGCTCGCTGTGCCCGTCCCACCTGTGTGATACCGCGATCCCAGATAGTCGACAAAGAAGAACAGCTTATCCCGCTTGATCGGGCCGCCCAGCGTGCCGCCAAACTGCGCTTCAGAGAACGGGCTGATCGGGATCTTTGGATTCGCGTAATCATTCGTCCATGAATCTGCGTTGAACCGGTAATCCTGCACAAACCCGTACGCCGATCCGTGGAAGCTGTTGGTGCCGCTCTTCAGCACGCTTACCACGTCGCCGCCGTTCACATTTCCGTAGTTCGCCGGCGCGTTCGCCGTCATCACCTGAATCTGCTCCAACGCCTGCGGCGCCGGACTGTACGAAATCAGGTTGTTGAACGTCTCGTTCATATCGATACCGTCCAGGGTGTAGTTATTCGCCTGGGCGCGGTTGCCGTTCATGTTCGGCGTGTCGGTGTAGTACGTGCTGCGCTCGATGCTGGTCGGCCCTGACGTGCCGGCCGTGTCAATCGACCCGGGCATATACAGCGTGATCGCCGAGAAGTCCTGGCCGTTCAGCGGAAAATTCGAAATTGTGTTTGCAGTGAAGGTGCTGCTGATCGTCGGATCGCTCGTGTCCAGAATGGGCGCCGCCGCGTTCACCGCTACCGTTTGCGTCGCAGACCCGACGCGCAGCTTCACATCGAAGGTCGGCGTCTCGTGGATCTCCAGTGAGAACGGCTGCAGCACTTCCTTCTCAAATCCTTGCGCCGTCACGATCACCTGATAGTGCCCAATCGGCAAAAAGTCGATGCGGTAGAAGCCATCCTGGTTCGTCGTAGTGGGCGAGTCCACGCCGGTGTCGAGGTTGTGCGCAACCACCTGGGCGCCGCCAATCACCGCACCGCTCGGATCGGTCACCTGCCCGGTAATCGAGCTATTGACCGTCTGCCCCATTGCTGCTGAAAAAGACATGCACAGAATGACTGCAAGTCCCCAAACCAGTCCCCGCAATTTCCTCGTCATTGCTGCTCTCCTCTTGTGTTTCCGTGGAAGATTTTGTTTGCACTCCGCCCCCAGTCATCGCCGGAAGCCGGGAGCGCTGTTTCGTCAATATTCCTTCGATCTGGCCTCGCATGAAGCCCGCCGTGAAGGGAGCTGAAACGGCGCAAACCTCCCACGGCGGATTTCTAGTTGAGAACCACACTACAACGGCCGTGATCATTTTGTCCAGAATAGTGATCAAACAGATCAATTTTTGATCGTTTTCAGCCAGAAAGAGTGCACGTACGCCATTTCTGGCGTTTTCCGTCCAGCATTGTCAGTTTGCCGGGGAAGCGGAGGCAGAGGCGGGCCCGCCTGTCCGCACTGATTTTGGGCTTAGGGGACGCTGTATAGCTGGAACTCGCGGATGGCCGCTCCGCCCGCACTGGAGAGGATATTGAGCCGCACGCGGCTGGCTGTGACCGCCGGGAAAATGTCGATCTTCTCGTGACCGATTGCGTGAGCCGAAGTGACCGTTTTCCAGGCGCTCCCCGTCCACACATCGATCGAATACTTCTCGATCCGTTGCCCTTCGTTCAGCCGTTCCATGGTGAGCGTGCGGTTGAAGGTGACCGGCTTTGCGAAGTTCACTTCCAGCGATGCGTGGCTCGATCCGGCAGGGGCCGACCAGAACGTATCCGGATTACCATCGAGCGCCGCCGACACTTCCGCCGATGCTGGCGCATGCTCCAGCGCCAGGTTGTGCCCATAGCGCGCTTGCAGCGCTTTTCCGAATTCCGCCAGCCGCAACACATCGCTTTCCGGCAACAGGCCGCGGCGGTCAGGAGCCAGCCCCAGCATCAACTGCGCGCCCCGCCCCACCGTGTCATCCCACGTGGCCAGCAGTTCATCCACGCTTTTGAGCGATGCTTCATCGTCCGGATGCCAGAACCAGTGACCCGCACGCAGCGGCGTATCCGATTCCACCGGACGCCAGCGCAAAAATCCGTGGCGATCGATCACATTCCAGTTCTCGTACCCCACGCGGCCCGATTCATTGCCCACCCACCGGGCGTCGCCGTATTCAAACAGCCCCGTATCGGCAAACACGATCGTGTTCGGCTGATAGGTGCGCAGCGTCTCAATAATTTTGTCGAAGTTGTAGACGTGCCCGCCACTGCCCGCTCCATCCAGCCAAAACTCCACCAGATCGCCGTAGTTCTGCGCCAGTTCCTCCAGTTCGGCCAGGTAGTATTTGTCGTAGGCGGCAGAGTCCTGATAGCGCGGATCGTGGCGATCCCAGGGCGACAGGTAAATCCCAAACTTCAGCCCATACTTCCGCGCCGCCCGCGCCACATCGCCCACCACATCGCCCTTCCCGTTCTCCCACGGGCTCGCCTTCACGCTGTAATCCGTCTGCCCGGTCGGCCACAGGCAAAATCCGTCGTGATGCTTGGCGACCAGGACCACATATTTCGCGCCCGACGCCTTGATCGCTTGCATCCACTGGTCGGGATCGAACTGCGTTGGGTTGAAAACGGACGGACTCGCCGTCCCGTCGCCCCATTCGCGATTCAGAAAAGTGTTCGTCGAAAAGTGCAGGATGACCCCGAATTCCAGGTCCTGCCACTCCACCTGCTGCGGGGACGGTTTCACGTCGACAAAATTCTGCACCTGCGCGGAAGCCCCAACAACCAGCGACACCAAGGCCACGCCCAGCGCTAATTTGCAAAATCGCATCATCGCCGCGCTCCTTGTCGCGCAGCCCACAGCGCTCCCGCCGGAGGATCAGCAGGCGCGTCGAGGATTTTGATCCCCGGATACCGCACCCGCAGACTGGCAGCGAGCGCTTCGCGCACCCCAGCCACCATCTCCAGAATGCTGCCGGCCACGGCGACGGCCGGAACCTCGAACGCTGCGGTCTTCTCCATGCCGCGAATCCGCTCGATCACCAGACTCGCCAGTATCGCCAGGTCCTGACCGCCCTTTTCGAGGACTTCCTGCGCAACCACGTCTCCCTGCTCAGCCGCCGCCACCACCAGCGGTGCAAGCCGCGAATATTCCGGAGCAGGATTCGCATTCGCATACTCAATCAGTTCCCCCAGCGAACCCAGACCCCAGTGTTGCTGCGCATCCTCGAGCACACGCGTCGAGCGCTGCTGATCGATGGCGAGAAATCCGCGCCGCAACGATTCCAGGCCAATAAAATGTCCGGACCCCTGATCGGCCATCGCCGGTCCCCATCCTCCGGCGGTAACGATCGCTCCGCTCCCCGCGCGCCCCGCGACATTCGATCCTGTCCCCGCCAGCACCAGCACACCGCGTCCGCCAAAGAACGCTGAATCGAGCGCAATCTCCACGTCGCCCACCACCATCAATTCGCCGCCCACATGCCGCGCAAACGCCTCGCGCAGCCAGTTCACCACCAGCGGCACCGACTCTCCAGCCGTCCCAATGCAGCACCGCGTGATGGACGCCGCAGCAACGCCCGTCGCCGCTGACAGTTGCCGCAAGCCATCCTGAAGATTGGCTTCGGCGGTGGCCGCATCCGCCTTCATGCGCTTGATGGTGCCAGTGCGCACACGCTTCAGCTCGCGCGTCGCATCGCCCAGCACAAACTCCGCTTTCGTCCCGCCCACGTCGACGCCGAGGAAATACTCCACGCTCATTCCATCCGCCCTAATCTGCTCATGCCCTACTTGTGCCGCGGCAAATAATTCCAGATCGCTGGATCCTCTTCACCCAGCACCCAGGAGCAAAATCCCTGGAGGCCGTTCTGCTCAGCCAGTTCATAGCGATCCTGGAACGTGTGCAGGTCGGTAAAGAAAACCCACTCCCGCTCCTGGTCGCGATAAATGTAGAACCACGCAGAATGATCCTCGGCATCCCACTGCACTTTTCCGTGCCAGTCATTCGCCACTTGCATCGCATCCGGATAACCGATGTAATCCGCCGTCGGATTCGGATTCTCGACCGGATTATCGCCAGCGATCGCAGGCGGCGTCACCCGCGGCGCGCCTGTATACCAGTGATAGCCGTAGACCGGAATGCCCAGCGACAGTTTTTCCTTCGGCACAAACTTCAGCGCGTAGTTCATGTTGTCGAGCGTCCACTGCCACCCCGCCACCGGACCCGGCGTCGTCCAGCGCGTGTTCTGGTCGTAGGTCATCAGGCAAAGCAGGTCGACGGATTTCCCCAGCGCCGCCAAATCGAAAGCCCCGCGCCAGTCGGTGAAAATCCATTTCGCAAATTCGCCGCTGCCCGGATAGCCCGGCGCATTCGGCACCGTTGCGATGCTCAGTTGCAAACCCGCCGCGTGCAGAGCATCCGCCGTCGTCTTCACCAGCGCCGAAAGCCCATCGCGATCCAGATAATCGACGTTCTCCAAATCGAATTGGAATCCCGTGTACCCATGCATCTTGCATTCGCGAATCAGCGCATCGTTCATCGCCGCCTGCGCCTTGTCATTCGTCGCCAGCAGATGAAACGCCTTCTTGTTGAACAACGCGACAATCGGCATCACCGGAACCTTGTCGGCCTGCGCGCGCGCCAGCACCGCCGGTTCCGGCTCGCCCGTCACCAGACCATTCGCGTCCACCTGATACCACGTGGGCACCAGCAGATCGATCTGCGTGTCGTGCGCAAAAAAGTCGCGTATCGATTTCGGATCGCTGGTCATATAGAACAGCGCCACCGGTTTGTTGGCAGCGAACGCTGGGTACGCGAGCATCGCGATCAGCAGCAGCAGCAGTCGTTTCATACAGCGAACACCTCAATTCCGTGAGCCTTGAATCCTTCGAGCGCCTCGGCGGAGATGCCGGTGTCCGTCACCAGCACATCGATCTCGCTGGCTGGGCAAATCAGGGCAGGGCTGATCATGGCAATCTTGCTGGAATCCGCCACCACAATCACCTGCTTCGCCTGGCGCACCATCGCGCGAAACACCGCAGCCTCATCCGGCTCGATCGTCGTCGCGCCGCGCATCATGTCCACGCCGCACGCGCCGATAAACGCCTTGTCCATAAAGACGCCGCTGAGCATCTCGATAGCCGTCGGCCCGGTCAGCGAAAAGGCTCCTGCCCATCGCATCGTGCCGCCGGTCAGCGTCACGTTCAGCGCCGGCTGATTGCTCAGCTCCATGCCAATGTTCACGGCGTTCGTTATCACGTGGATCGACTCGCGATGCCGGATGCAGCGCGCTACCTGCGTCGGCGTCGTGCCCGCCGTAAACCCCACTGTGTCGTGCTCGCGAATCAACTCCGCCGCCGCCACGCCAATGCGCCGCTTCTCCTCGGAGAATCGCGCCTCGCGCACATGGAACGAGGAGTCGAAGCGAAACGCCTCATACTGCATCTGCCCCGCGAGCCGCGCGCCGCCATGCGTGCGATGCACCAGGTGCCGCTCTTCCAGACGAGCGAGATCGCGCCGTACGCTCGGCGCCGATGTGTCCAGAAAACCCACCAGCTCATCGACGGAAGCATTGCCCCGCTGCAGCAGAACCTGCAGGATTTTTTTTGCCCTTTGCTCAGTTTTTACTGACATGTGAACGCGGAACCATTATCGCGGTTCCTCGGCATTCTGCAAACCAGCGCCCCCGCGTCCCACCGGACACTTCAGTAGCCCAACCGCTTGTTCACTACGTTTTCCAGTGGCTCGCCCTTCACAAAATGCTCGTATTGCCGCAGGAAAAACCGCATCGCCGCGTCGATCCAATCCCGCGTGTGATCCGCGGTGTGCGGCGAGATCAGCACATTCTCCATCGACCACAGCGCATCGCCAGGCGACAGCGGCTCGTGCTCAAAAACGTCCAGCCCCGTGCCACGGATTCGGCCCTCCTGCAATGCGCGCACCAGCGCAGCCTGGTCGATCACCGGCCCGCGCCCTACGTTAATCACCACCGCGCTCGCCTTCATGGCCGCAAACTGCGCCGCCCCGACCATGTGCCGCGTCTCCTCGGTCAGCGGCGCGGTCACTACAACGTAATCGCACCGGCCCAGCATCTCCGCCATCGCCTCCGGCTTGTAGAACTGGTCGACCAGCGGGTCCGGCTGCTGGGGAAAAACGGGCTGCTCAGGAAAATGCCGTTTCAGCGCAAGCACCTGCATCCCCATCGCATGCACGCGACGCGCAACCGCGCGCCCGATGTCGCCGTAGCCGACAATGCCCACCGTTTGCCCCGCAATCTCGTCCACATCGAACGGCTCCCACCGCTCCGCTCGCTGATTGCGCAACATCCGCGGAAAATCTTTAGCGAAATAAAGAATGGCGGCCAGAGCAAATTCGCCCAGCGACTGCGAGAAGACGCCGCTGCCATTCGTGAGCGGAACATCGCTCGCCACCAGCTCAGGAAACAGCAAGCTGTCCACGCCCGCCCAGCGCGAATGAATCCAGCGCACGTGGGGACAAGCCAGAAACGCCGCCCGCAGCCGCTCCCGCTGTCCCGACCAGTGCAGGATCACCGCAGCCTCGCCAGCCACAGCAGCAATACCCGCATCGTCGCGCGCAACCGCATGCGGCGTGCCGCTCAGCATCTTGAGCTGCGGGTCGTCGCTCTCCGCCAGAACCAGCACCATCGGCTGCGCAGTCATCGGCTCATCGCTCCTGTTGTGAGCGGACGGTCACGCCCGCTCATTCCAGGATATCGCTGGACGCCCCCAATTTGCAGCAGAGCCGGCCAGTTCCCCCCTTACTGCGGCAGCGGAGGATTGCTGGACGGATTCGTCGCAGGCGGATTCACGCTGGTTACCTGCCATCCGTTGTTGCTCTTCGCCAGAGTGGCCGTCGCCGTCTGTTGGTTGGCCTGCGCCGCGGCAATCTTCGGAAACGCCGTCGCCATTTCAGCCGATTTCGCCCAGTCCGGCACGGTCGAAACTCCGTAGTGATACGACACGGTGTACTGCGTTGCACCGTTGTCGTTGGGCGGCGAATAGCTGTCAATGGTCGACACTTCGGGATGCCCGAAGCAGAAATTTCCGTAGCCCGGCTGCGAGGCGTCCGCCGTCCACGTCGAACGGCCCTTGTCGGAGAGGTCGTAGTCGTTCACCTGCTTTGACCCAATCAGGAACCGCTTCTTCTCAGCGGAACTCCGCACCAGCAGTCCCGCATCCGTCAGCGCATCGAAGCCTTTCGTCTGCTCTTCGTTCGACGTGTCCGCCTGCGCCGGAAACTTCACCGAACTTGACCACACGCACACCGGCGTAGCGCTGTAGTAGTTATTGATGGCCGACTTAAACGCACCCTGATCCACGGCGTTCGAGTGGCAACCCACGCCCAGGGCGACAATTCCAGCAGCGGCGAAACCAACCATTCTTTTCCCAATCGTTTTTTTCTGAGTATTCATGCACATCTCCCAATCCGGTGGGATGCGCCAATCGAAGCAGATGACTGGCCAGATTTTTGGCCCCTTCCGCTGAATGTTCACTGCGAGGTACGCCGAGTCCTGCCGAATTCCCAGGCAACCATATTCCGAATCCGGTACTACGGTAATGGCGCCCTCCGTGAATCAGTCCCACCAACCTCATCGCCGGGCGTACACAAGGACTAAGGTGAGGCCATGACTTTATCGCGCAGAGGGTTTGTTCAGATGGCGGGAGCGGGAATCCTGCTCCAGTCGCAGCTTCTCAAGGCAGGAGCCAGCGAGATTGCGAAACCGACGGCGCCGTCGCCGAACGGGAAATCCCGGGTCGCGCTCATTCACGGCGACGACCGCAGGAAGAACGTTTGCGACGCGCTCATCGCTATCGACGAACCGATCCGCGCCGGCCTGCGCCACAAAAAGTCCATCGTCATCAAACCCAATAACGTCTCGACCACTAACCAACTCGCCGCGACCAATGTCGATGCGATTCAGGGCATTCTCGATTACCTTGAGCCGCGCTTTCGCGGCCCCGTGATCATCGCTGAGTCCTCCGCCGGCGACACGCTGGAGGGCTTCGAGCATTTCCGCTACAACCAGCTCGCAACCGAGCGGCGTGCGCAGAAAATCAGCCTCGTCGACCTCAACCGCGAAGGCAAATTCGAAACCGTTACGGTGCTCGATGCCGACCTCCACATCACGCCCGTCCGCCTCGCTGCCCGCGTGCTCGACCCCGATACCTTCGTCATCTGCAGCGCCATGCTCAAAACGCATAACACCGTGGTCGCCACCATGTCGGTCAAGAACATGGTTCTCGGCTCGCCTCTGCACAGCGCGCCCGGCGATCTGCCCTGGAACGATAAGCGCAAATACCACGTGGGCATTCGCCAAACGCACTACAACATGCTGGTGACCGCGCAGAAGCTGCAACCCAACTGGGGCCTGGCCGTCATCGATGGCTTTGAAGGCATGGAAGGCAATGGTCCCTCCGATGGCACGCCCGTCGCCTCGCACGTCGCCATCGCCTCCACGGATTTCATCGCCGCCGATCGCGTCGGCCTTGAGGTCATGGGCATCAATCCCGATTGGGTCGGCTACCTGAACTACTGCAGCCAGGCCGGCCTCGGCCAGTTCGACATCGCGAAGATCGACGTCGTCGGGGGCGCCAGCATCGCCTCAGTCCAGAAGAAATATCAGCTGCACCCCGACATCCAGCGCGAGCTCCAGTGGATGGGTCCCCTCAAGGAGCTGTCGCCGAAAGTCGGCAGCTTGCTCCAGCCCCACGACTTCATTTACGGATGAATCGTCACTCCGCCCGCAGCGCAATCATCGGATCCACGCGCGTCGCTCTGCGTGCCGGAATGGAGCACGCGCAAAACGCCACCGCCAGCACAATCGCTCCTACCGCCGCCAGCGTCAGCGGATCGGTCGGGCTCACTTCGTAAATCAGGCTCTTCAGCACGTGTCCCAGCATCAGAGCCAGCACGATGCCGCCCGCTGTTCCGCTCAGCACCAGCGCCGCCGCCTGCATCAGCACCAGCCGCAGCACATCCGACCGCTGCGCGCCCATCGCCATGCGCAGCCCAAACTCCGGCGTACGCTGGCTCACCGAATACGCAATCACTCCGTAAATCCCGATCGCCGCCAGCAACACAGCCAATCCGGCGAACAGCCCCACCAGCACGAAAGCAAAGCGCGGCGTGGTCGCTTGCCCCTGCACAATCTGATCCATCTCGCGGACATCGGCCACCGCCAGCGCCGGATCGAGGCGCGTCACCGTCTCCCGCATTCCTGCAATCACCGATTCCGGATCAGCGCCCGCGCGGATCACCAGCGACATCTCCGGAAACGGCCATAGCTGCTGCAGATTCGGCCACCAGAACGCAGGCTCGGCCCCCGGGCTGTCGGGCTGATCCTTCACATCGCCCACTACGCCAATCACCGTGGTCCAACCTTTTTCCGTGGGATGATCCTCGAAGAAATCAACGCGCCTGCCCACCGGATTCTCACTGCCCCAATATTTCACCGCCATCGTGTGGTTGATGATCACCACGCTCGGCGCGCCGGGTTTGTCCGCATCGTTGAAGAAACGCCCGCTGACCAGAGGAATCCCCAGCGCCTGAAAATATCCGGCCGTGGCCACGTGGTAGCGCCCGTGGAAGTGCTGATGCAGCGGCGGCTGTTTGCCTTCAATGGTGAACCCGTCCAGGTTCTCGTCGTAACCCGTCCACGGCAAATCGCTCCCCGCTCCCACGCTCTCCACGCCAGGCAGCGAGCTTAGATTCTCCGTCAGCTGTTCGTAGAAATGCGAAACCACCGCTGGCGTCTTGTACTCCACCACCGGCAGCGACAGCGACGCGGTCAGCACGTGCTGCTCCCGAAATCCAGGATCGAGGTGCAGCAAGTTGAGCAGGCTCCGCATCATGAGCCCCGCCCCAATCATCAGCACGCACGCCAGGCTTACCTCGGCGATCACCAGTGCATTTCGCAGCCGGCCCACACGCCCGCCACTCGTCGTCGTCCGCCCTCCCTCATGCAGCCCTTGGCCGGGAGCGATCCGTGACGATTGCAGCGCCGGCACCAATCCAAAAAGAACGCCCGCCATCGCCGTGATGAGGAACGTAAAGGCCAGCACCGGCAAACTGACATGAATCTCATGCGCCCGCGGAAATCCCGTCGGCAGCAGCGCCACCAGCGCCTTCACTCCGCCAAAGGCCAGCCCCACGCCCAGCGCACCGCCAAGAAAAGCAATCACCAGGCTCTCCGTCAACAATTGCCGCACCAGGCGCGCACGCTGCGCTCCCAAGGCCAGCCGTACCGCAAATTCGCGCCGCCGTGTGTTGGCCCGCGCCAGCAGTAAACTCGCCGCATTCGCGCAGGCAATCAGCAGCACCATCCCCCACTGCGCCCAGCAGCACCAGCAGCATTGCGCGACTCGCGCCCACCAATTCGCTCTCCAGCGAAATTGCGCGCACGTTCCAACCCGAATCGTTGCCGGGGTACGCATGGCTCAGTTCCGTCATAATCGCGTTCAACTCAGAGTTCGCCTGGGCCATCGTGACGCCCGGTTTCAGCCGGCCAATGACCTCCATAAAATGCGACCCGCGATGGGATGGATCCCCCTCGAACGTGAACGGCCACCATATGTCCACTCCCTCGCCATAGGGAAGCGAGTGGTAGTTGTTTCCCGGATGCTGCGTTCCGGCCGGCATAATGCCGGTGACCACATATGGCTGATCGTTCAGCGTAATCGCGCGCCCCACAATATTGAGGTCCGCTCCAAACTGCGAGCGCCACAGCCGGTCGCTCAGGATCACCTGCTGCTGATTGCCCGGCAACTCCGCCTTCTCATCGAATTCGCGGCCCAACTGCGGCTGCAAACCCAGCACATGAAAATATCCGGACGTGATATGAAACCCGTGCAGCATCACCGGGCGTGCGCCGCCACCCGACAGTTGCAAATCTCCCCGCGTCATCGCGGCCATCGACTCAAATGACTTGTTGCGCGTCCGGAAATCTCGAAAATCAAAAGGATTCAGCGGAAATTTCGGATACTGCGCGTTCGACAGGAACACGTAAGCCAGCCGGTTCGGCTGCGGATACGGCAGCGACTGGATCAGCACGCTGTTGATCACGCTGAAAATCGCGCTGTTGGCGCCGATGCTCAACCCCAGCGTCAGCACCATCACCACCGCAAACGCCGGATGCGTCAGCAGTTGCCGCCCCGCATAGCGAACGTCCTGCCCCAGCGTCTCCAGAAAATTCGTGCCGCGAGCCTCACGGCAGTCTTCCATCACCTGCGCATGACCGCCAAACAATTGCCGCGCACGCCGCCTCGCCGCTTCTTCGCTCAGGCCTGCTCGCTTGAGCTTCTCCACCTCGTGATCGAAATGAAACTGCAGCTCATCATTCAGTTCCGACTCCATGGCATCGCGCCTGAACAGCGCGCGCAGGCGAAATCGCAGATCGCTGAGCATCGACATGGCTCACACCTCTCCGAGAACCTGAGCCACAGCAGAAGTCAGCTTCCGCCAGGACTCGGTCTCCGCTTCCAGCTGCTTTTGCCCGCTGCGCGTCAGCTCGTAATACTTCGCCTTTCGGTTGTTATCGGAAACGCCCCACTGCGCCTTGATCCAGCCGCGGCGCTCCAGCCGATGCAGCGCGGGATACAGCGATCCCTGCTGAATCCGCAGAACATCCTGCGACATTTGCTGCACGCGCTCTGAAATCGCCCACCCGTGCTGCGGTCCCAGCGAGAGGGTTCGCAACACCAGCAAATCCAGCGTTCCCTGCGGAAGATCGATCCGTTCGTTCGACAAATGTGCACCCCATTTGCATCTACAGGAGCATCGTTGCACGAACTCCTGTAGAAGCGCAAGGGGAAATCAGCAAGGGTTTTTAGTGCGGAAAAGCCGCGCGAATCCGCACCGTCCGGTCCAGTTCGTCCATCGACTGCAGGATTTTGAGCCGTAAATCAGGATCGGAATGCGCCGTTGCCAGGTAATGCTCGACGGCCTCCAGCGATGCCCTGGACTGCTGCCCATCCATAAACGCATTCAGCCATCCCACCAGGAAAAAAATCTTCCGCTCGCGCTTCACCTGATCCAGCGCCTCCAGCGCGGGCTGCAGATACGGCGCCGTCAACTGCGCCTGGTTCCAGTAATTGAATGCACCCAGGCTGCTTGAAATCCAATCCTCTTGCTGCTCCGGATTATGCAAATAATCCTGGAAATACCGCGCTTTGGTCGCCGCATCCGGACGCGCGGCCTGCGCCACATACGCATACTTCCGTCCGTCTCCGGAGGGATCCCTCTTCTGCTCCGCCGCGTACACGGCGTCAGCCCCGGGGTCCGCATACGCCATCAGCGCCGTCACCAGCGACCAGCGATCCTGCTGCCGCAACTCTACACCGGGAATCGTCCGCTGCCCATCGAGCAAGTCCTTCATCGCCTGGCGCCCAGCCGGCTGATCGGCAAAACCCGTCAGGCTGCGAAACCACACAATCCGCAAATCGTGGTCGGGATCGTTCATCATCCGATCCGCCGCCAGCGCTTCGCCGCGCGCCAGAAAATCAGCCTGCGCTGCATCGCTCACATAGTGGTGAATCGCCCCCTGCGTACGGCCCAGCAGCGAAGCCGCCAGCGACTCATCGCGCTCGCCCGGCAACGCATCCAGCGCCAGCTTCACATACGCCGCGGGATCAAGCTCCACCTGGCGCACCGAATCCCACAACGATCCCCACAACAAGGTCCGCCGGAAAAGGTCAGGAGTGTGGGCCACCTGCTGCATCACCGCGGCGCGGCTCTTCGCATCCAGCAGAAACAGCCCGTACGCGTGATCATCGTTGTTCGCAAACACCCACGCCGGACAAGCTTCTCCACCCGGCCCCAGTGGCACCTCCGCCGACTGGCCCGGTAATTCTGCGCGCAGCGTCCGCACCGAACCATCCGCGTAACCCAGCGCAACTTCCGTCGCAATCGGCCACACGTCGTCCCCACCCAACACCGGCGTCTCCGAAAGGCGCAACGCACTCAGACGCCCATCCGCGCAACTCCACGTCGTATCCACACGCGGCATGCCGCCATGCCGGATCCACATGTCGGCCCACGCCGTCAGATCGCGTCCCGACGCCGACTGAAACGCGCCAACCAAATCGCTCCACGTCGCGTTCCCATACGCATGCTGCGCCAGATAAATCTGCAGTCCCCGGCGAAACGCATCGTCGCCCAATACATAATTCAGTTGCTTCAGCACGCCCGGCGCTTTGGAGTAGACAATCGCGCCGTAGGCCGATTTCGCATCCTTCAGATTCGGAATGTCCTGATAAATCGGCGTCGTCCCCTGCGTTTCATCGATGCCATACGCGGCCGGTTTGATCGACTGATAGAAGCGCTGCCAGATGTCCTCGCTCGGCCGCAGCTCCGCCAGCGTTTTATACGCCATGTACTGCGCAAAGCCCTCCTTGAGCCACAAATCGTCGAACCACCGCATCGTCGTAAAGTCGCCGAACCACTGATGCGTCAGTTCGTGCAGCACCACGACATCGCGATTGAGGCGATTAATGGCCGTCGGCGCAGTGCGAAAAATCACCGACTCCTCGCGCAGAAACGTCGCGCCCGCATGTTCCATCCCGCCATACGCAAAGCCCGGAATCAGCACCATCTCGTACTTCGGAAATGGAAACGGCTGCGCAAAATATTTCGAGAGCGATTGAATTCCCGAAGCAGCCGTCGCCTGCACATCCGGCACAGCGCTCTCCGCATTCTTCGCCTGCGAGCGCCGCACCCACACGTTCGGCATCCCTGCCTGCGGATGCACGTTGACGAACGGCCCCGCCGCAAACGCGAATAGATAAGTACTAATCGGCTTCGTTTCGCCGAAACTGGTCGTGCGGAATCCTTCGCCCGCCTCGCTCGTTCCCTGCGGCGCGCTGTTCCCGATCACTGTCCATGCGCCCGGCGCCGTGATCTCCAGCGTGAACCGCCCCTTCAAATCCGGCTGATCGAAGCACGGCAGCGCCATGCTCGCATCCATCGGCACAAACAAGGTATAGACATACTCCTCGCCATCGTCCCGGTCGTTGAAGCGCGTGATGGCCTTGCCGGCCACACCGATGTTAGCCGTGAAATGCGCCTCCACCGTATTCGCGCCTTTGCGCAGCGCTGCAACCGGCAGCGCTACATGGCCGTGGTCAATCGCCGCCGGAACCACCGCACCATTCACGCGCAATTCCGCAATCAGCCCGTCGCGAAAATCCAGCAACAGAGGCGCGTCCGCGTCGCGCAGCGCGAAACGAATCTCCTCCGTCGCCTCCGTCGAAGCCGCATGGGGAACGAGTTTGTACGCCAGCTTGTAATGCAAATCGGAAACGCGCGCCGCTCGCTCCTGCGCCAGCGCCCGCGAAATGCCATCCGGTATTGCAGCGGATTGTCCGTGCGCGCTCATCAACATTCCCACCGCCAGCAGCGAAACCATGCAGACCAATCGTCGATTCAATCGCAACCGCCTCAACACAAAATTGGCAGCCCGCCGGCACGCCGCGACCCGCTCTCCAGCACTATACCGTTGACGCTGCGTGACTGCCGTCACCTCACGTGCCGCTCAATTCGCCAGCAATCCCCGGGAAGGCCCCTCACATCCGCTCGATTAAACTCCAAACTCAGGAGCACTCCATGGACGCCCCCGAATTTCGCACGCTCGGCCACCAGGTCGTCGACCTGCTCGCCGATTATTTCGAACACATCGAAGAGAAGCCCGTCTTCCCCGACGTCGAGCCGCGGTTTCTCACTCAGCTCTTCGACGAGCCATTGCCGGTAGACCCCACGCCGCCTGAAGACGTCCTCAAACAAATCCAGGAAAAGCTGCTTCCCTACTGCACCCACGTCGGGCATCCCGGCTACATGGGCCTCATCACGCCATCGCCCAATCCCGTCGGTGTCATTGGCGATTTCCTCTGCTCCGCCCTCAACCAGAACATCGGCGCATATTCTATCGGGCCATCGGGCGTCGCCATGGAGCGCCGCACCGTTCGCTGGCTTACCGGCCTCGTCGGCTACGGCGAACACGCTGGCGGCAACCTGACCAGCGGCGGCATGATGGCCAACTTTATCGGCCTCAAGCTGGCGCGCGACTCCGTCTCCGGCGACCGCGCCCAGCACGACGGCCTCTCGCAGCGCTGGGCGGTCTACGTTTCAGAGGAACGGCACGTTTCCGTCGACAAGGCCGTCGACGCCATCGGCCTCGGCCGCAACGCGATGCGCGCTCTCCCCACCGATGCACAATTCCAGGTGCGCCTCGATGCGCTGGAATCGGCCATCGCCGACGACAAAGCGCACGGCATCCGACCCATGTGCATCGTCGGTGTCTTCGGCACCACAAACACCGGAGCCGTCGACCCCATTCGCGAACTGCGCAGTATTTGCGATCGCGAAGGCATATGGCTCCACGTGGACGCAGCGTACGGCGGCGGCATGCTGCTCTCGAACGATGCGCCCCTCCGTGACCGCGGTCTCGAGTCCGCCGACTCCGTCACCATCGACCCGCATAAGTGGTTCTACGCCCCACTCGATGCCGGCGCAATCCTGGTGAAAGAAGAGCTCCGTCTGACCGCATCCTTCGGCATGAAGCCCTCCTACCTCACCGATGAAATGGAAGGAGCGAACGAGCGCTATCAATACTATGTGCACGGATTCGAGCAGTCGCGGCGCTTCCGCTCGCTCAAAGTGTGGATGAGCTTCAAACGCTACGGCACCCGCCAAATCGGCGAGTGGATCGACAACAATCTCCGCCAGGCGCGGTACTTGTACGCGCTGGTCGCGCAACATCCGGAATTCGAAGCGGCCTGTGAGCCGCCCATGTCCGCCATCTGCATTCGCTACCTCGACGACACTCTGACCGACGCCGAGGCCAAGCGGCTGCACGCGCAGGTGGTGGAGCGCGTGGAGAAGAGCGGCAAGTTCTGGATCTCTACAACCGAATTGAAGGGCAAGTCCTGGTTCCGCATCAACCCGGTCAACTTCCGTACTCGCACAGAGCACATGGAGCAGCTACTGGCCCTGCTTGAAACGGAATGCCGCGCGGAGTTGAAATCCCCAATGAAATAAGCCTTCCCCCATTTGCAATTCAGATTCTTGTCACGCATTCGTAACTTCGGATAAGCAGCCATTTCTAGTATCCTGAGGAGGAGAGCCTGGACGTCGCGCTCCACTACCTGAGAGAGGAAAAATTTCGAATGGCAGAGACGACGAAAGCCCGGAAAACGCCCGCGAAACCACGCAAGACGGCATCGAAGGCTGTACCGGAAACCGAAACCAAGCCCGTTTCAATCTCCAAAGAAGCGATTGAGAAGCTCGCCCACCAGTTCTGGGCCGAGCGGGGCCACAAGCACGGCAACCCTGAAGAGGATTGGCTGCGCGCTGAGCAGGAATTGCGGAAAAGAGCGTCCTAAGCGGAGTACCGCTGCGGAGCGCACATTCCGGCGCAACCACCTGAAACGAAGCAAGTTGAACGATGCGCGGAAAGCCTGCGCTGACTTTCGTCGGCGGCAGGCCCCCATCGCTTTCGCAGACCCTCATCGTGTCTGCGGCGGATAGCCTTCCGCGGCGGTGCTGGTCCCTGCGTTCCTTCGCGCGCAGACTGCCGTCGCCGGTCATTGCGGCGAGTTTTTTTGTAACAGACATTGGTTATCCGGGACGCAACGCGGCGGCGTGAATTTGGTGCACATCCTCTCACCCTGCGGGCAGCCCGGCGGCGGATTCGGTCCCGTCGGAATCGCGCACTGCGGCAAATTATTGAAAGTGAAAATCTTGCAGTTCTGCTGCCCGGTATCGTTCCGGCTGCAGACCGTCGGGCTTCCCTGGTCGCCAGGCTCGTACCAGGTTGGCGGTCCAACGCCACCGCTCCACTGCGCGCTGGCCGACGACCTGCCATTGAACCCGGCATAGCAATTCTCTGGCTCGCCCGACGTCATATGACACCCTCCGTTATAGATGATGCCCACGTCCATCCCCGTGCATGTGAGCTGATAGCTCCACGTCTCCGGGCCGCTGCATCCGGTCATTTTGGGGCAGCTGGGCGCGGGAGGACAGAGTGGGCACGAACCTCGCAGTTCCAGGACGCTTCGCCCAAACGTCGCTGCGCGCAGCACAAACGGGCTCACGCTGGAGTCCAGTGCGAATGACGTAACCTGCACCGGTGGAAAGCCGGTCCCCAGCACCTGCCATGTCTTGCCGTCATCCGCGCTTTGCATCACGCCAACGTCGCTGCCAACAATATAGGTGTGCGGTGACGTCGTCCCCAGAATCGTCACAGCGTACAGCGGAAGGTCCGGCAAATTGTTGTCTCCTCCCCCGGCTTTCCCTCCATCGTTATCCCAATGGTCCCCTGCATTCGTAGTGCGGAAAATGTGCTTCGGCGGCTCAGCCGTGGACGATGAGCAGGTGTCGCTCCCTCCCCCCGGTTGCGAATCGGTGCATCCGGAAAATCCCGCATACACCACCAGCACCGTGGAATGATGGGTCGGATCGATGGCGATGCCCTGCACTTGCTGACTTGAAGGAGCGCCGTTCACGGTGATCTTCTTCCACGTGGCTGCGGTTCCCTGCAATGCATTGGTCGTGATCCGCAGTGACCCGTCACTCATCCCCAGCCACATTAGGTTCGGATTGCCCTTTGCCTGCGCGATCACGGTGATCAATTTCGAGAAAGTGTGCATCAGCGGAAAAGTCGATGCGTTGTCTTTGCTCTGAAAGATCTGGAAAAGCTGCGGCTGATTCAGACCCCCAATCGGACTGGTTGTTGCATACGCCACACCACCGTTCGGGTCGTAGCTCACCAGGCCAAGCGCCACCGCCTTCGACGGAGGACTTGAACTGCAGGTCGACCAGGATTTTCCGTCAGTGGTCGATTGCAGACATCCGTCGTTCAACGTGAGAGCATGCTTCGGATTCGTGGGATCCACCGCCACGCTGCTGCTGTCGCCGCAACACTGGAACTGCCACGCCGTGCCGGATTGCAGCGGCGTCAGCGCGGCAGTGCCGTTGTCCTGAAATCCGCCGTAGGAGTAGCCGTTATTGGCTGCGTCGCCCCGGCCTATATCGACGCTGTACAGCAGCGCGGTCGAAAATCCCTGGTTGAGGTACGCCCACGGCGACCCAGGAGTAGCTCCGTTCCCCCCGGTGGTTGCAAGGCCGCCGTCGCTGCCGATGTAAACGCGCGTCGGATTGCTGGTGTAATGCGACTTCGGGCTGAATGCGATGGCATGCTCATCGGTATGCGGTCCGTTCACGTCAATCTGATTCGAAGAAGTGATTCCACCCGCGCCGCCGTCACTCACGTAATAAAGTTGTCGCAGACCGACATACAAACCGTTCGCATTTTGCGGATCGACGGCAACAATTTGGTCGTAATCGCCCTGGTTGACGCTGAGGTTCATCGAGATTGTCGTGAAGTGGCTGCCGCCATTGACGGACTTGATCATGCCGCACGCCTGCGGATTCGCCCCCTGACAGAGAAACGCGTACATCGTCTGGTTGTTGGGAAGCGTCGACTGCGCGAATTTGATGTCGACGTCGCTGCCCGTAACGCCACCCGGAAAGCTGGCGGCGCTGAATAATTTGCCGGAAGCTGGAAATGTTGACCCCTCGTCGGTGGACTTGTAGACGCCTGCCCCATTAATCGCCGCATAGACGATCGAGGAATTCGCAGTATCCAGCTTCAGATCGGAAATGATGCCGTTGCTCACGCTTCCCTGAGGCGTATGGATCGCAATCGGATTTCCGTTGGAAAAACTGGAGTCGTTGCCGAAATGCTCTCCACTGTCAACCGACTTAAACAGGCCGCCGCTTGTGGCAACCAGAATTACCTTCGATGAAGGCAAAACAATTGCATTAATCGCCAGATTGTTAAATATTCCATTGGGATTCAGCGCGGACCAGTGATCCGCACTATCCTTCGATCGAAACAGGCCGTAGTTCGAGAAACAGCAGTAAGGCCCCCCCATCCCCGCATACACAATCGACGCATCGGACGGATCGAGCGCTACCGCCCCGAAAAACAGGCCCTGCATCGCATCTCTTTTGATCTCCCAGGTGGCTCCTCCATTCGTCGTCTTCCAGATGCCGCCACCGCCCGTTGCCACGTACATCGTTGTGTCGAACTGGCCCTTCGGATCGATCGCAATATCCGTAATAATGCCCGACAGCGTGGCACCGGATGCGTTCGTGTAGCCCGACCCATCGAACGGTTCGGGGCCAAACTCCTTCCACGCCTGTCCGTGGCACAGCGGCGCAGCGGCGGCGAGAACAGCGAAAGCACAAAGAGCTACGCTTCGTTTCATCGGGATTTCTCCTGTATTGCCGGTTCAGGGACGAAGAGCTGTCTGCCAGCGTCAGGGCTTTTGGGCGGGAGGATTTTGCGCACCTGGATCAAGCAGCGTGACCACTTTCATCCGCTGAAAATGCGCAAGCCCCCTGACGCTGAGGTCGGGAGCCGGATGTCCGTCGGGCCCCGCATGCGCCCTTTTCATTGCTGCCACATGCATCTCGCGCGTCGCCTGCTCATACGCTGCGTCTTGTTTTGACTCAGGCTTATGGACGGAGCGCTGCGGCGGCCGCGTGGCTGGGAGTGGTTTCGTCACAACTGACTTTGTGTTCTGTGCAGGAGCCGGAGTGGGCGCCTGCGCGATATACGCACCGGCCAGCAGAAACACACCAGCGACGGAACAAGCCAATGGCCTCATGGGGGTGAACCTCGCCTGAAGTGCGGCAACTTTAGTTGCCGCACTTGCAGTGTGTCAAGCGAAATCACCACCCCCATGGACTCATTGTTCTTCCCGCATGCATTCCTCCTGTTGCTTAATCCCGATTACTGCAGCAACTTCGTTACCAGTTGCGCCGTGCTGTTGGCCTGAGCCAGAGCGCTGATCCCGGTCTGCGTCAGGATTTCGTACTTCGACATATTGGCCGTCGTCGCAGCATAATCCGTCGCCGTAATCGTGTTCTCCGCTGCTTCAACATTGGTCTGCTCGGAGGTGGCAATGTTTGACGCGGCCGTCAGCGTGTTAATGTTTGCTCCCACCTGGCCCCGCTGATAGGCCACGGCGGTAATAGCATTGGTCACCGTTTGCAGCGCCGCCTCCGCATCTCCCTGGCTGTTGAGATTCGTCCCGTTCAGGCTGGCTCCGCTGCCGCCTCCCGCCGATGTGCCTCCGTCGTAAACCGTGCTGCCGACGGTGGCTGTCACCAGTGTGCCTTCCGCTGAATTGCTGTCGGAGGCGCCCACGTCGCTGTCGGTCAGCATGCCCACTGTGACGCCGTAGTTATCGCCACCACTCGCCGTTCCGTCGCTCGCGAAGATATCGATCGCTGTTGCACTCTGCGGAGTTTCGGAGGCATTGCTCGCTGTGACGCCGAGCTGTTCGGACGCACTGCCGCCTCCGCTGGTCGCGATCGACACCACACCCGCCGCCACCGACACCGCGTACGTGGATCCGGTAGTCGTCCCCAGAACAACGTTCAGACTCTGCGCCAGCGCGGTCGCCGCGGCATTGGCGGTTTGCTGGTTTGCGCTCGCCAAACCGCTGAAGGCGCCAAGGTTCACAATGTCCATGCCGGGATGCGCACCTCCCGCGGAGCTGATGGTGATCGAACCGCTCAGCGTATCGCCCTGCGTCAGCGTGACTTCCAGCGGTGTGCCTGCCCCACCGGGTTGCGTAAACGCTCCCGGTACCAGATTGCTCGACGTGCCGGCGCCTGAATTGAACACCATGATCCCGTTGTATTCCGTGCTGCCGCCGATGGTCCCAATCTGCGACAGGATGTCCCCATACTCCTGTTGTGCCGCGCTCAGCTGCGAGCTTGACAACGTGCCGCCGCCGGCCTCCGTCGCCAGCGTGACCGCGCGGTTCAGCAGATTCGTCACCTGCGACAGCGCACCATCCGCTACCTGCAGAAAACCAGCGCCCGCAATCGCATTGCTGGCCGACTGCGTCAGAGCCGATGAGTTCGCCTCCAGTCCGTCCGCGATGGCCAGGCCCGCTGCATCGTCCGCGCCCGAATTGATGCGCGATCCCGATGAAAGTTGCTGCAGCACAGTCTGCAGCGACGCCTGCGTCTGGTTCAAATTGTTCTCTGCAAACGTCGTCGATATGTTGTTCAACACTCCCAGTGCCATAATTCCCCTCCTCAAGGGCTCCCAAAACGAAGTTCGCGCCAGGGGCGTCGACCAATCTCGGGAGAAAATGACTCAGCTGTATCATCGGCGGACACTCGCCGGCCCTTGAGACGCAGCAAACCATCTGGCACCCGGCGTGCGTGAGCGTGTTGTTCAGTTGTGATTCGGAATCACGATCGATGCGACTTGGCTCGCAGCTTGCAGAACAGCCAGGTAGGCGCGGGATTCATCCCGCGCACTCTGCTAACCCACGAAGATTTGGGCTTCAGCCCCCGAGGCATCCTGTCAAGCGTGACTTCAAGCTTCTTGTGATGAACGCCCAGCCGCAACGATCTTCGCCGTCGTCACCGTCTGTCCAACATGCCGCTGTGTATGGTCGGCGCAGTGCACCAGCAGTCCGCCAACGCTGGTCGGCAGAGCCTTGCGGCCCACGCCCCGCGCCTGTTCGAGGTCGCTCCCGGCAAACGCGCGAACGCGGCGCACCGCGTCATCCAGCCCGGCATGAAATTCGGCCAGCAATTCGGATTTCGGAGTGCCCGCATCCATCTCCGCGCGCATCGCGTCCAGTTGCGCGGGACTGAGCTGCCCGCCCTCAGCATAAGTCAGCAAGCGGTCGAGACTGCGCGCCATGTGGCGCAGATGAAACGCAATCGGCGCAACGCCCCCAGGCCGCGCATGCAAAGCTTCGTCGCTCAAAGGCCCACAAGCTGCGTCCACATCCTCCCGCGCCAGTTCCAACGCATGCACGACCGCTCGAAGTACGGCAGAGATTTCAGCGTGGGTGCCACGAAGCCAGGGTTCAGGTTGGGTCATGGGAGTAATATGAGGCCGAAATCAGTGTCCTGTGGGCGGCTTGTCCAGGATCGCCAAAATCTTATAGGTTTCCGACTGCATTTTCTTGCCGTCCAGGCTGACCGGCCAAATGAGCTTGGCGTTGTCGCCCTTGAAATCGGCCTGGATGCTATCCACGAGAGGCGCACGACAGCTCCGGCGATTTCCCACGGGGCCAGCCATATGCTCGGCGAACTTGCTCTCGCAGTTGACGACAACAAGACGTCCGTCGGGGAGCTGCAGTGTAAACGTCGCGCCGTGCACAGTGAAGGTTTTTCCCACAGCAACGTTGTTGTAGACGGCAGCGTAGTTATAGTCATCTGCTTTATCCTGCCGATCAATAATCTTGACGTCGAGCATCTGAGCGCTAACTGTAGTGCCACACGCCAATAGCAGCCCTATGGCGGAAATCGTCCACTTCATGAGATCTCCTCTTCGGGGGAAATCTCATTGTAGCAAGTGCCGTGGCCCCTTCCGTCGCGAAAAACCTATACGCCAGTCCCCTTCGCTTTGATTTTAGCGACTATCTCAGTCGCGCTTATGAAGGCTCGCTGCCCCTTCGCAAGATCCATCAGCTTCTCGGCGAGAAGCACGTCGAATCCTATCTGACCGCCTAATAGAACAATGACGTCATTTCCATCCATAAGAATCACGCGCTCTCCTGCCCTGCCAGAGAGTTGCTCGTTACATTCTGGGCTGTAACCTTCAAATGAAATGAATACTGCCTTTGTATCTCCGCCGAATCCAGCCGTGGCCCGGTCACGGAGAACCGATACATCGGCGGCCTTAGTCTTTTCCTTCTTCCAACGGATTTCGACGAAATAGGGATGATTATCGAAGTAGAAAAGACCGTCGATCTGTTCACCGGACCGGCTGAATGGCCCATCGGAGCGGCTGGTGTAGTAGGCAAATATGTCGTTCATTAACTCTTCAAATCGGTCGCCTCTCTCTCTTTCCGAAGACAGAACGTACGCCGTTTCGAACCGATCCCTAAACGACTGCAATTTTGTGTGATCCAGCGCGGTTATCTCCGCTCTTTTTACTCGCTGCTCCTGCGCCGCCCTCTCTCGCTCCTCTCTTTCCTTACGTTCTTCGAACTGGCTCTGAGCCTGAAAGGATGAATAAACCTCCCGTAGGCGCTGAACGGAGGCTTTTGCCTTCCCACGCCGCGGCTCATCGATCGCATCAAATGAGCTCCAGTTGTGCATCGTCGTGAGCATGGCCCTCATTGGGATTTCGCCGGAGTTTCCGAAGTTCTCCAATTGCTCTAGCACCGCCGGGATAACTTTGATCGTGGCCTCCCCTGCCTCAAGCCGCTGCGTTGCCTCTTTGAGAATGAGAGGAGGGACCTTCGAACTGCGCAGATAACGCTTGACGTCGTCCTTGAACCAAAGCACGTCGCGCACGGCTTGGGAAAGCGATTTTGAGATCTCGTGTGAAATGTGCACGCTGCAATAATACCCCCGCCACAAAGGAAAGCCCGGCTCAAGGCCGGGCCCTCTCCCTGTTGTTGCCGATGCGGTAGGAGCAGCTAAGAATGCGCCTAACTCTTGGCTTAGCTACACCCGCTCGTAGACCCGCAGCTCATGCACCGGTAGCAGCTTCCATTCCGGACCATGATCGCTCCGCAGGTGTGGCAGCTCGGCGCGTCGCCCATGTCGTACATGCTCCTCATGGCGTCCGACGCATGATAGATGCCGCGATCTTCCATCGACCCGCTCAGCGAGTGCGACTTCGTCTGCGCGGCGTCCACTTCAGGAGCAATCCCGCCCAGCGGAGCGGAGGCTGCGCCCATGCCGCGCGTCGGCGAGTGCTGCTCCGGCGCCAGCATCGTGCCCGTTTCCGCCACCGTCTCCGCCGCAGGCGCTGCCGGCGCCAGTCCCGCGAACAGGGACAGCTGCTGCCCGGAGAGGAACCGCAACTGCAGCCAGCGGAAGATGTAATCCATGATCGACTTGGCGTAGCCGATCTGCTCGTTGCCCGTCCAGCCCGACGGCTCGAACCGCGAGTGCGCGAACTTCTCGCACAGTACCCGCAGCGGCACGCCGTGCTGCAGTGAGAGCGAAGCCGCGGTCGCGAAGCTGTCCATCAACCCGGAAACCGTGGACCCTTCCTTCGCCATGCGGATGAAGATCTCGCCCGGCTGCCCGTTGGGATAGAGACCCACCGTGATGTATCCCTCGTGCCCCGCGATTGAGAATTTATGCGTCAGCGAAGCGCGCTCTTCCGGCAGGCGATGGCGAACCGCGCGCGGCGGAGCCCCTGCATGGTCCAGCGAGTTCGGCAGTTCGCTCTGCGCCACCGTGGCCAGCGCAGCGTTGAAGGCTGTGGTGGCCGCGACGATGGACTTCGACGCGACTTCCACCTTGTCGGCCAGCTTCGCTTCCAGTGTCTTCAGGTCCGCATCGGCAGGCTTGTGTCCCGACGACATCGCCGCAAACACGCGATCCGCGGCATTGTTCATCTCGGTGGTAACGCCGCTGCCCTTAATCTCCTTGGCCTTGGCGCCATCGGAAACGTTGAGCGGCTGCGCGCCCTTCGATCCATCGCGATACACCGCGACGGCCTTCAGGCCGAGCCTCCAGCTTTCCAGATACGCTTCGGCAATATCGTCGAGCGAGCAATCGTGCGGCAGGTTCACCGTCTTCGAGATCGCTCCCGAAAGGAACGGCTGCGTCGCCGCCATCATGCGCACGTGGCCCATATAGTGAATGGAGCGCGTGCCCTTGGACGGCTTGAACGAGCAGTCGAACACCGCCAGATGCTCCGGCTTCAACCCCGGCGCGCCTTCAATGGTTCCCGTCGCGTCAATGTAGCTCACGATGGTATCCACCTGCGCGTTGTTGTAACCCAGCTTGAAAAGCGCCGTCGGAACCGTGTTGTTCACGATCTTGATCATGCCGCCGCCCACCAGCTTCTTGTACTTCACCAGCGCCAGATCCGGCTCAATGCCGGTCGTGTCGCAATCCATCATGAAGCCGATGGTGCCCGTAGGAGCCAGCACAGTCACCTGCGAGTTGCGGTAGCCATGCTTCTCGCCGTGCGCCAGCGCCTGGTCCCAGCATTCTTTGCTGGCCGTCATCAGTTCGTCGAATTGCGGAACCGCGAACGTCTTATCGCCCGCCGTCCGCGACTTACCGATGTTATTCACCTCCGCGCGATGCATGCGGATGACATCGAGGAATGGCTCGCGATTCACGTAGTAGCCAGGGCACGCACCGCCATTGCGATCGACGGATGCCGTGAGCGGCGTGGCCGAAGCCAGCGCCGGGCACTTCTCCGCGATCCGCGCAGACTGCAGATACGCCTCGCCGCACATAATCGCGGTCAGCGTAGCGGCAAAGTCGCGGCCGGCGTCGGAGTCATACGGCAGTCCGAACGCCATCAGCAGCGCGCCCAGATTCGCATAGCCCAGGCCCAGCGGCCGGTAATCATGCGAGTTCTTCGCAATCGCTTCCGTGGGATATCCCGAGTTATCCACCAGGATCTCCATCGCCGTAATCATGATGTCGATCGCCGCGCGATAGGCCGGGATATCGAACGTCCCCGCCGGAGTAACAAACTTCAGCAGGTTGAAGCTCGCCAGGTTGCACGCGGAGTTATCGAGGAACATGTACTCCGAGCACGGATTCGACGCGTTGATACGTCCCGTGTTCTTCGACGTGTGCCACCGGTTGATCGTCGAGTCGTACTGCATGCCCGGATCGCCGCACTGCCACGTGGCTTCGGCGATCTTCTTCATAATGTCCCGCGCCTTGTAAGTGTTGACCGGCTTCTTCTCTTTCACCGTGGTGGTGGTGAATTCGGCGTCCTTCTCCACCGCGCGCATAAACTCGTCCGTCACGCGGACGGAGTTATTCGCATTCTGGAAGAAGATGCTGCTGTAGGCTTCCGAGTCCGGCCCCGACGATCCGTCGTAGCCTTCCCGCATCAGCGCCCACGCCTTGGCTTCTTCTTTCGACTTGCACTCGATAAAGTCCACGATGTCCGGATGGTCGACGTTGAGGATGACCATCTTGGCTGCGCGCCGCGTCTTGCCGCCGGACTTGATCACGCCCGCGAACGCATCGAACCCACGCATGAAGCTCAACGGGCCGGAAGCCGTGCCGCCGCCCGACAGCGTCTCAAGCGATCCGCGGATCGACGACAGATTCGTGCCCGTGCCCGAGCCCCACTTGAACAGCATGCCTTCCGTCTTCGCCAGTGTCAGGATCGAGTCGAGCGAATCCTCCACCGCGTTGATAAAGCACGCCGAGCATTGCGGCGAACGGTAGCCGGTCACCGAGAACTCGACTGCGCAGGTATGCGCATTCCAGTGCCAGTTCTGCGCGTCGGAATTCGGCTCCAGCCGGTCGCAGCCCACGTTGAACCATACCGGCGAGTTGAAGGCTACCTTCTGCGTTACCAGCAGATGCACCAGCTCGTCGTGGAAGATCGCCGCGTCTTCCGGGGTGGCGAAGTATCCGCCCGCCAAACCCCAGTCGCGAATCGTCTCGGCCACGCGGCCCACCAGCTGCCGGACACCCGTCTCCCGCTCGGCGGTCCCGATCTGCCCATGCAGATACTTGCTGGCGACGATGTTCGTCGCGGTCATCGACCAGTCGACCGGAACTTCAACGTCCTTCTGCTCGAAAATGTTCTTGCCGCCCGCGTCCGTAATCGCGGCCGTGCGCCGCTCCCACTGCAGTTCGTCGTACGGGGAGGCGGTCGCGCGAGAGAAGTAGCGCGGGAAGCGGAGAGCGGCTCCTGATGTTGCAGGGACCTGCGTCCCGGGGGCCTGATGGCCGGCGCCGTGTGCAACGTCGGATGTGGAGGCGAGTGTGACAGATTTCCTGGAAGCCTCGGCCATTGGTATTACCTTCCTTCTGGATGATTTCTATTCCTGGATTGATGCTGATCATTCCTGCAATACGTCCCTCAGAGAGGGCAAAAACTGATAACCGCGACCGGGAGACGACGCACTCCCTGATGTTCCGGTCACGGGAAAACGACAAAGCCCTGAACCCGTTGACGGTTCCAGAACTCCCATGGCGCCAGCGGGTTTCGCTTCCAAAATCGTGGAATGCGGGTCCGCTAAATTGAGTGGGCCAGGACGGAAGTTTCAAGAGCCGCAGATGGGAAAGTAGCTCTGTTAATGGTGTGTGTCAAGTGGGAACCACAACATCTTGTATTTTACCTGTGGAAGGAGGTATCAAGTGGGGCAATTCCGGCATTCCGCTGTGGAGAATTCCGGGCATCCGCGCCAAATGCGGACGGGAAGGCTCTGGATGGGGCGACTCGGCAGAATTTAGGCTCCTGGAGCCGCAGTTTTCGGCCGACCCGCCCCACCCAGGGAGCATAGGCCCCACCCGGCCCCACAACAAGGCGCAGGAATGGTGCAAATCCTGTGGAGGGGTGTGGGATCTGTGGAGAACCGGTACACAATGCCCCGGACCATGCGATCCGTTAGCGCCCGCTGGTCTCGTTCCACAGGAACGACATTTCGTCGGCCTGGTCGTTCACCAACTGCGTCAGCGAAACGCCGGCCGAATGTCCCCCCTTGATCGAGTAATGCAGCACGATGGGCGGCCGGTCGCCCCCGCTCGACGCCTGCATCAGCGCTGTCATTTTGCGCGCGTTCATGGGATCCACGCGCGTGTCGTTGTCGCCGGTAAAGAACATGATGGCCGGATAGTCCGTACCAGGTTTCACGTTTTGATACGGTGAATATTTGCGAATGTACGCAAAGTCCTTCGCGTTTTCCGCGTTCCCGTACTCCGTGGTCCACAGCCGTCCGAATTCGAATCGCTGATACCGCAGCATGTCCAGCAGCGGATACCCGCACCAGATCGCCCCAAACAAATCCGGCCGCTGCGTCATGGCCGCGCCCATCAGCAAGCCGCCATTCGAGCGTCCGCGAATCGCAAAGTGCGCGGGCGAAGTGTAGTGGCTCGCGATCAGGTATTCCGCCGCGGCAAAGAAATCGTCGAAGACGTTCTGCTTGTTCTCAAACATCGCGGCCTTGTGCCACGCCTCGCCGTATTCATTGCCCCCGCGCAAATTCGGCAGCGCGAAAAATCCCCCCTGCTGCATCCACCACGCATATTCCGGATCGAACGCCGGCAGCATGGGCAGATCGAAGCCGCCGTACCCGGTCATCAGCAGCCGCGCCTGTCCATCGTGCGCCAGACCCTTCTTCCCGGCAATGAACATCGGAATCCGCGTCCCGTCTTTCGAGGTGTAAAACACCTGCGTCACTTCATACTGCGACGAATCGAACGGAATCTTCGGCGCGAAGAACACGTCCGTCTTTCCGGACTTCACGTCGTACCGGTAAATCGTGGCCGGCGTGATGAACGACTCGAAGGTGTAGAAGCCTTCGTTCTCGCTGGCCCGTCCGCGCACCACCGATCCCGACCCAATGCCCGGATACTGCAGCGTTCCCGTCTGCTTCCCATCCAGCGAATAGATCGTCGTCTCGGTCTTCACATCGTGCAGCCGCGACACAAACATCTTTCCGCCCACAATGCTCGCGTCGGCGATCACGTCGTGACCCTCGGGAATCAGCGTCTTCCACGCCGAAGCCTCCTCGCCCGGCAAAGCCTCAACAATGCGCGTATTCGGCGCCTCGTAATCCGTCGCAAGAAAGAAGCGATCCCCGGCCGACAGCATTCGCACATGCGCCTGCACGTTGTAGACCAGCGGCGTCAAATCCACTCCCGGCGTGCGCAGATCGTGCACCAGGATGTCTTCGCTCGTCGCCGGCACGCCGTGGGCGATGTTCACAATCAGCCAGTGATGGTTCTCGCTCACCCGCACGCTCACCAGGTCCAGCTCGCCCAACTGCTTCCCGCGATACTCGCCGCCGAATATTTTTTGGTCCGCGCTCACATCCGTTCCGAATTTGTGGAACCAGACATTCGTTCCCTGGTGCGTGAAGCGCGCGTAGTAGAGGCCGCTGTTGTCAGGGCTGAGGCTGATGCCCGAATAGCGCGCCGACGGCAGCACGTCAGGGAAATCCCTGCCCGTCCGAATATCGAGAACGTGCACCGACTCTTCATCCGCGCCCCCCACGCGCATTCCGTAAACCATCAGGTTGCCGTCATCGGAAATATCCCCGATGCTCACGTTGGTGTTCTGATCGGCGCTCAGCTTGGTCGCGTCAATCAGCCGCTGATCCTGCCCACCCCATCCCACGCGCATATAGATCGACGCCTGGTTCTCATCCGCGAGCCGTTTCGTGAAAAAGTATTTTCCGCCATGCACCGAGGGCATCGAGTAGCGATCGACCCGCTCCAGCGCCGTGAGTTGACTTACAATCTCCGGCCGGTTCTTAATCTGCGCCAGGTATTGCTGTGTGTACGCATTCTCTTCATCGATCCAGGCGCGCGTAGCAGGAGCCTTCGCGTCCTCCAGCCAGCGGTAGGGATCGTCGATCTTCGTCCCGTCGTAGTCGTCCGTCACCACGTTCACCGTGGCCACGGGGGGCGGCGGCAGCGTCACGCCGTTGTCTCCGCGGATTGCCTTTTGTCCTTGGGTCATAGGCGGGAAAACAAACAGAGCGGCCAAACCAGCAAAAGCCAGAACGTAAACACGTCGAGCGAACATGCGAGATTCCTCATCGGGCAGGGATAGAAGAGAAGGGCCAGTTTAGCTGAGTTACCGATCGAGGAAGCAAATTCCATCCCCATATAATCGTGGCTTGGAAACTCCGTCCAGGAACACATCGACCCGAGCGAACGCGTTTGCCGTTGCCACAGGCATTCTGCTCAGCCGCCTGGTCGGGCTGGTGCGCGACCGCGTCTTCGCACACTACTTTGGCAATTCCGACGCCGCCGACGCCTTCCGCGCCGCCTTCCGCATTCCCAATATTCTGCAAAATCTCTTCGGAGAAGGCGTCCTCTCCGCTTCTTTCATCCCCGTCTATGCCCGGCTCAACGCCGAAGATCGCCACGAAGAAGCCTCACAGCTCGCCGAAGCGGTCTTCGTCCTGCTGCTGCTGGTTACCACCGTCCTGGTCGCCGCCGGAGTCTTCGCCACCCCCTGGCTCATCGATCTCATCGCTCCCGGCTTTCACGACGCCAAGCGCCAGCTCACCATCCGCCTGGTGCAGATCCTCTTCCCCGGCGCGGCCCTGCTGGTCTTCTCCGCCTGGTGCCTCGGCATCCTCAACAGCCACCGCCGCTTCTTCCTCTCCTACGCCGCGCCGGTCGTTTGGAACATCGCCATGATCACCACCCTCCTCTGGGGAGGGCGTCATCATACCGACACGCGCCTGGCCGTGCTGCTCGCCATCGGCTCGGTCATCGGCAGCGCGCTGCAGTTCGCGGTGCAGCTCCCCACCGTGCTGCGTTTCCTGTGGCCCCTGCGCCTGCACCTCAAGCTCGCCAGCGAGCACGTCCGCACCGTCAGCAACAATTTCTTCCCCGTCTTCGTCAGCCGCGGCGTCGTCCAAATCAGCGCGTACGTCGATTCGTGGCTGGGCAGCTTTCTCGGCACCGGCGCCGTCGCCGCCCTCGCCTACGCGCAAACGCTCTACACCCTGCCCGTCAGTCTTTTCGGCATGGCCGTCTCCGCCGCGGAGTTGCCGGCTATGTCCAGCGCCCTCGGCACGCCCGAAGAAATCGCCGCCAATCTCCGCCAGCGTCTCAGGGCCGGTGTTCAGCAGATCGCCTTCTTCGTCATTCCTTCAGCGGTGGGCTTTGTCATCCTCGGCGACGTGATCGTCGCCATGATCTACCGCTCCGGACATTTCCAGCACGCCGACGTGCTCTTCGTCTGGGCCGTGCTGGCCGGCTCCGCCGTTGGCCTGCTCGCCTCCACTTCCGGACGCCTCTATTCCTCTGCCTTCTATGCGCTCCGCGACACGCGCACGCCGCTCAAATTCGCCGTGATCCGCGTAACGCTCACCTTCGCGCTCGGATACGTTTGCGCCCTGCCCCTGCCCCGCATGCTCGGCCTCGACCACCGCTGGGGCACCGCGGGCCTCACCCTTTCAGCAGGCATCGCCGGCTGGCTCGAGTTCCTGTTGCTGCGCCACGGCATGCAAAAGCGCATCGGCGCGGTGCCATCGGGCGCTGGACGCATCGCGCGCCTCTGGCTCGTCGCTCTGCTGGCCGCAGCCGCCGCCTACGCGCTCAAGCGCGTGCTTCCCTTCCACCGGCCGCTGCTCGTCGGCCCCTGCGTGCTCATCCCGTACGCGGCGATCTATTTCGGGATAACGCAATGGATGGGCATTGCCAGCATGGGGGCCATCAACCGCATCTTCCGGCGCGGCCGCTAGCCGGTTCGCCTGCGCAGTTCACTCTGCGCCCCATAACAAAAAACTCCCGCTGCTGCACGCCGGCCTGCTGCTTCGCCGGAGTGCGCTGCGAGAGCTTCTGCTTAAGTTCCCGAAAAAGCTAGACCGTCACCACTGCGGCCCGTTCGGAGTTGGCATTCGCCGCAGCCTTCGACTCGCTCGCCTTCTCATTGGCGCCCGGCTTGCGAATATCAATGCCGCCCTTAAAGAAGGCGCCGTCTTCAATCGAGATGCGCTGCGCGGTCACATCGCCCGTCAGCGAACCTTCGCTGCGGATGTCCACGCGATCGCTGGCCGTCACGTTGCCGCGAACCTTGCCCAGCACGACGATCTCCCGCGCGGAAATGTTCGCCGCCACCTGGCCGTTGCGGCCTACGGTGACGCGGTTGCCGGGCAGGCTGATGGACCCTTCCACCTTGCCGTCGATGTACAGCGATTCTGACCCCGTCACTTCGCCCTTGATCACCAGGCTCTTGCCGATGGTGGCCTGTTCGCCTGAAGAAGCGGCGCTCTGCGGCGCCGGTGTGGCAGCGGGACGCGGACTCGCGTCGTAGGTTGTTGGTGCAGCCGGCGTTGCCGGACGCGCGGGCTCAGGGCTCGGCGGGTTGTTGCTGCTGCCTGGTTGATTCGGTTTCCACATGGTCACAAATTCCTTCCTTCTCAAGAAATATTGATGTTTGGTGCGCCCTGCCCCTGGCCTTCCGGGATCACTCGCCCGGGTCCATGCAGAACTGCAACGCCGACCCTCGTCCCTCCGGAGTTCGTGCCTCCGCGCAATGCCGCCGTTACCTGCATCTTAAACATCTTCTCGCAAATTGGCACACCTCTTTGTCGCGTGGAAATCCGCAATTGCGGATATCCGGGGACAAAACAACAACCAGCCGCAGAAAGCCGCCTCATCGTCGCGATTTCAATCAGTTCCCCGTGATCACCGAATCGCACCCATCTCACCCCGCATCTTTCGCTATAGAACCCCTTGATCGAAGGGCTTTCCCCATCCGAAAAGGAGCACCAGTCATGGTCAAATACGCGTTGTTCGGCATGCTCAAAGCCAAACCGGGCAAAGAAGCCGAAGTCGAAGCATTTCTGAAACAAGGCGCTGAATTAGCGAAGAACGAAAAAGGCACCGTTACCTGGTATGCAATCAATGAGGGCAACGGCCGTTACGGCATCTTTGACACCTTTGAGGACGAAGCCGGACGCGAAGCGCATTTGAACGGCGAAATCGCCAAGGCCCTGATGGCGAAGGCCGGAGAATTGCTCTCCGAACCGCCGCAGATCCACAAAATCGGCATCATCGCTACGAAGTAGGGTAGCGTCCTGCATTTGCGTTGATGGATGGGTGGAGAGCGTTCAGGAACGAATCAGAGGTTAAGTCTCAGGAGCCTTGCATTCATCCTGGCGTCAGCGATACGGCGCGCGCGCGCCTTTTCCTCCGCTGCTCTCCACCGCTCTCCCGACATTATGAGCGGGAGCAGAACGGCCACAAAAAGGGCTACAAATATCGCGATAAAAATGCCGACGGCTACCATGTCAGACTCCTGCGACGAGTATACCTTCCTGTCTCCGGCGGAACATCCCGGCTGTTCGGCCAAAAATGCAATCAACGCAGCTTTGGAGCATGATCCGTAGTAACCCCCTCCGCGTCCGTTCAGCAGCTTCCTTTACCATCGGTGCAGCGATGAACGACCGCGAATTGCTCCGCCACATCGAGCGCCTGCCCAACAGCCGCGCCGGCTACAAGCAATTGGTGCGCGAGCTCGGCCTCGGCGGCGGCCAGGAGCGCCGCCTGCTCCGCGAGCAGCTCGGCCGGCTCACCGGGAAGCGCCAGCTGGTGCAGACCGACGGCGATCACTGGTCCATCCCCAAAACCGCGCCCACCGAAGGCAAGCCCGCCCGCGGACACCTGCCCGGCCTGCGTGGCGATAACCTCGTCGCCGGACGCCTCGATCTCCATCGCGACGGCTACGGTTTTGTTCGCCCCAATCCGGCTGCCGCCGGAGCGCGCGCCCCCATCGATCAGGACGTCTTCATTCCCCCCGGCGAAATGGGCGGCGCCATGCAGGGCGATGAGGTGCTGGTCGAGCTGGCCCCGCCTCGCTTCGGCCGTGGCGACAATCGCCGCTCCGGCCGCGTCCTTCGCGTCCTCCAGCGTCGCAACGCGACCGTTGTGGGCATTTTTCATTACGCCCGCCGCGATCACGAACGCGCTCACTTCGTCGTCCCCTTCGACGAGCGCATGACCCAGCCCATCGCCATTCCCCTCGGCCTCGAAATTCCCGCCACTGCGGAATCCGCTACGCCGCATCGCGTCCTCGGATCGGAAGCCCGCGCTGCGGCCCACCACGACAACCTCGAAGGCCTGGTCGTCGACGTCGAAGTCACCGACTGGCCCTCCTCCACGCGTCCCGCGCAGGGCCGCGTCCTCGAAGTGCTGGGCGGCGAGGATGACTTCGGCGTTGACGTCGAGATGGTCATCCGCAAACACCATTTGCCCCGCGTTTTTCCGGATGCCGTCCTCGAGGAAGCGCGCGAAGTGGCTCATCTCGATTCCGAATTAGTCGAACAGCGGCGCGATTTCCGCGGCCTCCCCATCGTCACCATCGATGGCGAAACCGCGCGCGACTTCGACGACGCCGTCCTCGTTCGCCACCACGACGACGGCTCCTGGGAATTGCAGGTCCACATCGCCGACGTCGCGCAATACGTCCAGCCCGGCACGCCGCTCGACCTCGAGGCACGCCTGCGCGGCACCTCCGTATACTTTCCCGACCGCGCCATTCCCATGCTCCCGCAGGAACTATCGACGGACATTTGCAGCCTGCGCCCTAACGAGGATCGCCTCGTCCTCTCCTGCCTCATGCGCATCGATCCCCAGGGCGACATTCTCGACTACGAAGTCTGCGAGGGCGTCATTCGCTCCGCCCGCCGCATGACCTACACCCAGGTCCACCGCATCCTCGAAGGCGATCCCCAAACGCGCGCCGAGTTCGCGCCCCTCGTTCCGGAATTCGAGCGCATGATCGAGCTGGCGCGCATTCTCAATCGCAAACGCGAGCGCCGCGGTTCCATCGACTTCGATCTCCCCGAACCCCTCATCGAGTTCGACGAATTCGGCGCCATGAAATCCGTCACCCGCTCCGAACGCAACTGGGCGAATCGCCTCATCGAAGAATTCATGCTCTCCGCCAATGAGTGCGTCGCCTCGTGGATCCAAAACCTCGGCGTCCCCTCGCTCTACCGCATCCACGAAAAGCCCGAGCCGCGCCGCGTCGCGGAATTCGAGGAAATCGCCGCCGCCTTCGGCTATTCCCTTGGCGTCGGCAGCCTGCCGGTCAAAACTTTCCGCATGAAAAGCGAACGCCGCGAGCACAAGCAGGGCGGCAGCCGCACCCCGCGCAACTACGAAGTGACCGGCGATATTCCCATCACGCCGCGCATGTATCAAAAGCTCACCGTGAAGATCGCGGGCAAGCCCGAGGAGCGCATCCTCTCCTTCCTCATGCTCCGCTCCCTGCGCCAGGCGCGCTACAGCGAGAAGAACGAAGGCCACTTCGCCCTCGCCGCGCCCTGCTACACGCATTTCACGTCGCCCATTCGCCGCTACCCCGACCTCATCGTCCACCGCATCGCCAAAGCCCTGCTCGATGCCGGCATCGATGGCCACGGTGTATTGGCGGAAGGCGAGCCGCACGCAAAATCAAAGCCTGCGAAAGAGCATCACACTCCGCACAAAGCTGCCCTTGAACCGATTGCGGAAGGTGAACTCTCGTCCATCGGACAGGAGTGCAGCGAGAACGAACGCCGCGCCGCCGATGCTGAGCGCGAACTCGTCGAGTGGAAAAAAATCAAATTCATGCGCGACCGCGTAGGCGAAGACTTCAGCGGCATGATTCTCAACGCAACAAAATACGGTCTGTTTGTCGAACTGGACGACCTGTTCGTCGAAGGCCTGGTGCCGCTGCACACGCTCGGTGCGTACGACAACGACCACTACACCTATCGCGAAAACACGCGCCAGATCATTGGCGACCGCTGGGGCCGCAAATTCTCCGTCGGCGAACGCGTGCGCGTCGTGCTCGACCGCATCGACGCCGTCGAGAAGCGCCTGCAGTTTTCCATCTTGGATGAACAGGAATCCGTGCTGGCGAAACAGCCGGGCGGATCACCTCAGGCGAAGAAGAAAAAGCCCCGCCCCGAGCCTGCGCGTCCCGCCAAACCCGGCAAGCATCGCGGCTATCGCCCGCCGAATCTCAAGAAACTTCCAAAGAATAAAAAGAAGAAGCGTCGCTGAACGAATCGGCGTTTCTGCAGCCGGGCGCGCCCGATCTACACCACGTACATGATGGCAAGCGCGAAGAACCAGACGGCAGCCAATGAAACAGACGCAACGAAAACTCTAAGGCTGCGCTGCGACCGGAACGCAGCAGCAACAATCGCAGCAATGAGTGCTCCCGCAACATTCCCCGCACAAATGAAAAAGTGCAGATTCGAGTAATCCGGACCTAACGCCCCGCCCCACAAAAGCGCAAGCAACCACCATAGACATTCGACTGTCGCGATGATCAGCGATACGGTCCAGCGCTTCCGCGCAAAACTGTGCCACCATTCCCACCCAATCAAGATCAGGGCGACGGTTATCAGGACATCCTCGAGGACATCCATCTTGTAGACAATCATTGAGGGCTCACCGAAAAACGACGCGCCCTTCGCTCACCGTCAGCCGCACCCGCCCCTGGAATTCCCACCCGTCAAACGGCGTGTTCTTCGACTTCGATTTGGAATCCGCCGCGCGAAATACCCACTTCTCTGCTGGATCGAAGACCACCACATCGCCCGCCGCACCAACGGTCAAACTCCCGCGCCCATGCAATCCCAGCGCCGCCGCCGGACGGCTGGTCAGCAGCGCCAGCACCGCCCCGAGCGGCATCTTGTGTTGGACATGCAGCACGGAAATCGCCAGCCCCAGCGCAGTCTCGAGGCCGGTAATCCCATTCGGAGCGCGATCGAATTCCTGTTCCTTCTCATGCGCCGCGTGCGGAGCATGATCCGTCGCAATCGCGTCCACCGTCCCGTCCAGCAGCCCTTCAATCATCGCCGCGCGATCGCTCTCCGTGCGCAGCGGCGGATTCATCTTCGCATTCGTGTCGTAGTGCCCGATGCGCTCTTCCGTCAGCACAAAATGGTGCGGCGTTACTTCGCACGTCACATGCAGCCCCGCCTTGCGCGCCGCCCGCACCGCATCCAGCGCCTTCTTCGTCGAGAGATGCGCAACGTGCAAATGTCCGCCTTTCACTTTTTCCAGAAGCGCAATGTCCCGTTCCACCAGCCCCGACTCCGCTTCAATCGACATGCCGCGCAGCCCCAGCCGAAACGCCAGCGCGCCCGCATTCATCGAGCAGCCGCCGGTCAGCCGCGTGTCTTCCGCATGTTGAATCACCGGCAGCCCCAACTGCGCCGCGGCCCGCAGCGCCTCCAGCATGATCGCGTCGCCGAGGATCGGCTTGCCGTCGTCGGTCACCGCAACCGCGCCCGCATCCTTCATCGCTGCGTAGTCGGTCAGCGACTCGCCCATCGATCCGCGCGTCGCCGCCGCAATCGGATACACCCGCGCCGAAGCTCCCCGCTCAGCCGCCTGCATCCACCGCGTAATCTCCGGCGAGTCGTTCACCGGAATCGTATTCGGCATCGCGCAAACGGTTGTGAATCCGCCTGCCGCCGCAGCCGCCGTCCCGCTCGCAATCGTCTCTTTGTAGCCTTGCCCCGGCTCGCGCAAATGCACGTGGATGTCGATCAGCCCCGGCGCAACCACCAACCCCTTCGCATCGAAGACCTCCGCGCCGTCAGCCTTGATCTTTCCCGGCGCATCGATCGCCGCCACTTTCCCATCTCGCAGAAGCACATCGCGCACAGCATCCATCTTCGTCGCCGCATCCACCACGCGTCCGCCGCGAATCAGCAAACTCTTCATCGGCGATCAACCTTCACGCCAGCCAAAGCGCGCGCCACCAGTGCCATGCGAATCGGAACGCCGTGATGCACCTGCTCCGCAATCGCCGAATTCGGACCATCCGCCACTTCGCTCGTAATCTCCATCCCGCGAATAATCGGCCCCGGATGCATCACCAGCGCCTCCGGCGCATGCGCCGCCATGCGGTCCGCGTTGGCCTGGTAGCGCCGGCGATAGTCGTCAAGGTCGATCTTCATCCCCGCCAGCCGCTCCGCCTGAATGCGCAGCATCATCACAATCTGCGACCGCCGCAGCGCCGCATCAAAATCGCGCTCCACCTGAATCCCCGGCCCCATGCTGGACGCAATCTCCGGCAGCAGTTCCGGCGGCCCGCACAGAATCACCTGCGCCCCCAGCCGCGGCAGCGTCAACAAATTCGAGCGCGCCACGCGGCTGTGCAGAATGTCCCCGCAAATCGTGACAGTCACGCCGCGCAGGCACTTCTCGCTGATCGCGGTTGCTTTGATGCCACGAAACCGCAGCATCGTTCGCAAATCCAGCAGCGCCTGCGACGGATGCTCCGCCATGCCATCTCCGGCATTCAGCACCGGCAAGCCCGTCGCGCGAGCCAGCAGATACGGCGCGCCCGAATAAGGACTGCGCAGAATAATGCACTCTGCCCCCAGCGCTTTCAGCGTGATCCCTGTGTCCTTGAGCGATTCGCCTTTTTCGATGCTCGACGAAAGCGAGCTCACCAGCGTGGTATCCGCTCCCAGCGCCTTCGCGGCCAGTTCGAACGAAGTCCGCGTCCGCGTGCTCGATTCGTAAAACAGCAGCGCCACACGGCGCTTCGCCAGCCGTTTCGCCCGGCGCAGCGGCTCTTCTTTTTCGAGCGTATCGGCCGAGAGCAAAATCCGCCGAATCTCAGCGACAGAGAAATCGCTGGCCGAAATGGCAGACTGCGGATGGATGGCCCTCTGAAAAAGGGCAGGCTCAAAAAAAGGAATTGCGGAGGTTTTTTGCGGCTTGCTGCGGGATGGTTTCCTCGTCTGCGCCATCTCCCCGAATCATTCTTGCTGCGTTACGCCGCCCAAAACCAGGCGGTCCAGTATTTGCGGATCAGTCCCGCTCAGCTAGACCCGTTCAACCAGCAGCACCTGCTCGTCGTTGTCCACTTCTTTCAGCTTCACTTCAATAATCTCGCGCGCCGACGTGGGAACAGACCGCCCCACGAAGGTCGCTTCAATCGGCAATTCCCGATGTCCGCGATCGATCAGCACCAGCAACTGCACCCGCTGCGGCCGCCCGTGATCGAACAGCGCATCCAGCGCCGCGCGAATCGTCCGTCCCGTGTACAGCACGTCGTCAATCAGGATCACGTCGCGGCCGTTCACGTCGAACCCCAGCGAGCCCTCGACGACCACCGGGCGAACATCGCGCGTCGAAAGATCGTCGCGATAAAAACTGATGTCCAGCACGCCCGTATCGACCGGATGCTTCTCAATACCGCTGATCAGCGCTGCCAGGCGCTCGGCAATCGGCACGCCGCGCCGCTTGATCCCCACCAGGCCCAGGTTTCCCGCGCCGTTGTTCTTCTCAATGATCTGGTGTGCGAGCCGGACCAGCGTCCGTTCAATCTCTGAAGCGGACATAATCCGCCCCTTCTCGCGCAGTGTGGGCGTAGCGGCTGTCTGCAGCTCTGTCATAAGAGTAAAGCCGATGATACGAGGCCTCGCCCCGCGCCGCAAGCGTCTATGTGTTCAAAACCGCATGCGTTTTTTTGATCGCTGATCGCGGATCGCCGATCGCGGATTACAGGCTGCGCTGCACGCCCGCGCGCATCGCCAGAATGCGCCCCGCAATCGCTGCCCCTGTAGCAGCAAACAGCACCGTGCTAACCGCGACACCTGCAATCGCTGAAAGACCAATCGCCGCGTGCCCATCGGCCGAGAGCCAGAAGTTCGCCATATTGTGAAATATCTGCGGGGCCTGCTGCACGGCTTCGGGATTGGTTTTCAGCATCTGGTCCGCAGCCTGCTGCGCAAAGTTGGTGAACTCCGCGTCAATCGCCGCTCCCTGATGCAGCATGTAGCGCTCCACTACCATCCGCAGCGCATCGGCCACGCCAGCCACCGCGGCGGCAGCCATGCCCAAAATCGATCCGACCCGCCACCCAATGCGTCCGTCGGTAAAAGCCGCGCTGCGCCGTCGATACAGCGCAATGGCGGCGAACCCGCCCCCAATCGCAAACAGGGAGCCTCCCGGCACCGGAGCCAGCAACCCAACCGGCAGCGCGACAATCAGCGCCGAAGTAATCGCAATCCGCCATTCCACGTTATGCGTGTCGCCGCGAAACAGGATGGGCGGCGGCGGCGGAACCGTCGCATCCGCGGCTTCCACCATCAACTGCGGAGCGCCGCAATGGACGCAAAATCCTTCACCCTCATGCAGGGCATTGCCGCAGCGATGGCACACCAGGTCCATGCTTTGACCCTATCGCACGCGAGCGGCGAGTGCAATGCGGGATTCTGCGCGCAGCCGGACCCCTGATCGCCCCTGCGCCAAAACCGTTTGAAGGTTAATCGCTTTTCGATTCGTCGCCGTCCAGGCCTTCCGGCAACTGCAGCTCAACCAGGGAAAACTTCGTCCCCTCACTGGTCGTCTTGAACGCCAGAATATGCTGGTGCCGCTTCGATCCGGCCTTCAGCGTCAGTCCGCTGTCGTCGGTAATGCTGGTGCCATTCCCATTAATCTTTACACGCGAGTGAGAATCTTCTTTGCAGGTAAGCCCCTGCGCCGTAATGGTGGCCGTCCCGACCGGATGATTGCCATCGCATTGCAGCACCACTCCGAAACGGCCCATCGCGTCCTTATAGAAAGCCAGCACCTTGTCCTGCGCGTCAGGAGACTGGTAGGTCACTACCTTCACGTGCAGTTGCCACTGGCCAAAGCCCATGTGCACGTCGGCGGATTTGTCGCCTTCCTTGTCCGGGCTGATCTGCGCGCCAGGATAAACGGGTAAGCCGAGATCTCCCGCTGCAGTCTGGTCGGAACGCACATGCAGCCCGCCCAGCGGCGTATCGATCTTGACGTTCTTGTCGTCGCCGTTCTTGCCCTTGTCCACCTGCACATGGCAACCAGCCGCGGAGAGCAGCGTGCCAATCACCATTGCCTGCCACAAAAAGCGGATTCTCATAGCCCATTTCCCCTTGCAGGAAACAATACGCCGGAGAAACACCATTCGTTCCGCTGATTTTAGGGGTTATCGCGCTGCGAAGGCTGCCGCTGCGCCCGTCTTACCCAACGCCCAGCATCCGCTTCTTCCCCACCGGCATCGCAAACTGGGCCAACCCGCTGCGATCCGGGACGGCCAGCATCTCCGGAATCTGGTCTGCGGCCAGAGGACGCCCATACAGCCATCCCTGTGCCAGGTTGCACCCGGTCTGCAGCAGGATCTTCTCCTGCTCGCGCGTCTCTACGCCTTCCGCCAGGGTCACCAGGCCCAGACTCTGCCCCAGCCCCACCACCGCTGACACAATCTTGCGGCTCTCCGGGCGGATAACCATCTCATTCACGAAACTCCGGTCCACCTTGATTTGATCGAAGGGCAGCGCCAGCAAATGCCGCAGGCTGGCATACCCCGTGCCGAAGTCGTCCAGCGCCAGGCGGCAGCCCATTTCCTTCAACTCGCGCGCAATCGTCACCGCCAGGTCCTCGTTGTCCAGGATGGCGCTCTCGGTAATCTCGATGGTCAGCCGGTGCAGGGGCAGCCCTGCTTGTTCCGCCGCCTCGCGAATTTGCGTCGGCAGGCTGCGAAAACGCAGCTGGATCGGCGACACATTCACCGCCAGCGTCAGCCGGTCCGGCAAAACCGCTGCCGACCGAAACGCCTTGCGCAGAATCTGCCGGGTCAGGATGCCGATGATCCCCAGCTCTTCTGTGGTCTGAATAAAATTCTTTGGCAGAATCAGCCCAAGGGTCGGATGACGCCAGCGCGTCAGCACTTCAAACCCCGTCAACCGCACCGTTCGCAGATCCACCACTGGCTGAAAGCACGGCACAATCGCGTCGCTTTCGATGGCGTGTCGAACTTCTGCGGGGCTGACAAGCATGGGGCGATCATACTGCGCCGGAACCGCTTTGTTATGTACCAATTCGAGTCATTACGGCTGGGTAGTTCCGAGGGTAACTTTGGTTCCCAGTTCCGCACTAATGGGGGACCTTCTAGCTGTCGCGAAACACCCGCATCGACCGTCCCCCCAGAATTACCTTCTTCTTCGGCCTCGCTTTCGCGAATGGATCGTCAATGTTCTCCGTATCCAGCACCTGCTTCCACAGCGTCCCGGCCGGCGGCGGTGGCAGCGTGAATTCGACTCCCTCATGCGCTGCATTCACCAGAATCAGAAAGCTGTGGTCGATAATTGGCTGCCCGTCCTCATCCGTGATCTGCAGCGTCTTCCCGTTGTACATCAGCGCCAGCGCGCGATTCCACGCGGTGTTCCACGCTTCGTCTGAGAATTCTTTGCCGTCCGTGCTGTACCACGCAATATCCCGCTCCACCGACCCGCGGATCACGCGGTCCTGAAAGAATTTGCGCCGGTGCAGATTCGGGTGCTCGAGCCGCAGATGAATCAGCTTTGCCGTGAACTCCCGCAGCCGCTCTTCAGAAGGCGTCAGCTTCCATTGAAACCAGCTCAGTTCGTTGTCCTGGCAATAGCCATTGTTATTTCCCTTTTGCGTCCGCGCAATTTCGTCGCCGCCACAAATCATCGGCACCCCCTGCGACAAAAGCAGCGTCGTCAGAAAATTCCGGATCTGCCGCTCGCGCAGCGTGTTGATCGCCGGATCGTCCGTCGGCCCTTCCGCGCCCATGTTCCAGGAATCGTTGTTGTTGGTCCCGTCCGCGTTGTTCTCGCCGTTCGCTTCGTTGTGCTTCTCGTTGTAGCTCACCAGATCGCACAGTGTGAACCCGTCATGCGCCGTCACGAAATTAATCGACGCATACGGCTTGCGGCCATCCATCTCATACAAATCCGACGAGCCGGTCAGCCGGTACGCAAAATCCGACAGCAGCCCGCTGTCCCCTTTCCAGAACCGCCGCACCGTGTCTCGATAACGCCCATTCCATTCCGCCCACAGCACCGGAAAATTGCCCACCTGATAGCCGCCCTCGCCCACATCCCAGGGTTCGGCGATCAATTTCACATCGGCCAAAGTCGGATCCTGATGAATCGTGTCGAAGAAGCTCGAGAGCTTCGACACCGCGTGCAGCTCACGCGCCAGCGTGCTCGCCAAATCGAAGCGGAACCCGTCCACGTGCATCTCCGTCACCCAGTAGCGCAGCGAATCCATCACCAGCTTCAGCACCTGCGGATTCATCACGTTCAGCGTGTTCCCCGTCCCCGTGAAATCCATGTAGTAGCGCGGCGCTTCCTGCACCTGCCGGTAATACGTCGTGTTGTCGATTCCTTTCATCGACAGCATCGGCCCCAGGCGATTGCCCTCGCACGTGTGGTTGTAGACCACGTCCAGGATCACTTCGATCCCGGCCCTGTGCAGGTCCTTCACCATCTGCTTGAACTCGACGACCTGCTGCCCCATGTCTCCCGACGAGCTGTACCGCGCCATCGGAGCGAAGTAGCTCAGCGTGTTGTAGCCCCAGAAGTCCCGCAGCCCGCGATCCACCAGGTGCCCCTCGTCGATAAACGCGTGAACCGGCAGCAGCTCCACCGCCGTGATGCCGAGCTTCTGCAGGTAAGCGATGCTCGCTTTCGAGGCCAGCCCCGCATACGTGCCGCGCAACGGCTCGGGCACCGCTTCATTCAGCTTCGAGAAGCCCCGTACATGCACCTCGTAAATCACCGAATCCGCCAGCGGCGTTTCCGGCGGAAAATCTCCATTCCAGTCGAAACGCCCATCGATCACCACCGACTTCGGCACGCCCGCCGCCGAATCCTGCTCGTCGATGGTCAGATCGTTCCCGCTCTTCACGTCGTAGGGATAAATCGGCGCCTTCCAGTCCACATCCCCGGTCAGCGCTTTCGCATACGGATCGACCAGCAGCTTTTTGGAGTTGAACCGCAGCCCGTTCTCCGGCTGCCATGGCCCGTCCACCCGGAATCCATACCGTTGTCCCGGCTTGATGTTGCGGATGAGCCCGTGCCATACAAACGCGGTGCGCTCGTGCAGCGTTACGCAGTCCGTCTCGTTCCCGGCTTCGTCAAAAAAACAAACCGATACTCCGGTCGCATTCTCAGAAAAAAGAGCGAAATTCGTGCCTTTTGCCGTCGGAGTTGCGCCCAATGGATAGGGCTTTCCCGGCAATAATGTGCGTTCCATGCGTTCTGTCTTCCTCGGGTGGGGGGTCGTGCCGGCGGTTGCCTGCGTGTTGTGTTCGGTACCGAGGGTGTTAGATGCACGTCCGCCGCAGTTCACTGTCCCTGGTTCGTTGCCCCCTTTACGGCCAAACACTTACCCGCGGCAAGCCATCTCGCGCCGCGCCTCTCCGCATCCTCTTCAGGTAGCGTCGCCATCGCGAGGCGACGCACACAGCACCACGGCAGGGGCGCAGGTTTTCGCGATTTCCTCTGCTTGCCCCCGGCGCAGGAGAATCGCGCCAGCCGGGGGACCCTGCCGATCCACTCCCCTGGCAGAATCGCAGGCTTCCGGTTCTCAGGCTTCCGTTTTGCTCCCGCGCGCTTCCTAATTTCTTGCCCCCGCCCACCAGGGGCGTACTGTTGAAATCAGAAAGAAGGCTCATGAACGTCCGCAGGCATGTTTGGAGCTGGCTCGCAGCCGGTTCTCTTCTCACCTTTTTAGGCGGCTGCTCCAATTCCGCCAATCAGCCGACCGCCAAAAACTTCATCACCGTTCTCAACGCCTACTATCAGGACCGCAACGACTGCCTCTTCCCCGGCGGCCGCCAGTTCCCCTATGAGGTCGCCCCCGGCGAAGGAGCGAAGCAGAGCAAGCAGCAGATGGACTCGCTCAAAGACGCCGGCCTCATGACCCGTCTCGAAGACCTCGACCTCCATGTCGATTCCTATTCGCTCAACCTCGCCGGCCAGCGCTACGGCCCGCGCTTCTGCTACGGACACCGCGTCGTCAACGGCATCGTGAGCTTCACCCCGCCCGGCCCGCAGAACGGATTCACCGAGACCACGGTGACCTACAGCTACTCCATGGAAGACGTCCCCGTCTGGGCAAAAACCGCCGAGATCGAAGCCGCCTTCCCGCAGCTGGCAAAAGACCTGGGCCCCAACCCCACCGACCAGCAAGTCCTGGCAACCGTAGGAGCCGGCTGGCAAGTGCCGCAGTAGAGGGTCGCCAGCTAGTTCTTCCGCTCTGATGCGATAGCAGCACTGCACGCCCGACCGTGCGATGGACCCGGCGTCCCCGTCTGGTGACGCAGGAACGGGTGCTCGTGAATCTGCTCGATC
>DATHQV010000240.1:0-2630 GCA_035482355.1 Acidobacteriaceae bacterium | reverse complement strand
GACCTTCAACCTGCGAGTGGATATCTCGTCGCTCAGACATTGTTGCGCGACCGCAGTCAATTCCGACCGCTTGCGCGCAAGCTCGATGAGCTCATCATCGGTCAACTGGCGGTAATGTTCCACGAGCCGCCACCACTCAGTTGCCGGATCCACCCTGTCCATAGCCGTCGGAATGATATACCCGCACTCGAAGTCACGACGAGGCTGCGGTTTTGATTCACGCATCCCACTTTGCCGCACGGCCGCCGCTTTTCTTTGCACGGGGCCGCCGCAAATTCCTCGCAACGCGCAGACGCAAGAGCGCATCCATTTCTTATCCAGAGCATTTATTGTGTAGAGTCACAACTCGAACGGAGCAAGCGAATGCACTCTTCCCCACGAAGCAACAAATTACGAAGCAACAAATTCGCCGCGAGTGTTCTCGTCGCGTCGCTCTTCATCGCGTGCACAGCCGCAGCCCTGGCCCAGGAACCGAATCAAGCTCCGCCCCCAGACCAGGCTTCCGACCAGGCTCCGCCTTCCTTTTCTCCTGATCAATTAGACAAGCTGGTCTCCCGCATCGCGCTTTATCCCGACCCGCTTCTGGCGCAGGTTCTCGCCGCCGCAACCTATTCTGACCAGATTCCTGACGCTGCCAAATGGGCCGACGAGCACCATTACCTCGCCGGCGACGATCTCGCAAAGGCCATCACCGCCGATCAGCTCTCCTACGACCCCAGCGTTCAGGCGCTGCTGCCGTTTCCGTCCGTCCTCGACACCATGGCTTCCGACCTCGATTGGACCCAGAATCTCGGCAACGCCTTTCTCGCGCAGCGTCAAGACGTTATGGACGCAGTCCAGCGCATGCGCCAAAAAGCGAAAGATTTCGGCTACCTGAAGAGCAACGAACAAATCGCCGTGAACGCCGACGGGCCCTACGTTGATATCGAGCCGGTAAATCCCGGCTTCATCTGCGTCCCCGCCTATGATCCGCTGGTGGTTTTCTGGCCGCCTCGCCCGGGATTTTTCGTGGGCGGCGCCATCGGCTTTGGCTTCGGCATCAATATCGGCGTAGCCTTCCGTCCCTGGGGATGGGGCTTCGCCCGCTTTGATTGGCGCGGCCACGGAGTCTTCATCAACAATGCACCCTGGGGACGCACCTGGGCCAATCGCCGCTTGTACGCGCATCCCTACGCCGGAGTGCACCGCAATGAACCCGCGCGCCGCGCCGAAGGTCACCGTTTGATCGGACGCAGCGAAGAAGAACGCCGCGCCCCCCGCGAAGGCCGCGTCCGCCCGGAAGAGCATCACCACCATTAGGGGCAGCAGAAGCAGTGTCGGGGACGGCCCAACCCATGGCAGACCGCTATGCTCGTTGGGCCTCGCCGATGTCTACTCCTGGCCTCTACTCCCTGCGCTCGCACCGTACCGGCAAAAGATCGGCGGGAACTTCCTCCGGCCGCACGCTGAGCCACTCTACATCGAAAGAACCGCGGTACCCAAACAACGGGCCCCACACCCGATTCACGACGTTCACCTCGATGTGAAAACGCTGGTCTTTCTCTTCAAACCATTCGCAGACGTCTGCCACTCCGGAGAAGAGCAAGGGAAAACTGAATCCAATCCATCCTTCGTAGAAACGCTGCTCCCCTGACCGCAGCCGAAGACCGCCTCTTTCATCGACGGACAACTCAATGTCCACAGCCAGATGCTGATGCGTGCCCAGATAATCCACAATGCGCGCACGCTGCTGGCTGAAGATCATGTAAGCATCGAAGCGGCGAGGCCTGGGCGTAGCAAAGTTTCGAATCCAGGTCACCGTCTCGCGTCCGTACTCATCGACATAGGCATAATTCCGGATGGTGAACGGCACGGCACCGCCCCGCTCCGGAAACATGATGCGTCGCCAACTCCCCACGTACAAAAACGGCAGCGTGTAAAGCGGCCCGTGCCAAACCTCGTCCATCACGCCGGTGCCGATCGAGGCGCGCTGGTCGCCGCTGCAGAAGCCGAAGCGTTCCTGAATGCGCGGATGCAGGAATTTGAATTTTTCTCCCAGCGCCTGCTGGTAGATAGATTTCATCGCTAACCTTCCGGCGGCTTCCGGCGGCATTTCCTGGCCGACGGCAGATCCTCCGCCACCAGCAGGCCGCAAGCCGCCAGGGCCGCGACCGCCAGATTCAAAGTAAGGGGATTGAACGCGTTGTAAAAATAATCAGGCGAGTAAATCCCTACCCCGATCGTTGCCGCGCACATGGCCACGATCGTCATCCACAGCGGCCAACGTGCCCACCAGAAAATCAGCAACGTCAACGCGATTCCAACCTCCAGCCATCCGAACGCCAACGTACCATTCACCACATAAGATTCCGGCACGCCAGTATCGCGCAGCATCCGCAGTTCGTCCGCGCTGCGATAAATCAGCTTGGGAACGATCCCGTGATAGAACCAGATAAACGCCAGCGTCAACCGCGTCAGGGCATAAACCAACGCTCGGTTGCGCGATACTTCCGGCGGAATGCCTCGTTCCATCCACAACCGGAGCCGGTCAAAACTCCACGCCGTCGCCCACCCGATCATCGGCCGGAATGCCAGCTTGTCCGCAATCCTGCCCAGCGCGCCGAATCGCGTCCGGTAGTCGTACAAAGTGA
>DATHQV010000239.1:0-13309 GCA_035482355.1 Acidobacteriaceae bacterium | reverse complement strand
ACCCGCGCAATCTTCCCCGCCTGCATGCGGTCCAGCCCGCCATCATTCGTGCCAATCCACATCGCCCCATCGCGGCCCAGGTGGAGCGCCGTGACGACATTGCTGCTCAACCCGTCCTTCGTCGTGAGGTTCCTGAATTTCCCCGCCTGAAAGCTGGTCAGCCCACCCAGCGTTCCGATCCACAAGGTTCCATCGGCATCCTCATCGATCGCGCCCACCAGGTCGCTGCCCAACCCATCCAGCGCCGTCCACGTCGTAAATTTTCCGTTCGCATATCGCGACAGCCCATGCCGCGTCCCAATCCACAATTCGCCCTGCCGTCCCACGTATAGCGAGCGGACAAAGTCATCGGCGAGCCCATCGGCCGTCGTGAACGCCCGTGTCATCTCGCCGTTGTGCAGCAGATCCAGCCCATCCGGTGTGCCCACCCACACATCGCCGTTCGCGACCGCCGCCACCGCCAGCACCACATTGCTGCTCAAGCCCTGCGCCGCCGCCAGCGCACGAAACTGCCCGTCGTGAAAAACATTCAGCCCGCCGCCCTTCGTGCCCACCGCCACGTGGCCGTTCGGTGCCTGCGCCAAAGCCTGCACATACTCGTCCGACAGGCCATCCTCGCCCGTCAGCATGGAAAATTTCCGGTCGCGCAGCACCTGCAATCCGCCTGACTCCGTTCCCAGCCACAAATCGCCCTCGCGATCCTCCATGGCCGACAGGAAAACGTCCCCGCCGCGCAACACCTGCGGATTTGCGTCCAACCCGACGCGCATCAATCCCTTCGCAGTTCCAGCCCAAATCGCTCCGTGCTGGTCGCAATATAGAAAGCCGACTCCTCCGGGAACCGTGGACACCTTCCGAAGCTCGCCTTCTTCAGCGCGGGTTAAACCCGTATCCGTTCCAACCCACATCCCTCCATGAGCATCCATCGCGACCGCTGTCACGCCGCCACCGCCGGGGACCGGAAATACCTGGCAACCCGTCGCCGAACATTCTGCCGCACCCTCTTGCGTCCCAACCCAAACATTCCCCTGCGAATCAACCACCGGCGACAGTACCTCTACCGCATTCCCCACCAGCGCAAACTTCCCATCCGCACCCGCGTGCAATAACCCCTGCGCCGTCCCCAGCCAGACAGACCCGTCGCGGCCACTGACCATCGCACTGTTCTCCGTCAGGTCCTGATCCAGCGCCACCCGCATCGCCCGGTCCCCATCCACACGAAACAATCCCGACGCGGTCAACGCCCACACCGTGCCGCGCGCATCCTCAAACGTCCGCCAAACCTGCGTGGCCGGAATGCCCTCAATCCCCTCAATCCGTCCATCCCGCATACGCGCCAGGCCGCCCGACGTGCTGATCCACAGCGCGCCCGAACGGTCTTCCATCAGCCCATCAATCAAATCGCTCGGCAGCCCCGGCGTATTCGCGTGGGTCAACACCGCGAACTCCACGCCGTCGAAGCGCACCAGCCCGCCCTCCGTGGCAATCCACAGGAACCCATCCCGCCCCTGCACAATCGCGTGAACCGTGTTTTGCGGCAGCCCCGAATCCGTCTGCCACGACTGGAAGCCGTACCCCTTGAGCGCCGTATGCGGATCGAGCGCCCCCGCCGGAATCGCCGCCACCGCGATCCACGCCCCGCACAACACGACAACCGCCCAACGGCTCGACCCCGCACCTATCCGAAAATTGGTTTTGAAGCGGGGACTGGTTTTGAAGCGGGGTTTGGTTTTGAAGTGCGATTTGGTTTTGAAGGGGCACGACTTCAGTCGTGCCGTAAAAGGCATCGAGAGAGAGGGGGCTTCAGCCCCTGAGGTTTTGCGTGTGATCTCTCGGCGGAACACGTTGTACGCAATGCTAAATCGCCGCAGCGCAATGCGCTCGGTTTTGTTCAGCCTCAGCGCGCCCGCCTCGATCCCCTCGCCGGCTCCGCTGCCCGCTTCACCTGCACCTTATCCGCGGCCGCCGGCCCAATCGTGAACTCGCCCATCGCCGTCTCAATCGCCACCGTCTGGTCGTAATTCCGCTTCAGCACCTTCACCGTCCCGCCCGGCTCAATCCCCGTCTGGTGCAGAAACCGCAGCAGCTTCGGGTCGCGTTCATACAAGCTGGTCACCGTCAGCCGCGTCCCCTCCGCCGCATCCGCCAGTGCCCGCACCCCGCGCTTCTGCCGCTTCTCAGGATTCTCCGGAAGCACCGCGTTCCCGTGCGGACACGTTCCCTTCTCCCCCAGCTTCTTCATCAGCAGCGCTTCAAACGCCGGCGAAACCGCGTGCTCCAGCCGCTCCGCCTCGTCATGCACCTCGTACCACGGCATCCCAAACACCTCGCTGAGCATGCGCTCGATCAAATGATGCCGCAGCGCCGTCTTGTACGCCGCCTGATGCCCATCCGCCGTCAGCCGGATCACCCCGTCGGCCTTCACATCCACAAAACCATCCCGCTTCAGCCGCCGCAGCGCCATCGACACCGCCGGCGCCGACACCCCCAGCCAGTGCGCCAGAGTCGCCGCAATCACCGTCTGCCCCTCGCTCTCAGCCTCCAAAATCGCCTTGAGGTAGTCTTCCTTCGAAACTGTAATCGCCACGGTCACAGGGAATCCTGGCTCCTAGATTACAGCGGCGCTCTCCATGCACAGCGTCGCATACACTCAGAGTTGTCATTGCTCCATACATTTGTCATAATTGATTTCATTATGACACCTCCTACTCGCTCAGAATCCGTTCGCGCACGCCTCAACGAGAACGGCCGAATCGTGATCCCTTCCTCCATCCGTGAGGCTGTCGGTCTGCAGCGCGGCGATGAAGTTATCGTCTGGGCGGAGAACGGCGAGGTCCGCATCGCCACAGCCATACAACGGGCGCGCCGCGCCCAGCAACTCGTTCGCAAGTATGTGGGCGAAGGCGTCCGTCTTTCCGACGAGCTAATCGCCGATCGACGGCGGGAAGCAGCCCGTGAGTAGGGTCGTCTTCGACGCGTCCGCGATTCTCGCTGCGGCCAATGATGAAGCCGGCGCGGACATCGTCATCGCCCACCTCGCCGACTCCGCAGTAAGCACGGTCAACCTCGCAGAAGCCCATGGCAAGCTAATCCAGCGCGGTCTGGCTCCAGGGGACGCCTGGGAAGCTGCACTCAGTTTCTGTAGCGAGGTTTTTCCCTTTGACAGCGATCAGGCCCGCGCTGCCGGCGAAATGGTCGGCGTCACTCGTTTTCTCGGCCTGTCGCTCGGCGATCGTAGCTGCCTCGCCCTCGCCATGTTGCTCAAAGCTCCGGTCTACACAACCGATCGCCTGTGGAAGAAGCTTCATATCGGCGTCGACATCCACCTTCTTCGCTAATCCCCATCCCGTACAATATCCAAAGCATTTTCCTGAGCGAAGGATTCCGTGTCGAATACCCCATCTCCCGCCCGTAAGCGCGTCCTTTCCGGCATGCGCCCCACCGGCAAAATCCATCTCGGCAACTACATGGGCGCCCTCCACAACTGGGTCCGCCTGCAGAATTCGAACGACTACGAGTGCTACTTCTTCATCGCCGACTGGCACGCCCTCACCACCGATTACGCCGATCCCTCGCAGGTCGCCGCCAATACCCGCGAAGTCGCCATCGACTACCTCGCTGCCGGCCTCGATCCAGAAAAGTCCGTCCTCTTCGTCCAGAGCGACGTCCGCGTCCACGCCGAGCTTCATCTGCTCCTGTCTATGATCACTTCGATCGGCTGGCTCGAGCGCGTCCCCAGCTACAAAGAGCAGCAGGAGAACCTGCAGGACAAGGACCTTTCCACCTACGGCTTCCTCGGCTACCCGCTCCTGCAGTCCGCCGACATCCTCATGTACCAGCCCGCCTTTGTCCCCGTTGGACAGGATCAGGCCGCGCACGTTGAGCTTACGCGCGAGGTCGCGCGACGTTTCAATCAGTTCTACAAGCGTCCCGACGGAACCGAAATTCTCCCCGAGCCTCAGGTCCTGCTGACCCCATCGCCCAAGCTCCCCGGCACCGATGGCCGCAAAATGTCCAAGAGCTACGGCAACACCATCATGATTTCCGACCCCGAGCCGGATGTTCGCAAAAAGCTGAAGACCATGGTTACCGACCCCGCCCGTGTTCGCCGCACCGACCCCGGCAGTCCCGACAAATGCCCCGTCGGCGACCTCCACAAAGTATTTTCAACGGCGGAAACCATGGCGAAGGTCTACGAAGGCTGCACCACCGCTGGTATCGGCTGCATCGAGTGCAAAGGCTGGGCCGCCGACGCCATTGTCGAGCACCTCGCCCCCATCCGGCAGCGCCGCACCCACTTCGAACAGAACCCCGGCCTCGTCACCGAAATCTTCTCCGCCGGAGCCCAGCGCGCCGCCGTCCGCGCCGAACAAACCATGCGTGAAGTCCGTTCCGCCATGGGCCTCGCCGGCGTCTTCACGTCCGGAGCCGCGCAATGACCGACGAGAAGATCCCCACTCCCGATTCCACGCCCGCGGCTGCTGAACAAGCGAAGCCCGCTCAGCCTGAACACAAGTCCGCGCAGCCGCAGGATGACAACTCCTCTCCCTTCACTGTCACCGTAGGCCAGGTCTACGACGGCCCGTACGATCTCCTGCTCGACCTCGTTCGCAAGCAGAACATCGACATCTACGACATCCCCATCGCCAAAATCACCGCGCAGTTTCTCGCCTACGTCGAGCACATCAAAGCCTCCGACGTCGACGCCGCCGGCGAATTCATCTACATGTCGGCGCTGCTCATCCACATCAAGAGCAAAATGCTGCTGCCCCGCTCGCCCGCCGACTCACCCGAAGAGGCCGAAGATCCCCGCCGCGAACTGGTCGAGCGTCTCCTCGAGCACGAGCGCTTCCGCAACGCCGCGCAAATGCTCCAGCAGAAACGCCAGCTGGAAGAAGCGTCCTGGACCAATCCCGGCATGCGCGAATTCCGCGAGATCGCCGACTCCGATCAGGACATCGCCGCCGACACCCTCGACCTCGTCCGCGTCTTCCGCGAAGTCCTCGAGCGCGCCAAAAATCGTCCCATCCTCGACGTTTCCGAAGACGCCATCACCGTCCGTCAGATGATCGACTTCGTCCGCCGCCGGCTCATGATGGAAGAGCGCCCCGTCGCCCTCTCCAAAATCCTGGCCAACACCCGCTCCCCGAACGCGGTCATCGCCATGTTCCTCGCGCTCCTCGAACTGGTCCGCCTCCAGGCCATCCTGCTCCGCCAGGATCGGGGCTTCAGCGAAATCTTCATCAAGAAAAACGAGCGCTTCGAAGAGGTCATGAACGAACGCCTCAGCGTCCAGGACGACTGGAGCTAGGCAACACAGCCGGGTGGCCCATTCAAGCCATTTGTTGGCTTGAGTGGGCTCGGAACGAGCTTTAAACCACCGATGGTTCCTGTGATGCCGCGGTTGAAAACTTATAGACCTCGACCATGCGGTCGATCAGGTCCATGCAATCGTTTGCGTCTGCATCGAGCGCAATCGTCTGCGTAACGCCTTTATATTCAAACCGGACGCCAAGTTGCCGGAATCTCCAGCGCCCTTTGTCCGGAAACCACTCCTCATACCGTAAATTTCTGACCGTCTGATTCACGAAATTATGGCTTGTTCTCGTCTTTCCAAGGAATCGCGATTCTATTTCCATCGTGGAGGGAGTCACAGTGACTACCTCACAGCCCCCAAGCCATTTCTTGTTGGTCTTGACGGAAATGAAAACAAACAACAGGATCATCGGGATCGCTCCGACAGTGAATGCAGCACTCGGCGGATGGTCGCGATACGCCGGAAACACTCTCAAGGCTGCTCCAGCATAGACAGAAATCAGGGCAGCGAGGACGATCAGCGGCAGAGAATTTCTCCGCTGATAGACCATGATCCGCACCTTACCGCCAACATCGTCCACTCTGATCGCCATGGATGATTCCGACTAAAAATCAAACCGCAGCGAGAACTGCTGCTTCCGCGACTGCACCAACTGCGAGCCGTAAATCCCAAAGCCCGCCCCGCTCGTCACCGCCGTGTTCAGTCCCCCGTTGCTGCTGATCGGACTCGTATCAAACCGCGCCGAGTTCGACAGGTTGAACACTTCCCACGCAAACCGCAGCGCCATGTCCTCGCGCATCTTCCACGCCTTCGCTAAGCTCGCATCCGGTTCGAAATAGCCATCGCCGCGGAAGTAGTTCCGGCTCCCGCCTTCACCCGGGTTGGGGAACCGCAGAGGACTGCCCGTCCCGATGCCGTTGTTCAGCGCGTTCGGATTCGCAAACACTTCGGGCAGGCCGCCCACCAGGTGCTTGTGGATCGCGATCGGCGCCGTCACCACCGCGGGCGTTTCCTGCTGATAATTTGTCGCATACGCCAGTGGAGGCACCACGCTGAACGGCAGTCCGCTGGATAACCGCAGAATCCCGGAAATCGTCCATCCGCCAATCACCGCATTCTCCAAACCGTTCGACTCCGACGCAAACCGCGCACCCTTCCCGAAGGGCAGCGGATAGATCGCGTCGCCGGTCAGCAGATGACGCGTATCGAAATCCGACACCGCGCGGTTCGACTTCGGATTAAAGCTGTTCGTAATGAAGCTGAAGCTGTTCGTCGTGAACTCGCTGGCCCGCTCCGTGTCCGAACCCATGTCGATCGACTTCGAATACGTATAGCTCACATCCAGATCGAGCCCGGTGTTGCTCGCCTTGCGCATCGTTAGCTGAGCCGCGTTATAACTGCTCGATCCGATCGACGACCACGCATACAGCGACGAGAATTGCCGCTGGTAGTACCGTGTCGTCACATTGCCATTGGAATCTTCGTACGGACCGCAACCCAGGCCGCCGTTGCCCGGATCGCAGTACGCATCCAGAATCACCAGCGCATACGAGTCGTTCCCCACCACCGCGTTCGGCTGGTAAACGTTCGTGTAAATATTCTGCGTCGCGCTCGTCCCGCCCATCGCCAGATACGGAAACAGGTCTTCCCAGTAGGCATCGGTCTGAACCGTCGCCAGCCCGGCGTTCGTCGCCTGCGACAGCTTCCCGGCCGCCTTGAAGTAATCCTCTCCCGATTTCGGATCCACCAGGTCCAGCGGCTCCGCCAGATCCAGCTGCTGCAGCAGATGCCGGCCAAACGTCCCGACGTAATCTCCCTCCAGGCTGAACCCGTGCGGCAGTTCCCGCTGCACGGAGAAATCCGTCGCAATGGTGTAGGGCGTCTTGATCTTGTTATCCACGCCCCACGTGATCGCCAGTCCGGTGTTGATGTTGTTGGGTGGCGTATACGGATATGGAATGGTCGATGGAATACTCACTCCCGACAACGGCGGAAGCGCCGTCTGGCTCGTGTACCGCGGCGCATTATCCACCGAATACTGCCCGGCCGGATTCGTGATCGAGGTCGTCAGCCCAAACGATCCATCCGAAGCAAAGGTGTCCACAATCCCCTGGCCAAAGTGGTCGAAGTACAAACCCGCACCCGCCCGGATCGACGTCTTGTGGTCCGGCGAATATGCCACCGCCAGACGCGGAGCAAAATTCGTCAGTTGCATCTTCCAGTACGATGCCTTTCCGTTCGCGTTCCCCGCTGGCGCAAACGAAAGATCCGGCTGGTCCGTCACGCCTTTTGCCGCGTCTGCGGCGCGCGTCAAAAACCACTGGTGCGTATCGATGGTCGGCTGTACCTGGTTCCCGTGGGTTTCATACGGTGGCTGCAGCAATACCTGCCGCAGTCCCAGCGTCACCGTCAGGTTTGGCCGTACCTTCCACTGATCCTGAATGTAGTACTCAAATTCCTTCGCGAAGTAATTCAGAGCCACCGGTGTTCCTGTCGCCAGCGCAGTTCCCGTTGCTCCGCCGGGCTGAACCTTGAAGTTGAATTGCCCCGCGATGAAAGGAATCAGTCCCACCAGCGTCCCTACGTCCTCGCTGTAGTTCGTCGCATCTCCCGAAGCAACCACGGGCTGCCCAAACGCGCCCGGATCCAGATCGCTCCCGGAATCCGCAATCGATCCGCCGCCCGCCAGCCATTGAATGTTCGTGTCGGCATTGCCGTACGAAGTGGCGTCCGAATCCGAATAATTCGTGATCAGCCGCACGTCGCCGCCGTACGACCACGTGTGGTTCCCGTGATTCCAGCTCTGGTTTTCAACGAAATTGTGCACCGGCACATGCACAATGGTCGAACAGGTCTGCGCCGTCGGCCTCGACAGCGTGCGGAACGACGTCACATACGCGCCGCAACCTGTCCCCGACACGCTGTATCCCTGCCGAATATAGCCATACCGGAAATCGTTCACCAGCTTGTTGCTGATCTCCCACGTGTCGCCGGCCGCCAGCCCCTTCGTGTTGTCGCGGGTTACGGTCGACGGAGCCTGCCCCGGAAACCATTCGATCCCGTCCGTCGTGTCGTCCTGCAGATCGCCGCGGAAAAACAGCTGATGCTTCTGTACCGGGTTCCAGTCCAGTCTCACGATCGTCGTGTTGACGTTCTGCGGATAGGGCGAAGAGAAGCTGTACGACCCGTTGTTCACCCCATCGCCCAGCGCCGCTCCATTGTTCGTTGGATAGGTATTCAGCAGCGTCAGAATATTCGGATCCACGCCCGGACCCCATGGACAGGTTCCGTTGGCTGTGCATTTCGGGTCCGTCGCCGCAATCTGCGCCGGCGTCTGCGTAACGTTGTTACCTTTGACGTCGGTGTAGATAATGTTCCCCGCCTTAAACGAAGCGGTCGGCACCAGCTGATCGACTTCCTGGTTTTCACGGATGTGCGAAGCCTCGTAGTTCCCGAAGAAGAAGAACTTGCTCTTGATCACCGGGCCGCCCACATCGCCGCCATACGTGTTCCGGATGTATTTGCCCGGCTGATTCGGCAATCCGCTCGAAATTTCTCCATTCTTATTGAAGAAATCATTCGCCGCCGTATTCGTATTCCGGTTGTACTCGTACAGGCCGCCATGGAAATGATCGGTGCCGCTCTTCGTCACCAGGTTGGCCTGCGCGCCCGCAGCGCGCCCCTGATCGGAATTCGCCATGCCCGTCGTTACGCGAAACTCATCGATCGAGTCCAGCGTCTCGCGCAGAACGCCTGTGAACGCGAAACCACTGCGCTGGTCGTTGTCGTCCAGCCCGTCCATCGTGATGTTGTCCTGGTCAGAGCGCACGCCGTTTACCGAACCCGTGCGGCTGTCGCTGTCCGTGTCGACGTAATGCCCCAGGTATAAAACTCCGGGCTGCAGGCTCAGCAGGTCCGGCACATTGCGGTCGATCATCGGCAGCGATTCGATCGTCTTATTCGAAATCGCATTGCCCAGCGTCGCGTCGGAGGTGTTCAGCGTCTCCGTCTCCGCGGAAACGTTCACCGTCTCCTGCGCCGCAGTCACGCTCATGGTGAACGAAATCGTGGCTGGTTGGCTCACCAGCAGGCTGCCCACCTTGCTCTGATCGGCAAACCCTTTGGCCTTGACCGTCACTGTCCACGTTCCCGGATTCAGCTGCGAGAACTGGTACTCGCCGTGACCGTTCGTCACCGTCTGCAGCATCTGCCCGGTCGATTCGCGCGTGATGGTCACCGACGCTCCCGGCAACACGCCCCCGCTCGAATCGCTCACCACTCCGTCCAGCGCCGTCGTCGCCTGCTGTGCCGTTAAGGCTGTGGGAAGAAACAAAAGCGCCGCAATCGTTGCCGCGGCAACCGCCGTCAGAATATGTCTTTTCACCTGTGGCCCCCAGGAGCATCCGGTTTTAACGTGTCAGTAACAAACGAGGACCAATGCCCGTGGACAGCCAGATATCGGTCACAGCAAACGGTCTGAACTTCGACCCTGCTTCCAACTGCACCGCGGACAGCAAAAGCTGCCTCTGCATCAGCCTCATCCCGCTTTTCACCGGTCTGTTGCCGGCTCAAGGAAAGATTTCAGAAGTATGAACACAATCAGGGGATGAGTCAAACCCACCCAACAGGCTTTATGCCGGCGGGGACATGACCACTTAAACTTTGACCGCTGAACAACTTACTAGACCCCAGTTCTGGCTGACCACCCTCCGCCCCCCGGTAACCCCCAACAGTAATGTGGCTTCCCCGCCCTCCCGCTCCTACAATGGTTCCAGTCACCCCATGGACGACAGCACAGCCATAGCAATCAACCCGCAGATCATCGCGGCTGGCTCGTTGCTCGATCGCAGCTCTAAAAAGCCACACAGCAAAGCCGGATTTGTCCTATTCGGCGTCGTCCTGGTCGCCGGACTCCTCTACGCCGGATCCCAGCTCGCCCGAGACCTCTCTCCGATTCACACGCTCTCTGCCTGGCCCTATATCTTGCTCGGCCTCGCCCTCCTCATCGCGCTGGGATTTGAATTCGTCAACGGCTTCCATGACACGGCCAACGCCGTCGCCACCGTCATCTACACCAACTCCCTTGAGCCGCACGTAGCCGTGGTCTGGTCCGGCATGTGGAACCTGATCGGCGTCCTCACTTCCTCCGGCGCCGTCGCTTTTTCCATCCTCTCCCTGCTCCCCATGGAGCTCGTTCTCCAGGTCGGCAAGGGCGCCGGCTTCGCCATGGTCTTCTCTCTCCTCATCGCCGCCATTCTCTGGAACCTCAGCACCTGGTGGTTCGGGCTGCCCGCCTCCAGTTCCCACACCCTCATCGGCTCCATCATCGGCGTTGGCGTCGCCAACCAGATTCTTAGCGGCCACAATGGCATCAGCGGCGTCGACTGGGACCAGGCCTTTACCGTCTTCAAAGTCCTCCTCATCTCCCCCATCGTCGGTTTCGGCGGCGCCGCCATCCTGCTCCTCATCTTCAAATTCTTCGTCCGCGACCCCGCCCTTTACGAATCACCCCGCGGCCAGGAACCACCCCCCTTCTGGATCCGCTGCCTCCTCATCCTCACCTGCACCGGAGTCAGCTTCGGCCATGGCTCCAACGACGGCCAAAAAGGCATGGGCCTCATCATGCTCATCCTCATCGGGACCGTTCCCACCGCCTACGCTCTCAACCACGCCATCGGCCACGATAAAATCCTCGACTTCGCCGCTGTCTCCCAACAAACCGAATCCGTCCTCGACAAATACGTTCCCCCCGCGGCCGTTCCCGCCGGCGACGCCCGCACCGCCCTTACTACCTACATCCGCACCAGACAATTCACCCCAAACACCATGCTGGCCGTCCGCCAAATGGTCCAGACGATCGAAAACGAAGTCGTCCCCTCCGGCACGCTCGCCAATATTCCCGACGGACAGCAACAAAATGTCCGCAACAACATGTACGTCCTCAGTGAAACCATCCGGCTCATGGCAAAGAGCAGGAATCCCCCTGTCTCCGCGTCCGACTCTGCCGTCCTCGCCAACTACCGCAAGTATCTCGACAACTCCACCAAATTCATTCCCCCGTGGGTCAAAGTCGCTGTCGCCCTCGCGCTTGGACTCGGCACCATGATCGGGTGGAAACGCATCGTCGTCACCATTGGCGAGAGAATCGGCAAAGAACACATCACCTATGCCCAGGGCGCATCCGCCGAAATCATGGCCGCCTGCACCATCATCGGCGCCGACCATTTCCACATGCCCATCTCCACCACCCACGTCCTCTCCTCAGGCGTCGCCGGTACCATGACCGCCTCCGGCAGCGGCCTCCAGTTCGCCACCATCCGCAACATCGCTCTCGCCTGGGTCTTCACCCTCCCCGCCGCCGCTCTCCTCGCTGGCACGCTCCTCTGGATCATGCGCCACTTCGTCTAACGCGCAATTTAAAATCCCTGCGACCCAGATTCATCGTCTGTTCATCGTGCATTCATGCAGCGTGTTCACCGCCGTTGGTAGCCTGGCTTGACAGACCCCCCTGATCCCACCTCCGGAGTCACCAATTTCATGGATGAAGGCGTAGCAGTCGCAATCAATCCCCAGGGTCTCGCAACCGGGTCCCTACTCGATCAAAAAATGAAGAAGTCGCCCGGCCGCCTTGGGCTGATCGTCTTCGGCATCGTCCTGGTCGGCGGTCTCGGCTATGCCGGCTCCCAAATCGCTCACGATCTCTCCGGCGTTCACCTGCTCTCCGCGTGGCCCTACATCCTCCTCGGCCTCGCCCTCCTCATCGCGCTGGGATTTGAATTCGTCAACGGCTTCCACGACACCGCCAACGCCGTCGCTACCGTCATCTACACCCACTCCCTCGATCCCAACATCGCCGTCGTCTGGTCCGGCATGTGGAACCTCGTCGGCGTCCTCACTTCCTCCGGCGCTGTCGCGTTCTCCATCCTCTCCCTCCTTCCTGTCGAGCTCATCCTCCAGGTCGGCAAGGGCGCAGGATTCGCCATGGTCTTCTCCCTCCTCATCGCAGCCATTATGTGGAACCTCAGCACCTGGTATTTCGGCCTGCCCGCCTCCAGCTCCCATACCCTCATCGGATCCATCATCGGCGTCGGCATCGCCAACCAGATCCTCGGCGGACACAACGGCACCAGCGGAGTCGACTGGGTCCAGGCCGGCGGCGTCTTCAAAGCCCTCCTGGTTTCCCCGCTGGTCGGCTTCGGCGGCGCCGCCATCCTCCTGCTCATCCTCAAACTCACCGTCAAGAACAAGGCACTCTACGAGTCGCCCAAAGGCACGGAACCACCACCGTTCTGGATCCGCTGCCTCCTCATCCTCACCTGCACGGGCGTCAGCTTCGGCCACGGATCCAACGACGGACAAAAAGGCATGGGCCTCATCATGCTCATCCTCATCGGCACGGTGCCCACCGCCTACGCCCTCAACCACGCCATGGGCTACAGCAAGGTGCAGGATTTCGCCGCCGTCTCCCAACAAACGGTTTCCGTCCTCAATCCGTACGTCGCCGCCGACGCCCATATCGCTGGCGATGCCCGTCAGGAGCTCACCGACTACATCAAGTCGAAGAACTTCACACCCAATACCATGCTGGCCCTCCGCCAGATGGTCGAAGAAATCGACCGCGAGATCGTGACCTACAAAACCCTTGCCAGCGTCCCCGCCGGTCAGCAGCAAAACGTCCGCAACAACATGTACGTCGTCAGCGAAGCCATGCGGATCATGGCCAAGAACAAGAATCCCAACTTCACCGCGTCCGACGCCAAAGTCCTCGTCAACTACAAAAAGTATCTTGACGAGTCCACGCGCTTCATCCCCTCCTGGGTTAAAGTCTCCGTCGCCCTCGCACTCGGCCTCGGCACCATGGTCGGCTGGAAGCGCATCGTCGTCACCGTCGGCGAAAAAATCGGCAAGACTCACCTCACCTACGCGCAGGGAGCCGCCGCTGAAATCGTTGCCGCCTGCACCATCATCGCCGCCGACCAATACCACATGCCC
>DATHQV010000238.1:0-7497 GCA_035482355.1 Acidobacteriaceae bacterium | reverse complement strand
CAAAACCGCAAAAACCAAACCGAATGCGCTCTTTTTCTTTGTCATGATTCGCGCTTCATTATAGAGAGCCGCCCCCACGCCCCGCCTCCACCGAACGGCGTAAACTGGTTGCCACAACACCCTTCGAGGAGCCGCAATCTTCACCATGCCGGACCACCATCATCAATACCTCGAACGCGTCGTCGACCTCACCGACCCCGCCGCCAATCAAATCGACAACCTCTCCACCGACGAAGCCCGCCGCATTCTTCTCGAAGCCCCGCCCGAGTCCGTCGGCCACATCCACGGCTCCTTCGCCCTCATCGCCCGCGCCGGAAAAACCGTCAAAATGGCCCGCTCCCTCGATCGACCCATGCGCTACTTCCTCGCCAAACGCCAGGAAGGCCCCGCGCTCATCGTCGCTCATCGCATCGACGCCATCTATGACTGGCTCAAGGCCGAAGGTTTCGCCGACCAGTTCCACCCCAGCTACACGCGCATGGTTCCCGCGCACCACGTCGTTGAAATCCAGCTCATCGGCTGCCCCGATCCCGACCCCATCTACACACGCTTCTTCACACCCCGCCTGCCCAACGAGCCATCCGCAGCGCTCCCCGCCGACACTGCCGAGATCGGCCGCGCCTACATCGCTGCCCTCGCCGACGAAGTCGCTCTCTGGCTCCAGCGCATCCCCTCCGACGCCCCCATCGGCGTCTGCTTTTCCGGCGGCATCGACTCGGGCTCCGTCTTTCTCGTCGCCTACCACGTCATGCGCAAGCTGGGCATGAGCCCCTCGCGCCTCAAGGCCTTCACCCTCGACCTTGGCAACGGTCCCGACCTCCAGCAAGCCCGCGCTTTCCTCGACGCGCTCAACCTCGGCCTCTTCCTCGAGCCCATCGAGGCGGATCCGTCCACCCTCAATATCGCCGAGACCATCCGCATCGTCGAAGACTACAAGCCCCTCGATATCGAATCCGCCACCATGGCCCTCGCCCTCTGCCGCGGCATCCGCACCCGCTATCCCGACTGGCGTTACCTGCTCGACGGCGATGGCGGCGACGAAAATCTCAAAGACTATCCCATCGAGGAAAACCCCGAGCTCACCATCCGCAGCGTCATCAACAACCCCATGCTCTACCAGGAAGGCTGGGGCGTCGGCAAAATCAAGCACTCGCTCACCTACTCCGGTGGCCTCTCGCGCTCCTACGCGCGCACCTACGCCCCCGCGCACCACTGCGGATTTTTGGGGTTCAGTCCCTATACGCGCCCCTCCGTCATCGCCGTCGCCGAAGCCATCCCCTTCATCGAGATCACCGGCTACAGCGTGGACCGCCTCTACGAGCTCAAAGGCGAAATCGTCTCTCGCGGCATGGAAGCCCTCACCGGCCTCAAAATGCCCGTCTTCCCCAAACGCCGTTTCCAGCACGGAGCCATCCCCGTCGAAACGCTCCGCGCCCAAATGCCCTCGCGCGAACAGGACTACCGCCAGCAATTCCTCGCGCTCTACCAGTGACTCATTTGCCTATCGCCTATCCCACCCGTGCCGCCGATCGCGACACGTGGATCCTAACGCAGCGTCCCCCGCGCAACTCTGTCGATCCCGAAATCCCCTATGCCTTCCTCGTTGAAGACGAGCGCACCGGCTCCGGCGAAATCGTTCCCGTCGCCACCATCTTCCTCACCAATCGCGAATGTCCCTGGCGCTGCGTCATGTGCGACCTATGGCGCAACACCCTCGCCGAGCCCACGCCCCTCGGCGCCATCCCCGCCCAAATCGAGCACGCCCTCGCCGCTCTGCCTCCCGCCCGCGCCATCAAGCTCTACAACGCCGGCAGCTTCTTCGATCCCCGCGCCATCCCCCCTGAAGATCACCTCGCCATCGCCGAATCCGTGCGCCAGTTCGACCGCGTCATCGTCGAATGTCATCCCGCCCTCATCAACGACGCGGTTCTCCGCTTCCGCGATCTGCTCTCGGGCCAGCTTGAAATCGCTATGGGCCTCGAAACCGCGCACCCGGACGTGCTGGAAAAACTGAACAAACGCCTCACCCTCGACCAATTCAAAGACGCCGCCGATTTCCTCCAAAGCAACAACATCGACCTCCGCGTCTTCATCCTCGTGCAGCCGCCCTTCATGGCGCCTGACGAATCCCTGCACTGGGCCGAGCGCTCGCTCGACTTCGCCTTCGATTGCGGAGCCACCGCCGCCACCCTCATCCCCACCCGCGGCGGCAATGGAGCCATCGAATCGCTCGCACGCGCAGGCGACTTCACCCCGCCCACGCTCGCCACGTTAGAAGCCGCCGTAGCCTACGGCCTCTCGCAACTGCGCGGCCGCACCCCCACAATGCGAGTCAGTTCTGATTTGTGGGATCTCCCCCGCCCCATCGATTGCCCAACCTGCATTGGAGTCCGCATCGCTCGCCTCCGCGCGATGAATCTCTCGCAGAATCTCCTCCCGCCCGTCCCCTGCGAAATCTGCGGAGGCCGCAGTTGAAGGAGCAGACCTACGACCTCGCCATCGTCGGCTCCGGATTCGCCGGCTCCGTGCTCGCCCTCATCGCCCGCCGCCTCGGCTACTCCGTCGTCCTCATCGAGCGCGGCTCGCACCCCCGCATCGTCATCGGCGAATCCACCACGCCGCTCACCAATCTCTTCCTTGAAGCCCTCGCCGACCGCTACCACCTCCCCGAAATTCGCGCCTTCAGCAAATGGGGGACCTGGCAAAGCGCCCATTCCGAAGTCGCCTGCGGTCTCAAACGCGGCTTCAGCTTCTTCCATCACGATCGCAACGAGTCCCACGCGGACCTATCGCGCGATCAGCAACTCCTCGTAGCCGCCAGCCCCCACGACGCCATCGCCGACACCCACTGGTATCGCGCCGACTTCGACGAGTACCTGATGCACGCCGCCGTTCAAGCGGGCGCTCAATACTTCGATTGCGTGCACTTGCACGAATTTGTCGACGAAGAATCAAGCGTAAGACTCCGCGGAGTTCGCTTCTTCCCCGAAACCGCTAGCGCCAGCGAATCCGTCGAATTTCGCGCGCGTTTTGTCATCGACGCCACGGGCCCACGCGGCTTTCTCCACCAAGCCCTCCAACTCGGCGAACAAACCCTGCCGGATATGCCTCCCACACAAGCCCTATACAGCCACTTCAAAAACGTCGGACGCCTCGCCGACACACTATCCACCGAAGGCCCACCCCCATACCCCATCGACGACGCCGCCGTCCACCACATCTTCCCCGGCGGATGGATCTGGGTCCTTCAATTCAACAACGGCATCACCAGCGCCGGTGTCGCCTGCACGGATGAAGCCGCCGCACAACTCAACATCCCCCAGTCAAACGGCGACCAACCCCAACTAGCCGCCGTCTGGCAAAACCTCCTCGACCGCATCCCCGCCCTGCGCCGCCAATTCGTCAACGCCGAGCCCATCCGTCCCTTCACCCAAATCCAGCGCCTCAGCTTCCGCAGCGCGCAAATCACCGGACGCAACTGGGCGCTCCTGCCCTCTGCCGCCGGCTTTGTTGACCCGCTCCTCTCCACCGGCTTCCCACTCACCCTGCTCGGCGTGCAACGATTCGCAGCCATTCTCGAGCAAGGTCTCGATGCCCCCGACCTCGCCAGCCGCCTCCAAATCTACGCCGCCCAAACCGACGCCGATCTCCTCGCCGCCGCTCGTCTCGTCGCCGCCCTTTACGCCAGCATGGACAACTTCCCCCCCTTCACATCGCTCACCATGCTCTACTTCGCAGCCGTCAGCTACGCAGAGACCGCGCACCGCCTTGGCAAGCCACACCTCGCGTCGTCGTTTCTTCTTCATGACGACCCACACTACGGCCCCGCCATGCAATCGCTGCTCGCCCGCTCCCGCAACGTCCGCACGCCCGAAGAATCCGCAGCATTTTCAGAGGATGTCCGCCAGGCCATCGATCCCATCAACGTCGCCGGCCTCGCCGTTCCCACCCGCCGCAACTGGTATCCCGTCGCCGCCGACGACCTGCTCAACAACGCGCACAAACTCCAGGCCACACGAGAAGAGATCGAAAATCTCCTCGATCGCTGCGGCTTCCGCACGCCAACTGGTGTTGATCTTTAGTCTTTCGCCTCGAAGCGGCTCCCGCCCGGACGGCCCGCCCCGCGATCAGCTTTGCCCTTGCTCCTGGCGCGAAGCGCCGTATGCCTGGACGGCCAGTCCCTAGCCCCCGATGTGCACCATGCTGCGCGACGGCTTCAGAAACTCCGGCTCCCCAATATGGTGCCGCGCTTCCTTCTGCTCCACCGTCCGGCGAATGTACGCCGCCATCTCGTCATCGCTCCCGCCGCGCCGCATCACGCCATATAAATCGTGATCCATTTGCGAAAACAAGCATGTCCGAATCTTCCCGTCCGACGTCAGCCGCACCCGGCTGCATTGTCCGCAAAACGCCTGCGTCACCGGCGCGATAATCCCAATCTCCCCCACGCCGTCGTCGAACGTATATCGCACCGCAGTCTCGCTCGCCACATTCGGATCGAGTTCCCGCACCTGCCGAAAACTCCTGAGCGCCGCAATCACTTCCTGCACGCCCACCACAATTTCCGGCGTCCACCTGCGATCTTCTTCCAGCGGCATGAACTCGATAAACCGCACCACCACGCCCTCATCGCGCGAGAACTGTGCAAACGGCACAATCTGATCCTCATTGAACCCGCGCAGCAGCACGCAATTCACCTTTACCGGCTCAAGCCCCGCTCGCTTCGCCGCGCGCACGCCCCGCAGCACCCGCTCATAGCTCCCCGGCACGCGCGTAATCCGCGCAAACTTCTCCGCGTCCACCGCGTCCATGCTCACCGTAATCCGCGTCAGCCCCGCCTCGCGCAGCGGCTCCGCCATCTCTTCCAGCAAATGCCCGTTGGTGGTCAACGCCAGGTCCAGCCGTGCGCCATTCACCGTCCGCAGCGCGCTGAGTTCCGTCACCAAATCCAGCAACCCGCGCCGCAGCAGCGGCTCACCGCCGGTCAGCCGGATTTTCTCAATCCCCACCCCAACAAACACCCGCGCCATCCGCAGGTAATCTTCAATCGGCAGCTCCGCATACACCGCGCCCTCGTTGCCGGTACGGCAGTAGACACACTTGTAGTTGCAGCGGTCGGTGATGGAGATGCGCAGGTCTGTGATGGCGCGCCCGTGCCGGTCCCGCAATGGGGATGCGTTCTCCGCAGCGATCTCCCTGGTTGCGCCCGTGTCGCGGGCAATGGCAGTGGCCATGGGCTCACTCTATTCGATGCAAGCCGCGCGCGCCAGTTTCAGGCCACTTTCCTGGTCGTATGCGCCTCGTGTCCCGAACTCACCGGTCTCCACGTGTGAAACCGCCGATAGCACGTCAGGCATCGATACGCCCTCATGCCAATCAACCGAAACGGAATGTCACTCAATCGCACATGCGAACGGCGCAAAGATTCCCGGTCAAAACATCCTGGACATTTGACTAATGCTTTGGCCGTCATAAACCTCACTTCCCGGGATTTTGATGCCTTGCGCCTTCTTCAAGCTGCACGATTGCGCCTCCCCGCGTCGCCAAATGGCATTAAATGACGCGATCACATCCCGTCGTAATTCGGCCCCCCGCCACCCTCCGGCGGTATCCAGTTGATGATCTGGTACGGGTCCATAATGTCGCACGTTTTGCAGTGCACGCAGTTGGTGAAGTTGATCCGCAATTCCTTTCGCTGCATCACAACGCCCCCCTCCGTCGCCGCCTCCGTATCCACCATCTCGTACACCGCGGCCGGGCAAAAATACTGGCATGGATTCCCATACTCCCGCGCGCAACGGCTGCTGCAAATATTTAAATCTTCCACCACCAGATGCACCGGCTGATCCTCGTCGTGCCGCGTTCCGGAGTGATACACGTCCGTCAGCCGGTCGAAGGTCAGCTTCCCATCACCCTTCGCGTTGCCCAGCATCTGCTCTCGGTTCGTGTCCGCCGGTCCCAGCGCATCCACTCGCTCCATCCGCGTATAACCTGCGTGATTCGTCGCGTCCGGCCCCAGATTCCCTCCGCGCATCACTTGCTGGATACCCGCGTTCACCAATCCTTCCAGCAGCCCATGCTCGAATCCCTGATGGAAATTCCGCACCCGCCACAACTCCTCGCGAATCCAGCTCCCATCCACCGCCGCCTTGTATTCGCTGAGCTTATCCGCTGAACTATCCCCGCTCAGCATCGCATCAAACGCCGTTTCCGCCGCCAGCATCCCGCTCTTCATCGCCAGGTGAATGCCCTTCAGCCGCTGCGAATTCAAAAAGCTCGCCGAATCTCCCAGCAACATCCACCCATTTCCATAAATCCGCGGCATGGTCAGCCATCCGCCGTACGGCAGGCTCTTTGCGCCATAGCGGACCATCTTCCCGCCCTCCAAAATCCGCCGCGCAAACTTGTGCTGCTTAAAGCTCTGAAAAACATGATGCGGGTCCGTTCGCGGATCCTCATAATCCAGCCCCGTCACATACCCCACGCTCGCCAGGGTGTCGCTGATCCCATACACCCAGGCGCCGCCATATTCCCGGCTCGTCAGCGGATACCCCATCGTGTAAATCACTTCGCCCTTCGCCACGCGCCCCGCCGGAATCTCCCACAACTCCTTGATCCCGAGGCCATACGTCTGCGCATGTTCCGGATCTTCGAGGCCCAGCCTCTGAATCACCTGCTTCGCGCAATTCCCTCGCGTCCCTTCCGCCAGCACCGTGATCTTCGCCCGCAAGTCGTACCCCGGCTCAAAATTCCCCTTCGGACGCCCGTCCTTGTCCACGCCCTTATCGTCTGTCCGCACACCTGCCACCCGCGCGGTCTCTACGTCGTCGGAATCACCGTCCCACAACACCTCCGACCCGGCAAACCCGGTAAAGATCGTGATCCCCGCCTCTTCCACCTTCTGCCCAAGCCACTTCGTGAACCGGTTTAGCGAAATCACATAGTTCCCGTGATCGCGCAGGGGCGGCGGCACAATCGGAAATTTGTGCTGCCCGTTCTTTGTCAGGAACCACACCGACTCCTGGGTGACCTCGGCGTCCAGCGGCGCTTCCTTCTCAAATCCCGGCAACAGCTCCCGCATCGCCCGCGGATCCAGCAACGCCCCCGACAAACAGTGCTGCCCCACCTCGCGCGACTTCTCCAGCACATAAATGTTCTCTTTTGATAGCGGCGCTTCCGGATGCGCCGCATTGTGCGCGTCAATCAGCTGCGCCAGCCGCAGCGCGCACGCCATCCCTGCCGGCCCTCCGCCGACAATCACCACATCCGCCTCCATCTGCGGACGCTCCACTCCCTCAACAGGCTGCCGAAAAGTAATCATGCGATTTGCTGGAATCCTCAATGTGCGCCTGAGCGCGCCGGTGCGACCGATTATCTTACCAGGCCAGCACCATTGGATGCAGCCCATCGCCGACCTCGAGATGCCGCGGAGATGGAAGAGGAAGAATCTGGGTGCCCATAGCCTGGCCTGAGCTTTGTCGAAGGCTCCCTGGGGTT
>DATHQV010000237.1:0-18077 GCA_035482355.1 Acidobacteriaceae bacterium | reverse complement strand
ATTCAATTCAGGGCCAGTGCGCAGGATGCAAGTGTTTGATTCTACAATGCTTGCTTGTATGCACTTTATTTTCATATGGATAGGGCCGGCGATTTGTCGCCGGCCCTTGTTGTTGCTCCCCTGGCCTTACTTTTGTTCGAGGATGGCGATGGCCTGTTCGACGACTGGGGCTAGTTTGCGGAAGTCGTCGATGAGGGTGACGAAGCTGGAATAGACCTTCGAGTCGGCGGAGAAGTTGAGGCCGTCGGAGGTGAGGGCACCCTGGGATAAGGCGATGAGGGCTTCGACGTCGGCAACGACGGTGGAGAGGCCGGCGATGAAGGGCTTCTCGAGGGGCTTCTCGGATTTCAGGATGGATTCGACGCGGAGGGCGAGGCCGACGACTTCAGCGATCGACGCGGCGAACCATTTGGCGAAGTCGGCGATTTTAAGGCCCATTTTCTGAAAGATGTTCATGTATTTCCTTTGCACGTGCAAATTGAGCGGGCAAAAGAAAAGGCCCGCTCCGGGGAGATTCCCGGTGCGAGCCTTTTCAAAAATCCTCTCTATTCTTAGAATACCAAGTCCAGCGTTCAATCAAGCCAACTGTTTTGGCTTGGAAGTGGTTTTTAATCAGCTAGATGCACTTTGGTAATGGGGTGAAAAGCTTGACAGCTTTTGGAGAAATGCAGGGGGTAGGGTGTAGAAGGGCGAAGGCGGGCGCTCGCGCTTCCCACTTCTGCCAAAACCGGACGGTTTTGGGCTGGGACGATGGAAGATCCCAACAGCAGGTCCCTCCGCTGCGCGATCCTTCGGATCGTTCCGGTCGGGATGACAACAAAGAACCAAAGCGGATGCGCTTCGCGCATCTCCCACATCTGCCAAAACCGAGGTGATTTAAGGGCCCCGGTTGTAGCGGTGGGAGGATGGAGGACGCCAACAGCAGGTCCCTCCGCTGCGCGATCCTTCGGATCGCTCCGGTCGGGATGACAACAAAGAACCAAAGCGGATGCGCTTCGCGCATCTTCCACATCTGCCAAAACCGGGCAGATATGGGGCACCAGGGGACTGGCCGTCCAGGCGGAAGCGCTTCGCGCCGGTTCGCTCCGCTGATGTTCATTTGCAAATCAACCAATGGCGCTCGCCGGTCACTCATAGCGGAGGGCGACCATGGGGTCGATGCGGGTGGCTTTGCGGGCGGGGAGCCATGCGGCCGCTACGATGACGGCCGCGATGATGAGGGCGGCGGAGATGAAGGTGGACGGATCGGTGGGGCTGACTCCAAAGAGGCCGGCGCGGATGAGGCGGCTGGCGGCGAGGCTGAGGGGAATGCCGATCACGATGCCGATGACGAGCAGGACGAGGGATTCTCTGAGGATCATCCAGAGAACGTTGGGGCGGGCTGCGCCGAGGGCCATGCGGATGCCGATTTCGCTGGTGCGGCGGACGACGCTCCACGTCATGACGCCGTAGAGACCGATGCAGGCCAGCGATAACGCGAGGAGCGAGAAGCAGCCGGAGAGTTGGGAGACGAACTTCTGCTCGTCGAGGAGGTGGTCGACGGATTCGGAGAGGGTGGAGACGTCGAGGATGGGGAGGTTGGGATCGATTTCGGCGAGGGCTGCGCGGACGGAGCTGGTGATTTTAGCGGGGTCGCCGGCGGTTTGGATTTGGAGAGTGTAAGCGTATTGATCGTCGCCGGTGAGTTGAGTGACGGCGACCCAGGCACAGGGGCGCGGCTCGTCGGCGGGACTCTTGCGTTTGGAGTCGCGGACGATGCCGACAATCTGCCAGCCGTCGCCCGCTCCGGGATCGGCGATGTTGACGATGTGGCCGATGGCGTCGCCTTTGGGAAAAAAGAAGTTGGCGAAGGTTTGATTGACGACGATGGATCTTTGGGAACTGGCGGTATCCTGGGCGCCGATGGTGCGACCGCGGAGCAGGGGGATGCTGAGAGTTTCAAAGTATCCGGTAGAGACGCGGTTGAGGGCAACGCCGACGTCTTCACTGGGCGTGAGGGGGCGGCCGATGATGGTGATGGGGGAACCCCAGGTGCCGCGGCTCATGGGCGGCGCTCCAGAGATGGCGGAGCTGCGAACGCCGGGGAGAGCGTCGAGGCGATCGAGGATGCGCTGGTAGAGAGCATTGAGCTGCGGGGGCTGGTAGCCGGCGAATTTGGGATTGCTGGTGACGAGGAGTACGTTCGTTTTGTTGAAGCCGAGGTTCTCGCTGCGGAGATTGTGGAGACTGCGCAGGAGCAGGCCGGCGACGGAGAGCAACAAAAGAGAGAGCGTGACCTGAGCGACGACGAGGGTGGAGGGAAGGATGCGGGATTTTCTTCCTCCGGCGCTGACGGCGTTGCGGGTGGTGGCGTTGAGAGCGCCAGCGACGCCGGCGCGTGATCCGCGCCACGCCGGTGCGATGCCGAAGAGGAGGCCAGTGAGGACGCAGACGGCGGATGTGAAGGCGAGGACGGTGAGGTCGGGCGTGGCGGAAAGTGCGGAGTATCCGTCGGCTCCGGAGACGAAGCTGATGAGGATTCGGGTGAGCAGGAAGGCGAGAGCGAGGCCGAGCGCGCCTCCGGTAAAGGCGAGGATGAGCGTCTCCGTGAGGATTTGACGAATGATGCGGGAGCGGCTGGATCCGAGGGCGAGGCGGGTGGAGAATTCGCGTTCGCGGGCGCCGGCTTTGGCGAGCAGGAGATTGGCGAGGTTGGCGCAGGCGATGAGGAGCACGATGCCAACGATGCCCATGAGGACTTCGAGCGGACCCTGGTATTGAGAGCGGAGGTCGGAAAGGCCGGAGGCTCCGGGGAGCAGAGGAATGTTGGTTCCGGCGATGGCCTTGCGGCGAGCGTCGTCGGGATGGCCGCCGGCGCGGTCGACGAGGAATTGCTGCAACTGCGTGGTGACCCACGATTGCGCCTGAGCGACGGGGACGCGGGGCGCGCGGCGGGCCATGATTTGAATCCAAAAGAGGCCGGTGCGGGTGAGCAGAGAGGGTTGCAGCATGACTTCGTGCTGCATGGAGATGGGGAGCCACATGTCGGGCGCCTGGGATTCGAGATCGACGCCGTAGAAGTTCGGCGGCATGACTCCGATGATTTCGAAGGGCGTGCCGTTGATGGTGAGGGTGCGGCCGATGACGGCGGGGTCGGAGGCGAGGGACTGCTGCCAGTAGTGGTGACTGATGACGGCGACGGGGCTTCGGCCGTCGACAGCGGAGTCATCGGCTGTGAAGCTGCGGCCCATTTCAGGTTCTGCACCGAGGACGCTAAAGAAAGTTCCAGAGACGAGATGCGCGCTGGCCTGGGTGGCGGGGCCGGCGGAGGTCGACGTACTGGAGCGCACGCTGATGAGAGTGGGAAAGCTGGCAAAGGCGGTGATGCCCTGGAATTTGTTTTGTTGAGAGGCGATGCGGCGATAGAACTCGTACGGAAATATGTCTAAGGGCCCGGGGTCGGAGACTTCCATGGTGCCGCTGTCGGTGCCGTCACCGAAGGAGAGGAGCTGTTGGGGGTTGCGCACGGGGAGCTGGCGGAGGAGGAGATCATTGATGAGGGTGAAGATGGCGGTATTGGCGCCGATGCCGAGGGCGAGTGAAAGAACGGCGACGAGGGAGAAGCCGGGGGACTTGAGGATTTGGCGGAGGCCGTAGCGGAAATCCTGCCAGAGTGAGTCGGCGACGGATTCCCAGTTGGCGGACCAGACTTTGTGGCGCACGGATTCATCGCTGCCGATTTCAGCGCGGGCGGCGCGGAGAGCTTCGCTGGGGGAAAGGCCGTTGCGGATTTTCTGGGCGACGGAGGCTTCAAGGAAGCTCGAGAGCTCGTCCTGAATTTCGGCATTGCGGCGGTCGCGCTGGAAGAGGGCGCGGATTCCGCTGAGGAGGTTGTGCAGCATGGGGCGCTCCGGTCAGGCTTCGAGGATTTTGTTGATGGCGGCGATTTGGCGGCCCCACTGCTGGCGTTCTTCTTTGAGGGCTTTGCGTCCGGCGGGGGTGAGCTGGTAGTAGCGGGCGCGGCGGTTGTTTTCCGTGGCTCGCCACTCGGCTTTGACGCGTCCGGCGCGCTCCATGCGGCTGAGAGCGGGGAGGAGCGAGCCGGGATTGACGCGGAAGGCGCCGTCGCTGATCTGCTCAATGCGGAGAGCGATGCCGTAGCCGTGCATGGGCTCGAGGGCGAGGGTCTTGAGGATGAGCATTTCGAGGGTTCCCTGAACGAGGTCGCCGGGTGGCGCGGGCATGAGCAGTTCCTCCACTAGATAATCAAGAGGAATAGCGGCTTTCCTCCAGATTGTCAAGAGGAGACTTGCCGGGACTGGCCGTCCAGGCGGGAGCGCTTCGCGCAGATCCGCTGCGCTGAGCGCGGATGTCCTTCTTGCCGTGGGGGAATGAGTGTTTTGCTATGGATTTTGGCTTACTGGACGGGAGATTTTTTTGGTTCCTGTGGCGTGGCCACAGGTTTTTGTGGCATACTGCTGTGGTCATCGCACAGGAAAGTGCGGGACAGGAGGGCGGGATGGCTGATTCGAAACTGGATTTGCTGCAGGGGACGCTGGACCTGATGGTGCTGCAGACGCTGACGGCGATGGGGACGCAGCATGGGTATGGGATTGCGCGGCGGATTGAGCAGGTGAGCGGCGATGCGGTGCTGTTGAACCAGGGGACGATTTACGCGTCGCTGGTGCGGCTGCAGCAGCGCGGGTGGATCGATGCGGCGTGGGGCACGTCGGACAACAACCGTAAGGCGAAGTTTTACACGATTACGAAGCGCGGGCGGAAGCAGTTGGCGGAAGATGCGGTGTACTGGCAACGGCTGAGCGCGGTGATGGGGCGGGTGATGGGGATGGAACGAGGGGGTAGGGGGTAGGGTGTAGGGGGTAAAAAACCGGGATTTGAGACAGGATGCTGGTCGGAGGTTCGGGGATGAAGCGCGATTCGGTGACGCAGGGATGGAATCGAGTGCTTGCGTTCTTTCGCAAGGCTCCGCTGGATCAGGATTTGGATGCGGAGATGGCGTCGCATCTGGAATTTGCGATTGAAGAGAATGTGCAGCGCGGGATGACGCCGGAAGAGGCGAGGAGACAAGCGATGGTGCAGTTTGGCGGGGTGCAGCAAGCGCGGGAAAAGCAGAGAGCGTCGCGGGGATTGCCATTTCTGGATGTGCTGGGGCAGGATTTCCGATTTACGCTGCGGACGCTGCGGCGGGATTTGGGATTCACCATTGTGGCGATGGTGATGCTGGGGCTGGGGATTGGCGCGAACGTGGCTGCGTTCAGCGTGGTGAACACGATTCTTCTGCGGCCGCTTCCGGTGGAGTACTCGAGCCGGCTGGTGTGGATTGCGCCGCCTCCGCAGAAGTGCGGGTTTAGCTGCGCCACATATTCGGCGGACGCGTATGACGAGTTTAAGGCGCAGAGCCGGTCGTATGACGACGTGACGGGATACTTTGCGTTTTCGGGGCCTGACAATCTGCGGCTGACGGGGCGTGGGGAGCCGCTGCCGGCGACGGGCGTAGAGGTGATGGGAAATTTTCTTTCCGTGCTGGGCGTGCAGCCGGCGCTGGGACGATCGTTCCGGCCGGAAGAAACGCGGCATGGGGCGCATCCGGTGGCGTTGCTGGAGAACGCGTACTGGAAGCGGCAGTTTGCGGGTGATCCGGCGATTGTGGGCAAGGAGATCGATTTGAACGGTGCGCCGACGACGGTGGTGGGCGTGCTGCCGGCGAGTTTTGATTTCGGCGCGGTGTTTTCACCGGGCGAACGCGTGGATATGCTGACCGCAGAGATTCTGGACGATGAGCGCAGCTACGGCAATATCGTGACGATGATCGGGCGGCTGAAGCCGGGAGTATCGCTCGGGCAGGCGCAGGGGGACGCAAATCTTGTGGTGCCGCATTTGTGCTGGAGTGAAAAGCAACCGGGGTCTTGCGGGTCGTATGCGGACAAAAATGGCGGCGGGATGGAACTGCGCACGCTGAAGGAGTACGTCAGCGGCCGCGTGCGGCGCTCGCTGGAACTGCTGTGGGCTGCGGTGGGGCTGATTTTACTGATTGTGTGCGTGAATCTTTCGAATCTGTTGCTGGCGCGGTCGGCGGCGCGGAGCAAGGAGTTTGCGATGCGCAGCGCGCTGGGTGCGCAGCGGAGCCGGATTGTGCGGCAGCTGCTGACGGAGAGCTTGATTCTGTCCGTAGCGGGTGGCGTGTTGGGACTTGGAATTGCGTTTGGGGTGACGTACTATCTGACGCGCGCGGGATCGATCGCGCTGCCGCTGCTGACGAGTGCGCATCTGGATGGCGCTGCGCTGGGATGGACGCTGATGGTGACGGTGGTGACGGCGCTGCTGTTTGGGCTCCTGCCAGGACTGAAGATTGCGAGCGGGCCGCTGCAGGAAGCGGTGAAAGATGCGGGCGGAGGCGCGGGGAAAGGTGTTCGGCACGGGCGAATTCGCGCAGCGCTGGTGATCAGCGAAGTGGCGCTGGCCTGCGTGCTGGTGGTGGGAGCGGGACTGTTGTTGCGGAGCTTCCTGCGCGTGCTGGATGTGGATTTAGGATTCCAGCCGGACCAGGCTGCGTCGATCACAGTGGATTACGACGACAGTGCACCGACCGCTGAAGCCGGCGAAGCGAAGCTTGCGCAAATTTTCCAACAAACGATTGCACGGGTGAGCGCGTTGCCGGGCGTGGAAGCGGCGGGCATCGTGGATTATCTGCCGCTGGGACCCAACCGTGCGTGGGGCGCACCCCATCCGCAGGGCAAGACGTTTCCGGATGGAGCATTGCCTTCGCCGCTGGTGTATGTGTGCTCGCCGGGGTATTTCCGCGCGATGGGGATGCGCGTGCACGGACGCGACTTCACGTGGGATGACGACCTGAAGAGGCCGAATGTCGTGCTGATTAATGCGGCGGCGGCGAAGGCCTACTGGCCGGGTGAAGACGCGGTGGGCCGAGTGCTGGTGAACGGGAATCAGCAACTGCACGTGATCGGCGTGGTGGACGATGTGCATGCGTCGAGCGTGGAAGACGAGAAGGGATGGCAGATCTACTACTCGACGCTGCAAAACGGCCCGAACGGAGCCCAATTGGTGGTGCGGAGCAAGGTTCCTCCGGCGACGCTGGCGGGGAGCGTGCTGCGCGCGCTGCGGGAATTGAATCCCAGCCAGCCGGCGGCGGAGTTTCGGCCGATCCGAACGATTGTGGACCGAGCTGTTTCGCCCAGGAGATTCTTTGTGCTGCTGGTGGGCATTTTCGCGGCGCTGGGATTGACGCTGGCGGCGCTGGGCATCTACGGCGTGATTGCTTACGGAGTAACGCAGCAGACGCAGGAGATTGGGCTGCGGATGGCGCTGGGAGCGAGCCGCGCGCGGGTGCAGGTGGGTGTGCTGCTGAAGACGCTGTGGCTGGTGATATATGGGCTGCTGGTGGGTACGGCGGTTTCGCTGGGTGTAGGGCGGCTGATTGCGTCGATGCTGTTTGGGACGCAGCCGACGGACGGCGTGACGTACGCGGGGATGGCGGGCGTGCTGCTGGCGGTGGCGCTGGTGGCGGGCTATCTGCCGGCCTGGCGGGCTTCACGGATTAATCCGATCGTGGCGTTGAGGAGTAACTAGAAGCGAGGGTGTAGGGTGTAGCAGAGGGTTGCAGATTGCAGCTTACAAAGTGAAAGGCCGGATTCCTTCGGGACTCCGGCCTTTTCGCGTTGTGAGTTATGAGTTATGGATCGGCGCTAGTTGTTATCGGGGAAATTGAAGAGACCGAAGAGGTCTCCGATGGCCGGGCTGTTAACTGGCACGTAAGGATTACCCTGCGCCGTGACGGGGTTGGGGAAGTTATCGCGGCTGCGGCGGGTTACGGTCTCGAGGCCCCAGTTGCGCTCGATGAATTTAAGGATGGAGACGTGGTCGGCATAATCGTGGGAGATATGTCCGCCCTTTGAATACTTCGAGACCACGATAAAGGGAATGCGCGTGCCATCGCCGAAGTAATCGACCGGCTGGACGTAGCCCGAGTCGTAGTAGCCGCCGCCTTCGTCGAAGGTGATGAAGATAGCGGTGTCTTTCCAGAGCTCAGGATTGGCCTTGACGGCTTCGACGATCTTCTTTGAGAAGCCTTCAAAGAGGTCGAGCTTGGAGGAAGAGGGGTGGCCGTCCACCAGGCCGCTGGGTTTGACGAAGGAGACTGCGGGCAGGGTGCCGTTGGCGATGTCGTCGTAGAGGTTCTTCGTGTCCTGAATGTGGGCATTCCGAACGGTGGGGTTGGCCATGATGGATGTGTCGTACTGGAAGGGGTTGCAGATGGTGCAGTACTCATCGGTTTTTTTGCCGATGGCGCTGAAGTTGAGCTGGTAGGGATCGGGGACGTAGTTATCCCACTGGTCGCCGTAATACTTCCAGGAGATATCTTTGGAGATCATCTCGTCGCCGATGCTGCGGACGGATGAGGGTGGGATGGTAAAGATCGTGTTATCCGGATTGGTATCAGTAAAGGCATTTTTGCCGTTGCCGAAGTAGCCGGGGTTGTAGTTATTCAGCAGATAGTAATGGCCTTTCTCGCAGCGAGGCGGAATGGGCGTGGCAAGCGACTTGAGGTAGTCGCGGATGGGGGCAACGCCGGGCTGGGTGGTGTCTGAGCAGTCACTGTAGGAGCCGCCGCCGTAGGCTGGAGATCCGAAGGAACCGCCGCCGTATCCATCCTGCATATACCAGTTATTGGTTTTGGGGGCAGGGTTGGGGTTCTCGATTTCGTTCAGACCGCCGTTGGGAGTGCCGGTGGTGGTGTGCGGGGGCACGGCAGCGTGGCCTTTGCCGTCGGAGAAGTAGATCATGTCGGCGTGGCCGAGCATGATGTGGTTGGCGCCGGTGCCGCCGTTGACGGACTGATGGAAGTTATCGCTCATCGAGTATTCGTCGGCGAGATGCTTGAAGTAGGGGGCGTCACCATTTTGCATGTTGTAAAAGCCCATGGAACTGGAGCCTTCGCCGGTGGTGGTGACGTCGGGGCCGTACTCAGTGCTGAAGTTGGCGGGTTGAGTGACGCCGTTGGTGCCGGCGCCGACGGTGGCTTCAACCCACGGGAAAAGGGCGGCGTTGCAGCCGGAAGGATTGTCAGAGGTTGCGCGATCGGCGCTGCAATTGAGCTGCTGCCACATCTGATAGAAGCGATGGACCGGGCTGGCGGCGTAGGAGTTGTAAGTAAAAGTATCGCCGTTGGTGAGTTGGAACGGCCCGGGCTTCAGGCTGGAGACGTTCGTAATGCGAGCGTCGGGAGTTTTGGAGGTTTGGCCGGTGCCGCCGGTGACGAGATAGGCATAGTAGTCGGACGGCAAGCCATTCTCTGACTGACGAGCGAGAGAGAGGTTGTCGTCTTTGACGTAGGAATCCTGCGGGCCGCCGACGAGCGGAGCCGGCAGAACCGAATTGTCGAAGGTCGATTTGGAGGGGTTGAGGAGATAGCCATCGGGCTGCTCGTCAAACGCGGCGGTCTGTTCGGCTTTCGCGAAGTGGGGTCCGGGCGCGCCGGTGGCCGTGACAATGCCTTCCGAGAGGAGATTCCATACCTTCTCTCCGGGTTTGGGCACGTAGGTGGCGAAGACGTGATCGAAGCTGCGGTTTTCGCCAATGATGACGATGACGTGCTTGATGGGAGAGGCGGTGTCGTTGTCACGAGAATTGTTTTGCGACTGAGCGTCAGCGAAGGTATTGCCAATGACCAGCGGAAGCATAGCAGCGGAAATGATTCCGGTGCGCAGCGCCCGCAGGCCCGTGGATGCGACTTCTTTCACGGTCATACTGTCCTCCTGAATTGAGGTTTAAGGGTTCCTCAACCCACGCGAGGATAAATTTCACAGACGCAGCGGGTCTTGCAGGAACGATGAACGGACGATGAAATGTGGGGTGGTCCTGGGAAAAGCTGTGGATCGTAACAACTTCGTTATAAACCGCGTAGTAATGACATGGAAGTTATTCCCTTGCTGGGAAAGTCTTACACGGTGTTTGCGGATTGGCGGAGTTGCAGATGGCGGCTGCGCTGGCGGATGGGGCGGCCGGTTCGACGAGGATGATGCCCATCATTCCTTTGTCTTCGTGCTCGAGCAGATGGCAGTGGTAGGGGAAGGTGCCGACGGTGTTGGGATCGCGAAAGTCGACGCGAATGCGGATGCTGGGGTAGGCAAGGAGGCGGCCGTTCGCGTAGGGGACATTGACGGTATCGCGCAGGAAGTTTTCGTGCACGGGGCGGCCGAGGTAATCGAGCAGCAGGAAATGGAGCTGATGGATGTGGAAGGCATGAAGCTCCTGGGAGCGGTTCTCGATGATCCAGTCTTCGACGGTTCCCTGCTGCGCGACGAGGTTGGGGTGGGGGTCGTGCATGTCGAACATTTTCGGAGTGTCGCCTTCGGCGGTGAGGTAGAAGTCTACGGCGCTGGCGGGGTCGTTGGGATTGGCGAGCTTCTCAGAGAAGTAAAGATGGCGGACGCGGACAGGCGCGACGTCGCCGAGCCAGGTCCTGGTGGGCGGTGGGAGCGGCTGCGGCGAGGCGGCGAGGGTGGAGCGGGGCTCGGGAGCGCTGGGATCGGCGACGATTTGGGCGAGCATGCGGTTGGGATCGTTTTCGCCGCCGGGGCCGGTGTCGACGGTCCGGGTTACGAAGAGGCCGGGTGTGCCTGGGGGCGGACCCTGGAGGATGAATTCGACGCGCGCGCCGGGGGGGACGGTGAGGTGCGTTTGCGGGTTGACGAGCGACTGGGGATCGGGCGTTGCGATGTCGCCGCCGATCGGGACGCCATCCATGGCCACGAGGCCGAGGGGTTGAGCGGTGTTGGCGTAGAGGACTTCAAGATTGAGATAGGTGATGGCGGAGGCATTGAGGACGCGCCAGAGCTGGCGTTCGCCGGGCTTGAGGCGGATGAGGCCGGGCGGGTAGTCGGGGTAAGGGACGGGGACGTAGTTGAGGGAGAGGTCTTTGGCGGGCTTGCCGAAGCCGGTGCCGTTGTTGGCGGCGTCGCCGTCACGATCGATGAGGAAGTGGGGAACGACGGGCTCGGAGGGCGAGGGCGGCGCGTCCGGGTGGGCGAGGTCTTCGTCACGAACGATGAAGACGCGCTCGGGGAGTCCAGCGACGGCGGGCTGGGCGCGCTCGATGCCTTCGACAATGAGAGCGCCGGAAGCGCCGCCGAGGATCTGGGGCTTGCTGAATCCGTGAATGTGGGGGTGGTACCAGTAGAGGCCGGGGGGCTCGTCGGCGGGGATGCGGAAGCGATAGTCGAAGGTTTCGCCGGGCTCGACCGAGGTGCGGAGAACGTCGTCCTGATGGCAGGTGGGGGGAATGGTGGTGCCGTGAAAGTGGAGGTTGGTGGAGAGGAGATCCATCATGCCGCTGGCGGAGCAGAGGTTGTGATTGTCGCCCATGGACATGGGAGCGGCTGGAGATTGGCCGGATTGCGGCAGGGCGGTCATGTTGTTGCGCAGGTGGATGAGGACGAGGTCGCCGGGGTGGACGCGGAGGGTGGGGGATTCGTTGCCGTCGGCATCGGTGAAGCAGTATCGGATGCGGCCGTCGGTTTCGCGGATGTCGTTGGCGGTGAGGGTGATTTCGAGGGTGCCGTGGATGCTGCGGACGTCGGGCGGCTCGGAGACCAGGCTGCCGGGTAGGGGGCGGGGGCAGGGGTCGGGGGATTGGGCGGCGTGGGCGGAGGGGCATGACAGGAGCAGAGCCATCGCAAAGACGAGCAATGCCGTCGCGCGACGGATGATTCGATCTGCGCTGCGGTGGGGGTCAGGGTGGGAGAATGCTTTGCCGTTCAACACTATTAACGATTGTTACAACAGAGAGCGGACCGCGCATGAAGGGGCGATGAATCGCGAATAAAGTCCTGGTCTAGCGGCTTGTTTGGATGGCGCGTCCGTTGAGGGGCTGGAGGGGGCGGACATCGTGCGGATAGAGTGCGGAGAAGGCGGCGATCTGGGCGGGTGAGACCTCTACAGGGGTGCGGAGCACGATCCACGTAACGTCTTCGGTGCAGGGCGGAGCGGAGAGCGAGCCCATATAGCGGAAGTAGGCGTTGTCGCGGGGCAGGAGGCTGGTGGGGTCGATGGTGACGCCGGGAATGGACTGCTCGTGGCCCCTGGCGGGCGGCATGTGATCCCAGATTTGCTGCACGGTGGGGTTGGGGCGGCCGGCTTTGAGGAAGACGGTGACGCCGACGACTTTACCATCGGCGGATTCGTGCATGAGGTGGACTTCCATGGCCCAGGGTTTGCCGTGGACGAACTCCTCGCTGGGACGGTGGAAGTGGAACTGGGTGAGGTGGTAGCGGGTGTCGCCGATGATGAGGAAGTTTCCGGCACCTGGAGCGTCGTGGTAATTCACGCGAATGGTGTAGCCATTGTTGATGAGGTATTGGAGCGGACCGGGCAGGTAGGCAAAGCGGAGGTCGGGGAGATCGGCCGGGACGGCATCGCGGATGTCGATGGGTGATTGCTCGCGGCCGGTGTTACAGGCAGCGTAGTCGGGATCGAGGCGGCTCCAATGGGCGGCGCCGGTGGGGCCTTCGTAGGTCCAGGGGGTCTTCCACTGGGCGTTGGCGCGGTGAGGAGAAAAGAGCGCCGCGGCGAGCAGAGGAAGGATGAGCAAACTCTGCGATCTCAACTTTGCACCTCGTTTCGCTGCGTGCCGCGGCGGGGAGTGCCCAGTGGGCTGAATGGATGAGTGTGGATGATTGCGGGGGGTTGATGCTTCGTTGGGGAACGAAGTGTGGATGCGGGGAAAAGCAGGGGGTAGGGGTAGGGTTTAGGGTGTAGCCAAACCGCGTCGCCCTCTTTGTGCCCAGTGATTGGCGCAAACAGGGCGAGTTATGCGAAGTGTAACGGTGATAGTTACTGATTGGGCCCCAGGCCGTCGGTTTTGTGGAAGTTGGGGTATGGGGGGATGGGCGGCGGGGTGTAGGGGTGGTCTTTGAGCTGGTCCATGACGATCTGGACGGCTTTTTCGAGCTGGAGGTCGTGGCCGGCGGCTACATCTTTGGGGAGTTCTTCGACGGTGACGTCGGGCGGGATGCCGTGGCCTTCGACTTCCCAGTCGCCGTTGAGGCCGTAGATGGCGTAGCGGGGCGCGGTGACGCTGCCGCCGTCGATGAGGGTGGGGTAGCCGCCAATGCCGACGAGACCGCCCCACGTGCGGACGCCGACGAGGGTGCCGAGGCCGGCTTTATGGAAGTACCAGGGCATGGCGTCGCCGCCTGATCCGGCGGACTGATTGATGATCATGGCCTTGGGTCCGAAGATCGCGCCGACTGGATCGTGGATGGGCTCGCCGTCGCGCTCGATGGCGCCGGAGAGCGGTTTGCGGCCGAGAACTTCCGCTATGTAGTCGGCGATGAAGCCGCCTTCGTTGTAGCGCTCGTCGAGGACTACGCCCTGGCGATCGATCTGCGAATAGAAGTAGCGGTTGAAGTTGGTGTAGCCGGAGCCGCCGGTGTTGGGCATATAGATGTAGGCGATTTTTCCGTTCGACAGTTTATCGACGAGGCGGCGGTTGGACTCGATCCAGTCGATGTTGCGGAGACCGTGCTCGGAGTCGGTGGGGATGACGGTGACGTCGCGGCCGTCGCTGCCATCGGGCTTGGATCCGACGCGGATGACGGTTTGGTTGCCGGCGGTGCCGTCGAAGAAGGAATAGAGATTATCCGATGCGTGGAGTTCGCGGCCGTTGACGGCGAGGAGATAGTCGCCAACGTTGACGTTGATGCCGGGGAGGGTGAGAGGCGCGGTGAGGCCGGGCGTCCAGTTTTGGCCGTTGTAGATTTTGGCGAAGCGGTAGCGGTTGTTCTCGATGGAGTAATCAGCGCCAAGCAGGCCGGGCATGGGCGCGTCGGAGGGCCGGCGCGGTCCGCGAATGAACATGTGGCCAACCTGGATTTCGCCGAGCATCTCGTTGCAGAGGTAGGTGAATTCGTCGCGCGAGGCGAGATTTGCGAGATAGGGCTGATATTTGGCTTCGATCTTGTTGACGTCGAGGCCGTGGAGGTGGGGATCGTAGAAGAAGTCGCGCTCGATGCGCCAGGTTTCGCGATACATCTGGGCGTATTCGGCACGCGGATCGATGACGGCGAACATGCCGTGATTGTTGACGGGTTTGCCTTCGCCGCCGCCACCGGGCTTGAGGTCGGAGGTATTGGCAATGAACCAGCCATCGCCGTGGGCGTAGAAGATTTTTTCGCCGTTGAAGGAGACGTCGAAGCCGGAGAGGCCGCTCAGGACTTCTTCGGTCTTGCGTTTTTCGGTGCTGAAGCGCCAGAGGGAGCGGATGGGCGGGCCGCCGCCGGATGAGGCGCGGCCGAAGGGCGAGCCCTCCCCGAGATAGATCACGCCGGTTTTTCCGGCATCGAGGCTGACGTAGTTGCGGGCGGGGATGGGCAGAGACAGGATGCGATTGCCGATGCCTGCAAGATCGATGACGGTGGGTTTGGGCTTGTCGGAATCCTTTTTGCCTGAGTCTTTCTTGTCGCCGTCTTTCTTCGTGGAATCCTTGTCTGCGGATTTGTCGGCTGACTTGTCTGAATCTTTATCGGGAGTTTTGTCTTTGTCGGCGGATTTGTCGTCGTCCTTTTTGGTTTTCTCGTCGTCGCTTTCGGGCGGGATGGGCGAGGCTCCATCTTTGGCGAGGACGATGACGTAGACGCTGCGGGAGCTGGCGCGATCGAGCGAGGAGAGATCGATGCCGGCGTCGGATGGGCCATTATCGGTGGAGGCGGTGAAGTAGAGATATTTGCCGTTGGGATCGAACGCCGGGTCAGCAGCGTCGCTCATGCCGTCGGTGATCTGCGTGGAGGCGTGAGTCGCGAGCGAGTAGAAGAAGATGGCGTGGAGCTGATTCTCGAGGTCGCGGGTGTAGGCGATCCATTGGGAATCGGGGGACCAGGAAATGTTGTAGGCGCTTCCGAAGCTGCCGCGCCGGCCGGTATCGACCTTAACGGGCTTGCCGCCGGCAGCGTCGACGTACCAGAGGTGGAGATGCTTGTCAGAGAAGGCGATGTGTTTGGAGTCGGGCGACCAGACGGGGTTGTAGTAGTAGGAGGGATCGGGGCCGAGGTCGATGACCTTGGGCGCCTGCATGCCGTCCTGATCGCGAATGAAGAGCTGATATTCGCCGGAGGCATCGCTGAAGTAGGCGATGGATTTGCCGTCGGGAGACCAGGCTGGATCGCGTTCGGCGATGCCGGGTGTTTTGGTGAGGTTGCGGGTGTCACCTTTTTCGGCAGGGAGGGTGAAGATGTCGCCGTGCGTTTCAACAACGAGACGCTGGCCGGTGGGCGAGATGCCGACGGCCTGGAGTTCGCGAGCGGGGATGTGGGCGAGATGCGGCACAAGCGCGGGCAGGTCTCCGTGGAGGGTGATGGAGACGGCGTGCTCCTGATGGGAGGCGAGGTCGTAGAGGTGGAGGGAGCCGAACTGCTCATAGACGAGCGCGCCGGGACCGGCGGCAACGGATTTCAGGTCGTAGCCTTTGTTATCGATCACCTGGGTGACGGTTTTGGCATCGGTGTCGTAGCTGAAGAGGGAGACAGGGCCGTTGCGGTCGGAGAGGAAGTAGACGGTGCGGCCTTCCCAGACGGGATTGGCGTCGTTGGAGTTGGAGTCGCGAGGAACTTTGACGAGGTCGAGGGTCTTGAGATTGACGAGCCAGACGGGGGTCGTTTGGCCGCCGCGGTAGTGCTTCCAGGCAGCTTCCCACTGCTCAACGGGGACGTAGGCGATGGTGTCGCCATCGGGCGAGATGTTGCCGTAGACGGCGGTGGGCAGGGGGAGGACGGCGGGTGATCCGGCGCCGTCGACGTGGGCGCGGTAGAGCTGGGCAAAATCGGAGTAGCTTTCGCGGCTGGAGGCGAAGAGGACGTCTTTGCCATCGGGGGTCCAGCCGACGGCCTGGTCGCCGGACGGATCCCAGGTGATGCGGCGGGGAACGCCGCCGTCAGAGGCGATGACGTAGACCTCGGTGACTCCGTTTTCGTGGGTGGAGTAGGCGATCTGCGAGCCGTCGGGCGAATAGAAGGGGCCGGCGGTCACGTCGCTGCCGGAGGTGAGGCGCTGAGCTTCACCGCCGTCGCGGGGAACTGTCCAGATGTCGTCTGCGTAGACGAAGGCGATGTGGTCGCGGTTGAGGGATGGATCGCGGAGAAGCAGCGGAGTGGATTGAGCGGAGGCGACCAGTGCGGAACCGGCGAAGAGAAGAGTGCTGGAGGCGAGCAGGAAATTGCGAAGGCTTGTCGTGCGGGACATGACGCGGGACCTCGTTGGCGAAGTGGGATAACTATAAACCAGGGTGTAGCGATGTCCGTGCCAGCGCTCGTTTCGGCCGCTTCGCGACCGATTCCCCTCGCTGATGGGATTTTGTGGCCGGAAAGCGTTGGTCAGGTTCGGGGGGTCCCTCGACCGCGCGCCGGTTCAGACTGGCGCTCGCTGGACGCATTGGTGGCGGCTCTCCGCTCGGGATGACATTAATTGCGGCGCCGTTGACATTCTATCCATAGAGTGTCTATGGTTGCGGCTACGGTGTTTGCTTTGGGGAGGATTTGAAATGAGTCCATGGCTGAGACGGCTGGCGGTGCTGTTGCGGCGGGAGCGGTATGGCGGCGAGCTGGATGAGGAGATGGCTTTCCATCGCGAGCAGGCGGAGAAAGAGTTTGTGGCGGGGGGCATGACGCCGGAAGAGGCGCGGTTCGCTGCGATGCGGCAGTTTGGGAATGCGACACGGATGAGGGAACGCAGCCACGAGGTGATGAGCCTCCGTGTGGAGACGGTGGCGCAGGATTTGCGATTTGCGATGCGGCAACTGCGGAAGAATTCCGGATTCGCGACGACGGCGATTCTGATGCTGGCACTGGGGATTGGCGCGAGCACGGCGATTTTCTCATTTGTGGATGCGGCGCTGATCCAGCCGCTGCCGTATGCGCAGCCGACCCGGCTGGTGGACGTGGATGAGAGCGCGCCGGCGTTCCCGCGCACGAACCTGTCGCGTGACGACTATGACGACTGGAAGCGGATGAATTCGACGCTGGACTCGCTGGATGTATACACGGGCTCCGGTTTCCTGCTGCGCATGGGATCGGTATCGGAGCCGGTTCCGGCAGTGCGGGTGAGCGACGGATTCTTCCACACGCTGGGTGTGCAGCCGATGCTGGGGCGGGATTTCCGGCAGGGCGAGGACAAGCCGGGAGGAGCGAAGATCGCGATGCTGAGCTATGGCACGTGGATGACGCGCTTCGGCGGACGGCAGGACGTGATCGGGCAAGGGGTGAGCCTGAATGGAGATCCGTACACGATTGTGGGCGTGCTGCCGAAGAATTTCGCGTTCGCGCCACGCGGGGGAGCGGAGTTCTGGGTGCCGTTGCTGGACCGGTCCGGCTGCGAGCAACGCAGGAGTTGCCACAATCTTGACGGCGTGGGACGGCTGCGCTCGGGTGTAACGGTGGCGCAGGCAAGGGCCGATTTGAAGAAGATTGCCGCGCAGCTGGCGGCTCAGTATCCAAACTCCAATACTGGCCAGGGCGCGACCGTGCAGCCGCTTTCAGAGCAAATCGTGGGGCAGGTGCAGCCGATCCTGCTGACGCTGCTGGCGGGGGCGGGCCTGCTGCTGTTGATTGCGTGCGTGAATGTATCGAGCCTGCTGCTGGTGCGGTCGGAGAGCCGGAGGCGCGAGATTGCGGTGCGCGGTGCGCTGGGGGCAACACTGGCGCGGCTGCTGCGGCAGTTCGTGACGGAGGCGTTGCTGCTGGCGGCGGCGGGGTGCGGCGCGGGCGTTGGCGCAGCGGCGGGAATGATGGCGCTGCTGAGAAATATGTTTCCCAAACAGATCGCGCAGCGTGCGCCGTTCCTGGATAACGTTGGGCTGAACGCGCATACATGCATGTTTGCAGGCGGAGTAGCGCTGCTGGCGATGCTGCTGATGGCGGTGACGCCGGCGGTGCGGTTGTCGATGCGCGATCTCCACGAGGCGCTGGGCGAAGGCGGGCGGACGGCGGCGGGACGGGTGTGGCGGAGGCTGGGCGCGAATCTTGTGGTGGTGGAGCTGACGGTGGCGGTGGTTCTGCTGGCCGGGGCGGGGT
>DATHQV010000236.1:0-22640 GCA_035482355.1 Acidobacteriaceae bacterium | reverse complement strand
GCTGGCTTGCGCCTGGGCGGTGTGGATTGGACACACCACCGGCAGAAAGCCCGCGATTGAATTCGCGACTGGCTACCTGATTGAAGGCTCGCTCAGCGTCGATAATCTGCTTGTCTTTCTGATTCTGTTTCGCGCGCTGAGCCTCGACGCGGAACAGCAGCGGCGCGTGCTGATGTGGGGAGTACTAGGGGCGATAGTACTTCGCGGCGTGCTCATCCTGGCCGGCGCCACGCTGCTGGCGCGGTTTGCGTGGATCCAATATGCGTTTGGGGCGCTACTGGCCTTCGCAGCGCTGCGTCTGCTGCTGCTGAAGCCGGGGGTTGTGCCGGTGCGCGGCCCGGTGCGCTGGATCCAATCCTGCTGCCTGCGGTATGCCGGCACTTCGCGCCTGGCCTTCCGTTCCCTGCTGCTGGTGATTCTTGCCATCGAAGCAACCGACCTTGTATTCGCGCTCGACTCCATTCCCGCGGTGCTCGCTGTTACTCGCGACCCATGGATCGCTTTTACTTCCAATATCTTCGCGGTTCTCGGATTGCGCTCGCTGTATTTTGCGCTGGCCGCTCTGCTCGATCAATTCCGGTTGCTGCACTACGGACTGAGCTGCATCCTGGCTTTTGTGGCATTCAAAATGCTGGCGGTGCGATGGGTTGACATCTCCGCGTTGAGTTCGCTGGTGGTGATTCTGGCGATTCTCGGGCTCTTTGCGGCGCTCAGCAAGGCCTTCCCTGGAGAGGGCGCAGATCTAACTTCGAAGGTCTGACCTTACGCATTTGTAACTCACAAGCTATATATTGCCCATAGTTAGATTTTCCGGAATTCCCGGAGGGATTCAATGAAAATCGGCATACTTGGATCGGGCATTGTTGCGCAAACACTGGGTGCTGGGTTCCTGAAGTACGGCTGCGAAGTCATGGCGGGCACACGCGATCAAACCAAGTTGGCGGAGTGGGCGATCGCTCACCCGAAGGCGCACCTGGGCAGCTTCAGCGATGCGGCGTCGTTCGGAGACATGATTGTGCTTGCGGTGAAAGGCTCAGCTTCCGCGGACGCGCTGGGCGAGGCTGGCGCCGCTAACATCGCCGGAAAAATCGTCATCGATACGACGAATCCGATCGCCGACGCGCCGCCGGCGAACGGCGTGCTGCCGTTCTTCACCAGTCAGACTGATTCGTTGATGGAGCAGTTGCAGCGCGAATTTCCCAAAGCCCGTTTCGTAAAAGCTTTTAATTCGGTGGGAAACACGCAGATGGTGAACCCTCAGTACGCCGGGGGTCGGCCCACTATGTTCATTTGCGGCAACGACGACGCGGCGAAGAAGACCGTGACGACGCTTCTCGACCGATTTGGGTGGGAGACCGCGGACATGGGCAAAGTGGAATCGGCACGCGCGATTGAGCCGCTGTGTATGCTGTGGTGCGTCCTGGGGTTCAAGAACAACGAGTGGACGCACGCGTTTAAGCTGCTGCGTCAGTAAGGCAGCGCTCCCGCTCAGAAATCTTCGAAGGTAATGCCGCTGCGCCGCATGACGGAGTGCTTCGCAAACCGCGCATCGTCGCGCTTCGGAAAATCATTGCGGTAATGCGCGCCGCGGCTCTCTTCGCGAGCCATGGCGGACTGGATGATGAGCGCACCCACCGTCTGCAGATTGCGCAGTTCCAGAAGCGCCCTGCTGAACTGCTGCGGAATTTCGCGCGGCAGATTGCGGACTTCCTGATGGCCCGCGTGCAGCCCTTCAGCATCGCGCAGCAGGCCGGCTTTCTCCCACATGGTGCGCTGCAGGCGTTCGCGCAGCTCGATGAATTCGCCCGGGGCAGGGACAATTTCGACGGAAATGGCAGCGCCGCTGCGCGGCAGCGCACTTTCTCCGCGCATGGCTTCGGCCGCGCGCGCGCCAAACACCAGGCCTTCGAGCAGCGAGTTGCTGGCCAGCCGGTTCGCGCCATGCACGCCGGTGCAGGCAGCTTCGCCGGCGGCGTAGAGGCGCTTGATCGAGGTGCGCCCGTGCACGTCAGTCCGGATGCCGCCCATGAGGTAATGCGCGGCCGGCCGCACCGGGATCAGGTCCCGCCGCAGTTCGAGGCCATGTTCCGCCAGAAATTTTGAGATGCCGGGAAACCGCTTGGCCGGATCGATCTTCGTGACGTGGCGCATGTCGAGATAGACGGGGAGGGCCGCACTGTCCGCGCCTATGCCTTCGCGGGTGATAGCGCGCGCCACTACGTCGCGCGGAGCCAGTTCGAGGAGGGGATGATACTTCTCCATGAAGCGCTCGCCCTGCGCATTGCGCAGCCACGCGCCTTCGCCGCGCAACGCTTCCGACATGAGAAACCGTTGCACCCCCGGCAGGCTGAGCGCGGTGGGATGGAATTGATAGAACTCCATGTCAGAAATCTCGGCGCCGGCGCGCCACGCCATGGCAATGCCGTCGCCGGTGGCCACGGCGGGGTTGGTTGTGTCGCTGTAGACCTGGCCGGCGCCACCGCTGGCCAGCAGCACGCCGCGCGCCCGCACGCGGTGCAGGTCGCCGCCACGCATAAGCAGTTCGATGCCCTCCACGGCGCCGTCCTCGACGGTGAGCCCGACAGTCGTGGTCCACTCCAGCAACTCGATATTTTCCATTGAGCGCGCGTGGCGCAGCAGGGATTGCCCAATCTCAGCGCCAGTGGCATCGCCATGCGCGTGGAGGATGCGATTGCGGCTGTGCGCGCCCTCGCGGGTCAGCATCAGCTTGCCGTCTTCACGGTCGAAGTTTGTGCCCCAGCGCAGGAGCTCGTCGACGCGCTGCGGACCCTCTTCGACGAGCACGCGCGCAGCCTCACGATGCACGAGGCCGTCGCCCGCGTTCACGGTGTCGTCCAGATGCAGAGCTACATCTTCGTCGCCGCTCATGGCAACGGCAATGCCGCCCTGCGCGTAATATGTGTTCGATTCGTCCAGCGCTTCCTTGGTGACCACCTGGACGCGGGCCCCATCGGCCGCCAGCCCGATCGCGGCACGCAGACCAGCGATGCCGGCGCCCACGATCACGAAATCCGGTTCCTGCACACCTGCCATAAACTTTCAGGCTATAGCATTTCGCGGGATTGGTGGGAGCCTAAGACGCGGACGTAGCGAGCTACAACCGGAAGTACACGCCCAGCATGGGTTCCGAGGTGTGGGTGAAGGACTTGGTTGACGAGTAGAGCGTGGTCAGATCGGGGGCCTGATACAAGTTGCCACGAAACTGCGCGCGGAGTCCGATGTGGGGGAGGAATCCCCAGTCGAGGCCCGCTCCGTAGACGTAGACGGCCTTGGTTTGCGTGGTGGTGTCGGCTGTGTTGCCGCTGGGGACATTGAGCAGGACTCCAGCGCCCAGCACGCCGAATGGGCGGAAGTTGGCGATTTTCAGCGAGGGGATGTAATCCACGGTGATTTCGTGGGCATTCGCCGGCACAATGACAGGGGGAAGGTCTGGGCAGCCGCTGGTCGGACATACCTCTCCTGGATAGATTCCAGTCTGCGAATAATCCTGTGTCGCACGGTTGAAGGAATATGTCGCCTCGAATCCCAGAATCGGATTCGAAATGTGGCGCAGCTCGATTAACGCTCCGGCGGAATTTGACGGGCTCTGTTCGGTGCCGTTGCCGGTCGTTGTGCCTGCGAAGGCGCCATACAGGCTGCCTGCGACGTCGGTTTGCGCATGGACTGCCGCGCACCCGATCGCAGCCAGCCCCATCAACAACAGGAATTTAGAAATAGCATTCGTTCGCATAATGGACTCCAAAATTGCGGCGCGTAAGCTCCGCAAGAGATTGGACGTACTCCGTTTCGTTCGGTCTGCAGTCGCGCGGGCAGGACGGTGCCCTGCCCCGTAACCCACTCAGACCCAGGTTCATGCGGCAATGTTGCGATCCGCCTCGAGACAAATCCGGCGGACGATCTTCTGCGAACCTGCTGCCTGCTGTTTTACTCTGGTCTCAGCGTGAATTCACCGGTGCGTACCATCTCCGTCAAGACCGCGAGCGCAGAGTATCCCGTGTACGTCGGACGCGGCCTCTTCGCCTCGATCCCACGACGCCTCGGACAAGCCAAGTCCAGCCAGCGCATCTTTGTTCTCACGTCGCCGGAGATCTGGTCGCTGTGGGGCAAGCAATTCCTGGCTGTTTTTCCGGACGACGTGCAACCCACGGTGCTTTTTCTGCCGGCAGGCGAGCGCTACAAGCGGCTCACGCAGGTGGAGCGGCTGGCGACCGAGCTGGCTGCGGCGGGTGCGGATCGCTCCTCAGCGCTGATCGCCCTCGGCGGCGGCATTGTGGGTGATCTGGGCGGCTTTCTCGCTGCTATCTACATGCGCGGCATCGACTACGTGCAGGTGCCGACCACGCTGCTGGCGCAGGTCGACTCCTCGGTGGGCGGGAAAACCGGCGCGAACCTCGCTGTGGGCAAGAACCTTGTTGGCAGCTTCCACCATCCGCGTGCCGTCTTTGCGGACATCGATGTGCTGCAAACGCTGCCGGACCGCGAGTTGCGCGCGGGGCTGTTCGAGAGCATCAAGGCGGGGATCATCCGCGACGCTTCCCTGTTCCGATTCATGGAGCAGAATGCGGAGGCTATCCTGGCGCGCGAGCCCAAGGCGCTGGAGCGGGTGATTAGCGCATCGATTCGCATGAAGGCCGGGGTGGTGGCCATCGACGAGCGCGAATCGGGCCTGCGCATGATTCTCAACTACGGGCACACGCTGGGGCACGCTATCGAGGCAGCGACCGGCTTTCGGCGTCTGCTGCATGGCGAGGCCATCGCCTGGGGCATGCTGGCGGCCCTGCAGATCGCATTGGCGCGGGGTACGGTCGTGCCGGATCAGGCGTATCGCATCGAGCGCACGATCCGGGCGTACGGGCCGCTGCCGCCCTTCCGTGCCGCGGTCGACAAACTGCTGAACGCTGCTGGACACGATAAGAAGAATCGCGCGGGGACGCGGCGGTTCGTTCTGCCGAAAGGGATTGGCGGCGCAGTATTGGTGGAAGACGTGGGGGACGAGGAACTGGAAGTAGCGATCCGGTGGGTTCTGGCGAGAGCGCGCAACGCCGGTTGAGAACTCTTCAGTCGACGGCCATGGAGAGCTGGTGGCGGAGGTCCGCGCCGCGCACCCAGAAGATGACGTCGGTGGCGATGTTGGTCGCGTGATCGGCAATGCGCTCCAGGTTGCGCGAAATCAGAATGGCCGGAAGCGCCTGGTCGGCGGTCTCCGGGTGTTGCTGGATGACGTGCGTCAGTTCCGTAATCGCCACGCGATTCATGCGGTCGATTTCGTCGTCCATGTCGCGCACGGATTCGGCCACAAGGGCGTCGCCGTCGAGCAGCGATTGAAGCGCAGTGCGGATCATCCGTCCTGCGAATGCGCCCATTCCGGCAATATCCACGGGCAGGTCGATGGGGTCCTGATCCATCAGGTCGAGGGTGCGGATGGCGATGCTTACCGCCATGTCCCCAATGCGCTCGAGGTCGCCGTTGATTTTGATGACCGCCAGAATGAAGCGCAGATCGATGGCCATGGGCTGCTCGCGCGAGAGCAGTTCGTAGGCCATTTCATCCACTTCGCGCTGCGCGGTGTTGATGGCACGCTCGTTGTTGCGCACGTATTCGCACAGGCCCGCGTCGCGCTGCAGCCACGCGTCCACCGCCGACTCCACCGCCTGCTGGGAGAGCGCCGCCATCGCGAGCAGCTTGTCCTTCAGCTCAGCCAGTTGTAATTGAAAGTGAATCCGCGGCAAATGCCCTCCTGCGAGTTTGTCCGGTCCCGGTAACCCTGTGGCCCGACCATAGGCCAATCTTTGTATTGTGCATCCGCGAACATAAAAGAGATGCAAATTTGATGCCAGATCGTTACTTCTGTGAGTCGGGCTCCGTTGATTCGACGGCAGCGGCGCTCCAACGTGAGCCAGCCACACGAGTTACGCCAGGCGCTTTTCGGCCTCCTGCGCGGCTTCGTAGATCTCGTCGAACGACTCCACCGCGTAGAGCACCTTCTGCTCCTCAGAGACGAGGAACTTCTGCTCCAGCACCAAATCCAGATCGAAGTCGCGGATCTCCGGCTTGCCTTCGATCACATGCGTTCCTTCGCCGTGCGAGGAGATGAGGCCGCTGCCGTAGAGCTTCACTTTGCCGTTCTGACGGATCACGCCGAACTCCACGGTGAACCAGAAGAGGCGGCCCATCTTTTCGAGCTTTTCCCTGTCGTGCATCAGCCTTGCGCAAGTGCGCCCATACCGCTGGAGGAAGTCGGCAAACACCGGATGCGCGTGCATGGGCACGTGGCCGAAGACGTCGTGAAAAATGTCCGGCTCCGGTGTGTACTCCATGGATTCGCGGCCGCGGATGTAGGTGGTCGTTGGGAACTGCCGCGCGCCCAGCATCTCGAAAAACGCATCTGGCGGCAGAAATCCGCTCACCGGCGTCGCGTTCCACCCGGTGCGCGGCGACAGGCGGCGATTCACGTCGCTCAGGTTCGGAATGATGTCCTCGCGCAACCCGATCTGGTGAAAGCCGTCGAGATACTCCTGGGCTGCGTGCTCTCGCAACTGCGGCATCCGGCGCCGCACCAGCTCGGCCCACACGGCATGCTGTTCTTCGGTGTACGCGTCCCACTGCTGCTGGATCAGGTAGGGCTGAGCGACGGTGAGACTGCGATCTTCAGAGCCGACATGAGAGCGGGACACAGCGCCTGCAACTGGATTCATGAAAAACACCCCTGGCAAAACGTATGAGAATTTCACCCGGACGGTTGAGATGTCAAGGTGGCAGCTAAAGAGCGGTCCGCTAAAGTCCGGTCAGCGAATGTGGGACGCGCTTCGAGCGTGTCCCACTTCTCAATGCGGCACCTGGCTGTCGGCGATGAGGCGGTCAGCGCTCTGCGTCATTCCGGCAGGCGAAGGCTTCCATCGGACGCGAGTTCGAAACCGGGGTTCCAGGCCACTTCCCACGCGAAGCCGTCGGGATCGGCGAAGTATCCGGAATAGCCTCCCCAGAAGGCGTCCTGTGCGGGCTTCCAGAGGCGCGCACCGGCGCGTTCGGCCTCGGCCAGAACATCGTCGACCTCGGCGCGGCTGCGGGCGTTGTACGCGAGCGCCATTCCGACAAACCCCGAGCCCTCCGGCGCGACGTTCGCGTCCTTCGCCAGTTCCGCTCGCGGATACAGCGCCAGCGCCATGCCGCCGGCCTGGAAGAACACGACGCCCTTGGCATCGCGCACCGATCGCAGCCAGCCCAGGCGCTCGTAGAAGGCGCGGCTGACCTCCAGATCTGCGACACCGAGCGTCACGATACTGATGCGCTGCTCCATTGTGTGTTTTGCTCTCTTTCCGTCGGTCTTACCCCGTTATCCGGGGTCGTTTCACCAACGCTTCATGGAACTTTCGGAGCCACGGGGTCGCTCAGTTAGGCATGACAATCGAAAGGGACGTTAGCGCCAGCACGAGCCCGTCTGCCAATACAAACCGCCATCTATCCCCCTTCGGAACTGCGAACACTAATCCAAATCCGAACAGTGATATCCCTATTCCGAAAAGAGGCCACGCAACCATGTAAATAACTGAGCCCTGGAAGGCAGTATTAAGCACCGACTCGATATACAGCACACAGACTGCCAATGCTGGCAAAGATGCAACCCGAACAGTGTTTACTGAAGGCTCGCATGCGCCTGGAAGTCGCCTCCGAACAAACAAAACCAATGCGCAAGCCGGACCGCCCAGAAGAACCCCTTTGCCAATCGCCTGTTCAACCCAATGTGATTTCAACATCTTTCCCCTCCGCCATCGCCGTAACATGGTGATTATCCATGCAACCGAACCTGCGCCTAATCATCGTACGTGCTATTTTCCTCTTGCAGGCGGAGACTTCTGTGCGCCGGGTGCGAGTGCATCCGGAGGCCGCACAGTGACCGGCGGCAAATCGTAAATCTCAATGGCGCCGTTGCGCAACACCGCGAAACGCTGGCCATCCGGCGAGAGGGAGACGTTTTGCCCCGCCGTCAGCACCGGCGACGTGTTCTTGACCATCACCAGTTTGCCCGACTCGGTGTCGTACACGCCCACCAACTGCGCGGAAATGTCGCTTTCGTCCAGCTCATCGAAGACGCTGATGGGCCGCGCGACCTGAATCGACTCATAGGCGAAGCGGCTGCCGTTTTGCGCCGATGTGAACCAACCCCACACGTATTTGTTATCCCATTGCTCGCGCCACAGTTCTTTGCCGTCGGTGCTGATGGCCACGACCGGGCGGTCGTCGGCAGCCTCGTAACACCCCATCACGAGGGCCACGTGTGCGCTCACCGGCTGTAGGGTGGGCTGGCACGTCGACTTCACCTGCGCCAGAATCTTCGGCGTACCCGCAAAGGGCACCTCGCGCACCGCATACGAAGCCAACTGATTGCCTTCTACCGTGTCGAGGATTCCATCGGCGACCAGCGGCACGTTGACCGGAGCCTGGGTTTCTTTCAGCACCGTCGCAGCAGTCGATCCGGCGGTCAGCACTTCGACCTTGACCGGGTTGCGGACCTCGGGGTCGTGCGGATCGGTTGATGACAAGGCCAGCTTGGGCGGGTCGTCACGCTCCACGACCAGCATGCGGCGATCGGGCGAAACGCGAATCTCCCGCAAGTCGGAGTCGAACGACAGATACGGCTTGAGGACGAGCGAATCGTCCATGAGAAACAGCGAGTCGCGCACGCGCACCAGGAATTTTCCATCGGGAAGCGGCCACAGGTACTGCGAGCGGTCGTGCATCCGCCATTCCGTCTGCCTCAACACTTCACCCGTGTGCGCATCGAGCACCATGACACGAATCTGCTGGTCGTCGTCGCCGTCGCGATCGCTGGGCAGGCGCTTCAGCAGGCCCCCTACGCGAAAGCTGAACAGCAGATGATCGTCGTCGATGAAGCTGAGCGACGCAGAAGTGAGCCGGTAGGTAAGGTAAAACGCGCTCGGCGGAGTGTATCCCAGCGGCTCTACATCAATCCGCGTAGTGGGGTGCGGCCCGGGATCGGGCGGCGACTTCTTCTGCGCAGGCTTGGAGGGCGGCGGCTGTGGCGCGGATAGCGATGGGGCTGGCGATTGCGGCGGCAACTGGGCTGGTGACTGAACTGGCGTTTGAGGGCAGGCAAGGAAACAGCCGGGCATTGCCATCAGCATCCCCAACGCCGTCATTGCGAATGCGTGCTTCATGCCGCTTCTGACTCTATTCTCTGCACCGCGACTCCTGGGAGCAAATCGCGCTTCTATTTCACCTGATTTGACGCGGCGTCGCATTGTGCGTATAAAACTTTGATCGAAAGGCTACACTCGGTACGTACGCAGCGTAACAGTACGAACCCGGGACACAACCCACATATGGCTCGCATGCAGGAATCTCGCGAAGCATCCACGGCTCGACGCACTCCACGCCCACCGGCCGCCAATCCGCGCTCCGGCGCAGGGGGTGCCTCTCACAAGCTCCTTCAGGATTATCAGAACGCCCTCCAGTTCATATCGGATGGCAAATTCGAGAAGGCTCGCGTCCTCCTCGAAAAGATCCTTCCCGACGCTCCACCCGAGATTGCCGAGCGGGGCCGCGTCTACCTGATGGTCTGTGCGCGCAACAGCCGCTCGTCGGACCTGAAGTTCGGCAGCCCGGAAGAGCACTATGATTACGCCGTTTCCCTGCTTAATGCCGGCTCGTTTGAGGATGCGCGCGATCAGTTCGAATTGATCCTGTCGAAGTCGCCGCGCGCGGACTTTGCCCTCTACGGCATGGCCCTGCTGAGCAGCATGACCGGCCAGGCCGAGGAAGCGCTCGAACACCTGACGCGCGCGATCGAAATCAATCCTGCGAACCGCATTCAGGCGCGCAGCGATCCGGATTTTGTCGATATGGCCGACGATCCGCGGTTCACTGAGCTGCTCTATCCGGAAATGGGTTGACCTTCACACGGTTTAGACTCATACACGGATGACGAATGCTGCCTCGGTGAATCAGCCAGCCGCGCAATCCACCCCGGGCCTCCGTGTGGTTGCTATTGGTGGAGGTACGGGACTTTCCACGCTGCTGCGCGGCCTGAAACGCCGCGTTCCTCATGGCGGCGGGCTCCTGGAAGGCTCCAGCCGCGCTCCGGTGATAGCCGACCTGTCGGCTGTCGTGACGGTGACCGACGATGGCGGATCGAGCGGACGGTTGCGCCGCGACTTTAACATGCTGCCCCCCGGCGACCTGCGCAACTGCATGGTCGCGCTGTCAGAGGACGAGGGCCTGATCGCCCGACTCTTTCGCCACCGCTTTCGCGATGGGGGCGACCTCGGCGGTCACAACTTTGGCAACCTTTTCATCGCCGCGCTTACGGATATGACGGGCGACTTCGGCCAGGCCATCAAGATGGCCGCTGAGATTCTGGCGACCCGGGGGCACATTTATCCGGCCACGCAGAGCAACGTGACGCTGGCCGCATGCATGGAAGACGGATCGATCGTGCGCGGCGAAACCAGCATCACCGCCAGCAAACAGCACATCGTGGAACTGATGCTGGAGCCGCCCGATCCGCCGCCTCCACCGGAGACGCTGGCAGCCATCGCCGCTGCCGACCTGATCACCATGGGTCCAGGGTCACTCTATACGAGCATCGTGACCAACTTGCTGGTGCGCGGCATTCCCGAGGCGCTTGGCACGGCACACGGCACGCGCGTCTTTATCTGCAACCTGATGACGCAGGCCAACGAGAGCCTGCACCTGACCGCCTCGCAGCACATCGAGCGGATTTACAAGCACGCCGGGCGGCCCATTTTCGACTACGCCGTGGTGAACACTGCGCCGGTCTCCGTTGAGCTCGGCCAGCGGTACGCCGCGCAGGGCGCCGAAGCCACGATTGCTGACGTGGAGCGGATTGAGGCGATGGGAATCCAGTGCGTGACGGGGAATTTCGCGGATGAGGGCGACGTGCTGCGGCACTCTTCCAGTCGCGTGGCGGATGCGGTGCTGGCGCTGCCGATGCGGGCTGGTGGGGCCGCGGTGGGGCGCTGAGCGCCTCTTAGCCACCGGTCTTCTTCAACTGCCCGCAGGCGGCATAAATATCCCGACCGCGTGGGCGGCGGACAAACGCCGGAATCCCCTGGTCGCGCAGACGCTGCTGGAAGCGGGCCACGTCGTGCTCCTCCGGCATGGTGAAGGCGACGCCGGGGCCTGGATTCCAGGCGATCAAATTTACTTTGGCCGGAAAATTGGCGCGCCGCATCAGCTTCACCACTTCATCCGCGTGCTCGATGCGATCGTTCACTCCGCCCAGCAACACATATTCGAAGGTCACGCGTTCGCGGGCACGCAGCGGGACCTTGCGCACTGCGTCCATGAGGTCGCCGATAGCCCACTTGCGCGTTACCGGCATCACGGCCTCGCGAATCGTGTCGTTCGAAGCGTTGAGTGAAATCGCAAGCCTGGGCCGCACCGGCTCCTCGGCAAAGCGCAGAATGCCCGGGACAATGCCCGACGTCGACACTGTCATTCGCGATTCGGGAATGCCCATCTGTTCCACCAGCAGGCGCACCGCGCCGATGAATGCGTCGAAGTTAAGGAACGGCTCGCCCATCCCCATAAACACCAGGTTGATGCGATCGCGGCCCGGCTCGGCCTGTTGCCGGTTGAGCACCGCGGCCACCTGGCCTGCGATTTCGCCCGCCGTGAGGTTGCGAATGATGCCGAGCTTCGCGGTGAGGCAGAACTGGCAGTTTACCGCGCAGCCAATCTGGCTGGAGACGCAGATGGTGGCGCGCGACCATCCCCGCTGAGCTGACTCGAGGACGGGATCTTCGGCATCGGCCGGATCGCCCAACGAGCCGTCGCCCTCTTCGCCACCGTCGCCTTCGGGCATCCACACCGTCTCGACGGTCTGCTCGTCGTCTCCGGCGATCAGGTAGCGCTCCGTGCCATCGACGGACCGGAACGTCTCCACAATGCGAGGAATACCCACGCGGAATCCGGCTGCCGACACCTGTTCGCGCAGCTCTTTGGGCCACGGAGTCAGCGCTTCCAGCCGGCTCACGCGCTGGCGATAGAGGGCCTCCTCGAGCTGCCGAATCCGGTACGAAGGCAGGGAAAATTCCCTCAGCGCCTCGGTAAGCTCCTGATTCGAAAGGCCAAAAAGACTTTTACCGTCAGGCCTTCCTTCTGCGTCTAAGATGGAGGTAAGTAGTTTCCCGCCGATTGTCATCTGCCAAGTCCGAGCATAGCGCATCTAAAACCTGTCGGCCCCGCTGCAAACCCACAAATCCTTATGACGACCGAACGTAATATTCGCAAGACCGTCCTTCCTTCCGGCCTGATTGTCCTGACCGAACGCATGGAGCATGTCCGCTCCGTCGCCATGGGGGTGTGGATGCGCGCCGGCTCCCGCCACGAAGTCGCGGAGCTGAACGGCATTTCGCACTTCGTGGAGCACATGGTTTTTAAGGGGACGAAGTCCCGGACCGCTCAGCGGATTGCACGCGAAGTCGACGCGATCGGCGGCAACCTCGACGCATTTACGGGCAAGGAAACCGTCTGCTTCAACGTCAAGGTGCTGGACGATCACGTGCCGGTCGCCCTCGACGTGCTCTCCGACCTGGTGCTGAATCCCGTGTTCGCCAGCGAGGAGATTACGCGGGAACGCGGCGTCATCCTCGAAGAGATCAAGATGGACGAGGACAATCCCGACACTCTGGTCCACGAGATTTTCACGCAGAGTTTCTGGAAAGATCATCCGCTGGGTAAGCCGATTCTCGGCACGCGCGAGACGGTAAAAAGTTTCGAACAGAACACGCTGCTGCGCTTTTTCGAGCAGCGCTTCCGCGCTGACAACATGGTGTTCTCCGCAGCGGGCAATTTGGAGCACGATAGCTTTGTGGAGCTGGTCGCCCGCCACTTTAGTTCTCTGGCACCGGGCTCGGTGGCCGACGATACTGTCGCGCCGACGGTGACGTCGCGCATCAACCTGCGCAACAAGAAATCGCTGGAGCAGGTGCAGCTGTGCCTTGGCGTGCCTGCGCCGCCGATTGCGGATTCCTGCCGGTACGCCACGCTGCTGCTGAACACGCTGCTGGGCGGGGGCATGAGCTCGCGTCTGTTCCAGACCGTTCGCGAGGAGCGGGGGCTGGTTTACTCCATTTACAGCGACCTCAACCCGTATCGGGATACCGGTTCGCTGTGCGTGTATGCGGGAACGTCGGCGGACCGCGCGCTGCAGGTCATCGATTTGATTATGGAAGAATTTCGCCGGATGAAGACTGAGCCGCTTCCGGCCGATGAGCTGCGGCGCGGCAAGGATCAACTGAAGGGGAATCTGCTGCTGTCGCTGGAAAGCTCGATGTCGCGCATGTCGAATCTGGCGCGCCAGCAGATGTACTTCGAGCGCTTCTTCGGTCTCGAGGAGATTCTCGAGAAGGTGGAGAGCGTGACCGAGGAGCAGGTGATGGCGATGGCGGAAAAGCTGTTCCAGCCGGACCGCGTCGCGGTTACGCTGCTGGGGCGGCTGGACGGGTTGAAGCTGGGGCGGAAACAACTGGATTGCTAGAGGCGACGGAGTTCACGCGTCTCTGAGATACAGATCGACGTTGCTCGTTGTCCACGTCGCCGTACCGCTTCCGAAGAAATCCTGATCTTCTGTCCAGACAGGCGCGTCCAGCAACAGCGCAGCAGCAATCACAGGCCAGTCTGCTTCATCGCGCAACGCAATCCGCGCGCGTGCAACTGTCTCGTATTCCTCATAGAGGCTGCGATCGATGATCGTCACGATTCTCGCGATGCCATCCAAAACTGGAATACAGGCGGCCGGATCAACGCCGCGCCGCTGCGCGATTTCCGTTATGTATTTCTGCGCGTCTGCGAAGCACACATCCGGGACATAAAAATCCACGCTGTCTTCGTAGGTTTCGAGCAAAGTTCGGACTCGTGTTCCGAATACGCCACGCAACAAGATGTTGGCATCCAGCACCAGCCGCCTGGCGGCGCTCACTGCTTCCGTCTCTTCCGCCATTCTCGAAAGTCTTCCAGGACCTGATCTTCCGAGATTCCTTCTGACGCCAACATTTCCTGCAGGCGCATTGCTGCTTCTCGAAGTGAAGCTCGCTCGGCCTCGGTCCGCTTGCGACGCGCGGGCAAATAGTATCCCACCGTGTCGCCATGACGGGTGATGGCCAGGGGCGTGTCCGACTCAAGCAAATATGCCGCCAGCTTGTCGCGAAATTCTCTGATTCCTACCCGAACCGGTTCCATCATGACTCCCTGCGTACCATTGCGTACACAAGTGTACCACGTTGGCGCGATTCAACGATCGTGCTGTGCGCTTTCTCCCTGGGTCACCGAATCCCAGCCGCGTTCAGATGCGCGGAGTACTGCTTGTCCGTCTTCTGGATGTGATTCAGGAGCCAGTCCCTCAGCAGATTGAGCACCTTGATGGAATTGGCCGCCTGGCCGGCGCTGGAGTCGCGCTCCAGCGCCTCCACATCCGCGATAAACCTGCGATGCTGCTCCTGATGCGACGCGAGTTGGGGATAGTTCGCCGTCCGCAGCAGTGCCTCTTCCTGCTGGAAGTGGGTGCGCGTGTACTGGGGCAGTTCGCCCACCGTGGCGGTCACTACATCCTGGCCCCGGCCCATGCGCATGGCGTCCGCCAGATTGTTGATGATGACGAACAGCTTCTTGTGCTGCGCGTCGCAAAGCTCGACCTTCACGCTGTACGAATCGTTCCAGGTAAACAAGGCCATAAAAGCCCCCTGCTGGAGCTATCGGCGGATCGCAGGAAAAGATAAGGGGGCCGAGCGGTCAGGCTGGCTCGAGAACCGCCGCGAAGAATCCGTCGCAGGGGTGGATGCCGGGGATGGTGCGCAGAAATTCGCCGTCGGTTGCGGTGCGCAGGCGTTCGCGGCCCTCGGCGGTGACCACGCCGGACTCCGCCAGGCGATCGAGAATCGCCGGTACGGAGACCAGGCGGAATCCGGGAACGTCCCGCAGCACGCTGGCGATCACTGCCTCGTTCTCTTCCTTCTCGAGGGAGCACGTCGAGTAGACCAGGCGCCCGTGTGGAGCTAAGCCCGACAGTGCCGCTCGCAGAATCATGCCCTGGCGCTGCTGCTGGCGCGTGAGGCTGGCCTCCGCGACGCGCCAGCGAATTTCCGGATTGCGGCCCATCGTTCCGGTGCCGCTGCACGGCACGTCGCAGAGAATCAGGCCATAGTCCGGCCGCAGTTCCAGCCTTGCCGCATCGGATACTTCGAATTGCGGATTGGCTGACATGAGGCCGGGCTGGGCGCGCATGGCGTCCAGACGCTTGCGGCTGACATCGACTGCGGTAATCGCCGCGTTCGGCAAACGCTCGGCGAGTATGGCCGCCTTGCCACCCGGCGCGGCACAGGTATCGAGGACGCGATCGGCCTGGGGAGCTGCCGCTGCCGCGATCTCCGCAACCAACTGTGACGCCTCATCCTGCATGCGGACGTGTACCGGCAACAATGGCCCGCTAAGGACTACGCGCCGCGCCTGCGTAAGAAACGCACCCGGCTCCGATTCGATGCCTGCTGCGTCCGCTTCTGCGGAATCGATTCGTAGGGTCACACCTGCCGGTTCCTGGTCCCAGCGGCAGATCGCCTCGGCCGTCGCAACGCCGTATCGACGCGCCCAGCGACCGACCATCCACGCGGGATGCGCGAACGTCGCAGCGATTTCCTTCGCCGAATTGAGTTTTTCCGGGATGGGATCTCGCGGAAGGACTGCCAGTTTGCGGAGCACGGCGTTCACCATGCCCGCCGCATTGCGTTCCTGCGTCTGCTTCAGCAGCTCGACGCTGTCGTTGATGACGGCATGCGCGGGCACACGATCCAGATGGAGCAATTGAAATGCGCCCAGGCGGAGCGCGGTTGCTGCTTCCACGCCCAGTTGTACGTCGGGACGAGCCAGCAGTCCGCGAATTCGTTCGTCGAGCGCCAACTGCCAGCGCAGCGTTCCCAGCACCAGCATGGTGGTCAGGTTGCGATCCTGCGGGGAGAGCGCATCGACCTCGGGTGTGCGCAATAGCTCATCGCTATGCGCGTCGGTCGCGGCTACCTGTTTCAGGATGCTAAATGCGACTTGCCGGGCTGGTGCAATCATGGCTGTCCGAGGCGCGTTCCGGTAACGACAGCGTGGCCGCGCAGGAATTCGCCCGCCGTCATGCGGCGCTTCCCTTCCGGCTGCACTTCGACCAACTCCGCCCAGGTGCCGTCGCCGCATGCCGCGAACATTGTGCCTTCCTGGACTAGAACGTCGCCGGGCTGGCTGGGCGGCGCGCCCATCACTTCGGTCGGCAGCAGGCGATGCACGGAGAGCTTCCTGCCGTTGAGCGTGGTCCACGCGCCGGGCCACGGCTGGAATCCGCGCCAGCGGTTGTAGAGGGTCATCGCGTCGCGCGAGAAATCCATGCGGCCATCGTCGCGGGTGAGGATGGGCGCGTGGCTTGCGTGCAAATCATCCTGCTTGCGCGGAGTGATCGATCCAGTTTCGAGACCGCGCAGCGTTTCCATCATCAGGTCAGCGCCCATCTCGGCGAGGCGCGGAAACACGTCCTCGGAAGTCATGTCGGGGGCGAGCGGCATTTCGCGCTGCAGCAGGATTTCGCCGGTGTCGAGGCCCTCATCGAGGCGCATGGTGGTGGCGCCGGTGGCGGCTTCGCCATTGGCGATCGCCCATTGCACAGGCGCGGCTCCGCGATACTTCGGGAGAAGCGATCCGTGGAGATTCAGATTCCCGTGGCGCGGCAGATCAAGCATCCACTTCGGAATAATCCGTCCATAGGCGACGACGAGAATCGCGTCGGGCTGGATTGTTTCCAGCTCTGCTCGTAATTCCTGATTGTTTTTGATTTTCTCCGGCTGGGTGACGCGGATACCGGCCTCGAGCGCCGTGGTCTTCACCGGAGGCGAGGTCATCTGCTGGTTGCGCCCGACGGGCCGGGCTGGCTGTGTGACCACCAGCGCCACGTCATGGCCGGCGCGCAGCGCGCTCTTCAGCGTGGGCGCCGCAAACGACGGAGTGCCACAGAACACCAGCTTCATTTCCACTCGCCGGTTTTCTGCAGCTTGCGAATCTTGCGCAGGATCAGGTCGCGCTTGAGCGCGCTGATGCGCCACGGAAACAGAATTCCATCGAGGTGATCGATCTCATGCTGGAAGGCTCGCGCCAGCAGCTCGGTGCCTTCCATCTCGAACCACTCTCCGTTTAGGTCCTGGGCCTTCACCGTCACTTTGGCCGCGCGCGTCACCTTGTCGCGAATGTCGGGCAGGCTCAGGCAGCCCTCTTCGCCCACCTGCTTGCCTTCGTGGTGAATAATCTCAGGATTGACGAGGACTATTTTGTCTTCGGGATTCGTTTTGTTGCTGACGTCGATGACCGTGATGCGCTTCGACACGCCGATCTGCGGCGCTGCCAGGCCGATCCCGATGGCCTTGTACATGGACTCGAACATATCCGCGGCCAGGGTGCGCAGTTCGTCGTCGAACTCCACAACCTTTTGCGTGGGCCGCTGCAATATGGGGTCCGGATATAAAACAATTTCCCGAATCATGTTGGACTAATACTTCCCAATTTGATCTACGTAACCATCATAGTTACGCTTCAACTCCCGCAGCGAATCGCCGCCAAACTTTTCGAGTGCGAGCCGCGCCACGGCCAGCGCGACCATGGCTTCCGCCGCCACACCGGCCGCGGGCACTACGCAGACGTCGCTGCGCTCATAGGCCGCTTTCGTTTCCTCGCGGGTGTCGAAGCGCACCGATTGCAGCGGCCGGCGCAGCGTGGAAATAGGCTTCAAATACCCGCGGACCACTACGTCCTCGCCGTTGGAGATGCCGCCCTCCACGCCGCCCGCGTTGTTCTGCTCGCGGGTGAAGCGCGTATGCTGCCCGTTCTTCGCCTCGTGCGCGTAGCCGATGGCATCGTGCACTTCGGAGCCGAGCGACTCGGCCGCTGTCACGCCGCGGCCAATCTCAACCGCTTTGACGGCCTGCAGGGACATGACGGCCTGGGCCAGCAGCCCATCGAGGCGCTCATCCCAGTTTGCGCAGGTGCCAAGGCCCGGAGGCGCGCCATGCACTACCACTTCAAACACCCCGCCGACGGTATCGCCGGTGCGCAGGACAGCATCCACGGCGGCCTTCATAGCTAATTCAGCGTCGGCATCGACGCAGTTGAGCAGGATTTCTTCCTTCTCGCGCAGCGCCTTAATTTCGTCCCACGTGGCTGTGCGCTCCAGTTCGGCAGCGCCTACGCGTATGACATGACTCGCCACATCGATGCCGAGCGCGAGGAGCAATTGCTTCGCCACCGCGCCGGCTGCGACGCGAGCGGTGGACTCACGCGCCGAGGCCCGCTCGAGCACGTACCGCGCGTCAGGAAAGTCGAATTTCAGCGCGCCTGCAAGATCGGCGTGGCCCGGCCGCGGCGAGGCTACCGCTTTATGTTTGGCCGGATCACCTGCACCCACAGGCAGCGCTTCGGTCCAGTTCTTCCAGTCGCGGTTTTCAATTTCGATGGCGATGGGCGAGCCGATCGTCTTGCCGTGGCGCACGCCGCTGAGGAAATGCGCAGTATCCGTCTCGATGCGCATGCGACCGCCGCGTCCGTAGCCCTGTTGGCGGCGCCACAGCTCGCGATTGACGAATTCGTTATCGATGGGCACGCCCGCAGGCAGCCCAGAAAGAAGAGCCACAAGGCTCTCCCCATGCGACTCGCCGGCAGTGGAAAAACGCAGCATGATCGTCTGATTCCCTTGTTAATTCTAGATGAAGCTCGGTTGGATTCGCAGCAGTTTGGCTAGTTCGTTGCGAGCCAGGCGTATTGCGCCTCGCTGAGCGGGACCACGGAGAGTCTTCCCTGCTTGACCAGCGGGGAGTTCGCGAAGATGTTTTGCGCCTTGATCTCGGCCAGGGTGCGGGGCGTCTTCGTCCGCTTGACGAACTTGAGCCGGACCAACGGCTTCTTCACGTCGCTGGGGTCCACGTTCATCACTTTCGCGATGCCGACGGACCGGCGCTCTGTGCCGGTGTGGTAGATCACGAGCATTTCGCCACGCTTCATCCCGGCCAGGAATTTGACCGCTGCTGGAGCGGTTACGCCGTCCCACACGGTCTCGCCTTCGCGCGCCAGGTCGTCGATGGAATAGGTACCAGGCTCAGTCTTTAAAAGGTAGGGCATTCGTTCTCTCTCCCGCACTCTCTGGATTCTTTAGAGCCGGATTCTTTAATACGGTAGGGGCCGGCATCGCGGCCTCCAGATATGCCTGTGTATTCAACAGCGGCCGTTCGAGCGACCGCACCCACTCCGTCATCTCAGCGCCGGGGCGGCCGTTCCCTTCATTGCGCGCGAATTCATTGCGCACCGTCTGCATCTTGGCGTCCAGATCGTCGAGGTAATGCAGCAGGATCGCTTCTGCCGTCATGGGCAGCTTGGGAGAGCCGTATTCATACTTACCGTGATGGCTGAGGACCAGGTGCTCGACCAGGACGCGCTTTGCATTGGGGAAATTGGGAATTGCTGCGATCTTTTCCTCGATCATCCCAATACCGATGGTGATGTGGCCGAGCAGCTGGCCTTCCATGGTGTAGTCGAAACTGGTGCCCCAGCGCAGTTCGCGCAGCTTGCCAATGTCGTGCAGGATGACGCCGGTGAGCACCAGGTCGCGATTCACGTGCCCATAGTGCCGCGCCGCCAGGTCGGACAGGCTCATCAGCGAGAGCACGTGCTCCAGGAGGCCGCCAATCCATGCGTGGTGCATCCCCTTGGCTGCGGGAGCTTCACGCAGAGCGGCAACGATTTTGTCGTCGGTGAGGAAGGCTTCGAGGAGCGCCTTGAGGTCGGGATCGCTGAATCCAGCGACCCATCCCTGCAACTCCCCCCACATTTCGTTGATATCGCGCTCGGTCTGCGGAACAAAATCGCCCAGTTCGAACTCGTTGGCTGCGGCCCGCCGCAGGCGGTCGATGTTGATTTGCAGCTTTTCGTTATAGCGAACGACCTGGCCACGAATCTTGACGACATCGCCCGCCTCGAAGTCGCCTGCGTCCCCGGCATCCCACACGCGCGCCTCGATCGGCCCGGTTTTATCGGTAAGGGTGAGCGCCAGGTAGCGCGTGCCGTCCTTCTTGCTGCGGGCGGATTTCGATCCAGCCGCGAAGAATCCCTCGATCGTCTGGTTCTCGCGTGCGGCCAGATCGGCAACCAATATCTTTTTCATGGCGTGCTGGCTACGGTTGTGGCGGAGGCGTGGTGGAGGTCGGCGCCGCCGGGGGAGTCTGCGTACTCGCAGGAGCTGGTGTTGGAGCGGGCGCCGGCGCGGAGGTTGGAGCTGGAGCAGCATTCTTCTGGTCCTGCTGCTTCTGCTCTTCGTCCGTCAGGCGACGCTTCGGTCCGGTTTTCGCCGGCTTCACCGGCTTCTTCGGCTTCGTGGTATCGCCCTTCAGGCCGAGCGCTGAGGACTGCCGTTGATCAGCTGCCTTCTGTTCCGCCGTCTCCGTCGGTGGCACGAATTTCGTGTGATGGGTCGCCGCCCAGTCCGTCTGCTTCTGCTCCTTCTGTTTGGCTTTCGATTCCTTCATGCGGTCGGAGTAGCGTGACTTTACTTTCTTCGCATCGTTGCTGGTATCGGCGGTGTCGGTCGGGGCGGTCGGCGCCGCCATGCCCGGCTGGTTCATCGCCACCTGCTGTTGCTGCGTAGCGGACTCCTGGGTCGCACCGGCATCGACACTCCGCGTGTCGCCGATAGGCAGCGTCTCGAAGGGCGCCTGGCCGAAGCGAATCTTTTCTTTCTTGCCTGGCTTCTGCGTACCAGCCGCGCTGGCCGCGGTCGAGGCCTTCTGCGCGTTCACTTTGTCCAGAGTCGGAACATTTGCCGGTGCGGCGGCCGCCGTGTCGGCCTTGCGGCCACGCGCGCCACGTCCGTTGTAGCGCACACGCTGGAGCTTCTTCTTTTTCTTGGGCTGGGGCGGCACGTACGCGCCCTGGATAAACTTTTGCTCGTTGGGGCTCGCTCCCGAATCCACATAGCCCGGGCGGATGTCGATATAGGCCTGATCGCGCAGCTTAGTGAGGTAGGTGCGCATCGCGGGCTCCATTTTCGACATGCCTACCTGTTCCTGAATCTGGTTCTGCACCTCGGTCAGCGGCGCCAGTCCGCCTGCCTGGTGCTCTTTGACCTGCAGAATGAGCCAGCCCTGCTTGGTCCGGATGGGCTGCGAGTACTCGCCGGGCTGCAGATGGAAGGTCGAATCTTCCATGATCTTCGGCAACTGCCCGGGCTTGAAAGCGCCCAGGTCGCCGCCCTGCGCCGCGGTGGGACCAGCGGAATCCGCCTTGGCCACGGTGGCAAAGTCCGCGCCACCCTTGAGCCGGCCCTCGATGTCGGCGGCCTTCTTCTCCGCGTCCGCCACCTGCGCCGCGTTGTCCGGATCAGGCGTGGCAATCAAAATTTCGCTCAGCTTCACCTGCTCCGGCCGTTGGAAATCTGGGTGGTGAGCGGTGTAGTAGTCCTGAACCTCCGACGGCGTGATCTGAATGTGCTGCCCGACCTGCTGGCTGATCACCGTGGAGGTGATGATGCTGTCGCGAATCTGCTGCTTGAAATCCTCATAGGAGATGCCCTGAGCCTCGACGGCCTTTTGCAGGTCGTCCATGCTCTCCAGGTTGTTCTGCTTGCGGATTTCGTCCAGCCGCTTCACCAGCTCGGTTTCACCGGTGATGTTGAGGGTCTTACCCTCGGAGAGGAGCAGTTGCTTGTCGACCAGCGAACGCAGCAGATCGCGGCGCTGTTCCATCAGCTCCTGCTGCGACCAGTTTTGCTGCTGCGCTTCCTGCTCGAGTTGCTGCTCGGCGCGCTCGTAGTCGGACTTGCTGATCACCTGGTCGTTAACGCGCGCGATGATGTCTTCAATGGTCGTCCCCTGGTAGGCAGGGACCTGCTGCGTGGTGGTGTTAGCGAAGCTGGAGCCGCTCTGTGCGACAGCGGGAACAACAGCCAGAGCCACGCCGGCAAGCAGGGTGGCAGGGAGCAGCGGAAGGCGAAGCATCATAGGTTATGAACGTCTCAGGCGCAGTCCCTGAAAATCTGTGGAGAGAACGCCCGCTTCCGGCCACCCTCAAACCACCCTCGTCTCAGTCGCTTGCGCTTCCGTCATTGTACCGCGCAGAACGCACCGCGCGCCCCCTGTGCGAGGAAGGAATACGGATGGAACCTCGGGGAGCTGTCGACGCGTGCGCCGGGAATTTGTCACCAGCCGCCTGTCAGCTAATTTCCCGCATAAATTCTGTCACGGCGGTTGCCGATCTATGCGGATTGCGCTGGAGCAGCAAATGGGGCCCTTCCAGCCGCGCCACGCGCACATCCGGTTTTATTTCCAGAATTTCCGCGAGAGACGAAGGGCCGACCACACGATCCTGGGCCGCCTGAAGGTAAAGCAATGGCATCGTGAGGCGGTGCAGGTCCGCGCGCACATCGCAGGCGAGGAGGTCGCGCATGCGGCGCACCAGCACGGCTGCCTGCACCGAGGTGACGGCGGCCTGGACGGCTTCCACCAGGGAGGGTGCCGCATCTGTGCCGACCAGCCAGCGCCGAATGGCCCATGCCGGCATGGTTCGCTGGAACATGA
>DATHQV010000235.1:0-3051 GCA_035482355.1 Acidobacteriaceae bacterium | reverse complement strand
CGGCTTTTTGACGACAACCGCGCTCGTCACCCTGTGGACCGCCTCCGGCGTCATGGTTTCCTGGATGGACGGTTTCCGCCGCTGTTACGAACTCCCAAAAACCTGGGACCTGTTGCAAGAGCGTCTCATCGCATTTCTGCTGGTCGTGTTCGCGCTGGTTCCGATGACCTTCTCCACACTGCTCGTGGCCGTGGGCAGCAAGTTCGAAGCGCGCCTCTTGCCCTACGTCGATCCTGATTTCAGCATCTACGTTTTTCTGCTCTGGGGTGCGACCCGGTGGCTCATCGCCACCCTCACCAGCATCGCGGTGATTGCACTGATCTACCACCACGCGGTCCCACGCACTCAGCCCTGGCACAGCGTGATGCCGGGCGCCATGCTCGCTACCATTCTCTGGTTCACGACTACGGTCGGCTTTCGCGCCTACCTGCAACACTTCGGCAACTTCGCCACGATCTACGGATCACTGGGTGCCGTGATGGCCCTGCTGGTGTGGATGTACCTGATATCTCTGGTGGTTCTGGTAGGCGCCGAATTCAACGCCCTGCTGTTCCCGCGAGCCATGCTGGGTAAAGAGCTCACCGCCATCAACGACCACAAGCCGTAGAGATTCGTGGCCGTCGAGGGGAACTCAGGTTTAGGCATCACCCAGACGAGTCGATCACCGTGGAGGAGCGGCGCTTTAGCGCCGCGTTGAGCCTGCGAGATAGAATGGGCTTTAGCCCCCGGGGTTGGCAAGCCAGCTCAAGGCTTAACTTGACGCAAATATCGCACCCTACCAACATTCCTGTTGAGCCCGGAGATAAATTGAAGCAGATGCAATCACCCGTCGCCACAGGAGCACCCCCAGCCCGCCGTGCGAAAATCATCTGCACCATTGGCCCGGCCTGCAGCACCGAGGCCGTCATGCGCGACCTGCTCCGCCTCGGCATGGACATCGCCCGCCTCAACTTCTCTCACGGCACTCACGAAGATCACGCGCGCCACATCCAACGCCTGCGCCGCGCCGCCGAGCGCGAAGGCCGCACCGTCTGCATTCTCCAGGATCTGCAAGGCCCGAAAATCCGCACCGGCCCGCTCGAGGACCACGAGCCCGTGATGTTGAAAACCGGCTCCGTCGTGACGATCACGCCGCAAAATATAACCGGCACAGCGACCCGCATCTGCACCACCTTCCCCGACCTGGCTCGAGAACTCTCACCCGGCGCCCGCATCCTGCTCAGCGATGGCCTCATCGAACTGCGCGTGCGCGCTGTTCAAGGAAAAGACCGAGGCAAAGACGTGCTCTGCGAAGTCATCAACGGCGGCCTGCTCGGCGAGCACAAAGGCATCAACCTTCCCGGCATCGCCCTGTCGATTCCAGCTCTCACCGAAAAAGACCGCAAAGACCTCGAATTCGGCCTCACCCATGGCGTCGACGCTGTCGCGCTCTCTTTCGTCCGCACTGCCGCTGACGTCACCACGGTCAAACAAATCATCGCGGCGCACAATAGCGACCTGCCCGTAATCGCCAAGCTCGAAAAGCCGCAAGCCATCGATCATCTCGAAGAGATTCTCGAAGCCGCCGACGGAGTCATGGTCGCCCGCGGCGACCTCGGCGTCGAAATGGCCCCGGAAAAAGTTCCCGTCATCCAAAAGCACGTCATCCGCCGCGCCTCTGTGTGGCGCAAGCCCGTCATCACCGCCACACAAATGCTCGAGTCGATGATCGAAAACCCCCGCCCCACGCGTGCCGAAGCCAGCGACGTGGCCAACGCCATTTTTGATGGCACCGACGCCGTCATGCTCTCCGCCGAAACCGCCAGCGGCCAGTACCCGCGCGAATCCGTTTCCATCATGTCGCGCATTGCGATCGAAGCCGAGTGCAACATGGACGACTTCGTACAGTTCCGTCGCCGCCGCCGCGAGCACCGCGGACTCACCATCGCCGAAACCATCTGCGAATCCATCGCCCACGCCGCCGAAGATTTGCCCATGGGCGCGATCGCAGTCTTCACTGAGACCGGCAATACGGTTCGCATGATTTCAAAATTCCGCCCGCCCGTCGCCATCTACGCCTATACTCACAGCGCGCCCGTGGTGAATCGTATGAATCTGTACTGGGGAGTCCATCCCGTGCGCTGCCGCCAGGCCCACTCCGCCGAACAGATGGTCACCATGGCCGAACAGGATCTCGTCCGCCGCGGCCTGCTCAAGCCCGCAGACGTCCTCGGAGTCGTCGCCGGCACGCGCCAGGCCTCCGGTTCCACCAACCTGATGCGCCTGCACGTAGTCACCAGCGAAGAAGCCGAAAGCATCGCTCAAAAGAAGCCAGCCCCGAAGAAACCGCGCTCCAAGAAATCGCACGCCCAGAAATAGTAAGACCGCCGGGCGCCCCATTTCTCACGTGCTCTTTGCACGAGAAAGCCTGCCCTGAGCGAAGTCGAAGGCTGGCGATTTTCGCCGCGCCCCGCTCGCCGGCGCAAGCTATAATCGCCCCGTATGTCGCAAGAGATACTTTCCGTGGCCATCTGGGACCCCGTCCCCGGCATGGAAGAAGCGTCGCTAGCCACCCTCCGCGAACTCAGCTCCATCGTCGAGAGCAAGGGCTACGGCCGCGACCTCCTCTACCGCGACCGCGAATCCCACTACGTCCTGCTCCGTTACTGGAAGTCCGAAGAAGCCCGCCAATCCGCCCTCGAAGACCCCGAACTGCAACGCCGCTGGGCCCGCCTGGGCAACGAAATCCAAATCGTAAAAGTTTACGAGACCCTTACCGAAGTTCCACTCGACGGCCCGAAATAATCCTCGCCGGTTATCCCCAGGTCATCCGCAGATCACGCGCTCCTCACACCACTTCACTGCGAAAGTGCCCTTCAGGGTCCCGCCGTCCTTGAATTGCAGTTCGTACTGTCCGGTTGCGCTGGAGCGTTCCTGATAATTGTCGAAAATGATCGTGCCTGACTGCGCGGACTTGCAGTCACCTTCCTTGGCGCACCGGGCTCCCCACCCCGCATCCGAGCCCGCACCAAACTTGACGACCTGCCCCGCATGGATAGGCACTCCCCGCCA
>DATHQV010000234.1:0-4139 GCA_035482355.1 Acidobacteriaceae bacterium | reverse complement strand
CACCCTGCACGTCGATGGCGAGGCAGCGGAATCTTTCATCGCCGAAAAGCGGATTGGGGAGCGGATCAAACATCTGCGACTGAAGAAGTCGATGGGGCTGGTGGAGCTGGGCAGGCATACAGGCCTGTCGGCGAGCTTTCTATCGCAGCTCGAGACGGGGCGGGTTGTGCCGACGCTGAGGAACCTCGCGCGGATTGCGATGGTCTTCTCGAAGGATCTGAGCTACTTCTTCGACCCGGAGCCGCAGACGCTGTTTCGCTTGCACCGGCGGGATGACCGGGTGCGGATGCCGCAGACAGGCGCGGATGATCCTGCGTATTTCTTCGAGAGCCTCGGGTACCTGGTTCCTGACCGGCAGCTCGATCCTTACTATGCGGAGTTTCTGCCGATGAAGGAAGGGCGTGTGCCGCGCGCGCACCAACATGCGGGTTGCGAGTTTCTTTATCTGCTGACGGGGACGCTGGATGTTCGGCACGGGGATGCAGTCCACCGGGTAGAGGCGGGGGATGCGATCTACTTTGACGCGAACACGACTCACAGTTACATGTGCAGCGGGAAGACTCCGGCTGCCGCGGTGATTGTGACGCTGCAGAATCCGCTGGTGCTGCAGACGGGCTCGGGGGTGCGGTCGATTGGGACGGGGAATGGGAAGGTGCGGAGTATTCCGCCGCCGATGCTGCCGACGGGGATGGCGAAGAAGAGCTCGGAGCGGATGCAGTAGTGCGCCACTCTCCTGCGGTGGGTTTCAGCCACGACAACTGCAAATGCAACCGCAGGTTCTTCGACTCGCAGTTCGCATAGTGCGCGAACTGCTTCGCTGAGGATGACCCGTTTTTTGGGCTCGGGGCGGAGAATGACGGACAACTGCAACGGCAACCTACCCTTCACGATGAAACCGTGAACGCAAGGCCATCCGGCTCGATGGCTCTTAGGTGCTTGCGGCGGTGGTTTGTTCGATGGTGGGGAGTTTTGGCAGGGTCACGGGCATGACGTCGAGGCGCTGGAGAGCTTTGCGGGTGAGGCCGGTGAGAGGGAGCGATTTTAGACGGGTGGTCAGGACCCAAGTGAGGGCTTTGTTGGAGGCGGGGATGGCGCGGCGGAGGCCGCTGTCGGCGGGGCCGTGGGCGGCGTAGATCTGGACGTAGTAGTTGGTGTTGGTGATGGCGTGGCGGAGGCGGAGCATGGGTTCGCGGCCTTGGACGGCGTCGAGAGGGATGGGTGGGAGCTCGTACATGCCGGGCATGAGGGTGGCGTGTGCGGCGCGCTGCTCGAGGAGGACCTCGGTGAGGGCTCCGCGCTTGCGAAGGCTTAGGAGATAGGCCGACTGTCGGCTGAGTTGCGCGGCGCGTGGGGTGGTGAGATGTTCGCCGCGGGTTTGGCACATGGAGAAGACGGGACATTGGAGGCAGAGGGGCGCGCGCGGGAGGCAGATGGTGGCGCCGAGTTCCATCATGGCCTGGTTGTGATCGCCTGGGGCGTTGGAGCCGTTGAGCTGACTTTTGCTGGGCGAACGTTTGGGGATGAGTGCGGCGGCCTTTTTCTGGACGTAGGCGCGGCCTTCGGCGGATTTTGATTCGGGGCGGCCGCTGATGCGGAGGAGGACGCGCTCGACGTTGCCGTCGACTACGGCGATGCTTTCGCCGAAGGCGATGCTGGCGATGGCGGCGGAGGTGTATTCGCCGATGCCGGGGAGGGTGCGGAGCTCGGCGGCGGTTTTAGGGAGCTCGCAGTTGCGCTCGCGGACGAGGAACTGGGCAGCTTTGTGGAGCATGCGGGCTCGCCGATAGTAGCCGAGGCCGGACCAGATGGCGAGGACCTCGGGTTCGGTGGCGAGGGCGAGGGAGAGCATGGTGGGAAAGCGGCGGAGGAAGGATTGGTAGTGGTCGATGACGGCGGCGACGCGGGTTTGTTGGAGCATGACCTCGGAGAGCCAGGTGCGGTAGGGGTCGTTGACGTTGCGCCAGGGGAGTTCGCGGGCGTGGATTTTGTACCAGGCCATGAGCTTGCTCCGGAAACGGGCGGAGTCTAGCTTTTCGTCCGGTGGGTTGGCTGGCTTTGGGTGGGCTTGCATCGGGGTAAGTCTATCGGGTTTAGGGACTAGGGACTAGTAAGGCAACTCTATGGGCAGGGCGAAGGCAAATGCAGGTCCTTCGACTCCGCAGTGCGCAAGAAGCGCGAAGTGCTTCGTTCAGGATGACACCTCATTGTTTGAAAAAAGAGAGCTACACTCGGGTTGATGATGCGGCGTGGTGGAGAGGCGAGTGTGGGGTTGAAGACGGGGCGGCGGGATTTTTTGCGGTTGGCGGGGATGGCGACTGGCGCGGCTTTGTTGCCTGTAAATGGTAAGGCTGAGCCGGTTGCGCCGCGGCCGGCGTTTCCTAGTGGCGATGTGCGGTGGCAGAAGACGTGGGACGCGGCGCTTGCTGTGCTCGCGGGGAATGTGAAGACGCTTCCGCACTATGCGGAGCCGGTGCTGATTGAAGGGGCGGTGTATCCGGGCGTGTGGCAGGAGTGCGGGCCGCATGAGGGATTGGTGTATGGGACGCTGGCGCAGTTTGTTGCGGCGAAGGATGGTGGGCCTGCTCCGCTGGAGATTGCTCGGAATAATCACATGGCGTTTTTTGCGCTGCAGAAGCCGGTGGGGGCGGATTCGGCCGGGCAGATACCGGCTGCGATCAAGATGAGCGATGTGGGGTTTGGGCAGATTCAGATGGTGGTGCCGATTGCGTCGACGGCATGGGAGTTGGCGCAACTAACGGATGATGATGAGTTGCTGGTGACAGCCTATGCGGCGTGCAGCCGGTGGGATGCATGGCTGCGCGAGTATCGGGATACACGAAAGACGGGGCTGGTGGAGGGTTTCTGCACGTATGACACGGGGCATGACAACAGCCCGCGGTGGGCGGGGATTCCGAACCGGTGTCCGGATGCGGATGCGAGGAAGTGTCCGCCGATTGCTTCGATGCCGCGGTTGTGTCCTGATCTTTCGGCTACGGTGTTTGGTGCGCGGATGGCACTGGCGCATATGGCTACGGCTCTGGGTAAGGGCGATGAGGCTAGCCGGTGGCATGATGATGCGGAGAAGATTCGCGAGCTGATTGTTGAACGGTTGTATGACCCAAAGGATGCTTCGTTTTATGACCTGGATGCGCAGAATAATTTTGTGCGGGTGAGATCGGATGTGAACAGTCGCGTGCTGGGCGAGCATGTGCTGAAGCGGTATGACGCGAAGGATAAGGCGATCTTTGACGCGGTGTGGACGAAACAGATTCATAATGCGAAGGCGTTCTGGGCGCCTTATCCGTTGACTTCGGTGGCGATGGACGATCCTGCGTTTGTGCGGCCGATTCCGCGGAATAGCTGGGGTGGCGCGAGCCAGGCGCTGACGGCGCTGCGCGCTCCGCGATGGATGCCGTATTACGGTAAGCAGGCGGAGTTGAACCACATGATGGGGCAGTGGTGCGAGGCGATTATGCGGCACACGGAGTTCCGCCAGCAGATGGATCCGATGACGGGGGATTTTACGCAGGCGGATCCGAGTGGGTATTCGCCGGCGGCGCTGGTGTTTCTGGATTACGCGCGGCGGCTTAGCCACTCAGCCGCTTAGGGGCGGGCCGAGGCGGAAGCGCTCGCGGATCTCGTAGCGGGAGCCGGTGGGCTCGGTGAAGCTTTCGTAGAGGAGGAACTCGTCGGCCATGAATGAGGTAAATTTCGGGTCGCGTTGGATGCGAGACTTCAATCGGCTGAGAGTCTGGGCGGCATCTTTTTCTTTCGCGCGAGCGAGTGTGATGTGCGGATGGAATGGGCGGGTTTCGGGAGTATAGCCGCACGGGGCTGTCGTTGCTGTGACGGCTTGTTGAAGTACAAGCAGGGCAGGCGCGGGTTTGACCTCGACGAAGAAGATTCCTGCACGGTCGAAGGCGCCGATTGATTCGAGGCGGATGGGGACGTGGGGCAGGTGGATTTCGCGAAGGCGCGGGATGAGGCAGTTGTACTGTTGCTGGGCAGTGGTGCCGAGGAACTGGAGAGTGACGTGCCAGGTTTCTGGGGCGGGCCAACGGAAGTTGTCTTCTTTGGAACGAAGACGAGCCGTGAGTTGTGTGAGTTCGTCGATGACGATGGGAGGCAGCGGGATTCCG
>DATHQV010000233.1:0-52617 GCA_035482355.1 Acidobacteriaceae bacterium | reverse complement strand
GGCGGAGAGAACGAGGACGATGGGCCAGAATTCGGTGACGGTGTAGATGGCGGTGAGCGAGCCGTCGGCGATCTGGCCAGGGGTGGTAAGGGCGGGGTTGGACCAGTCCAGGAGGCAGGTGAGGCCGTCAAGGCACTGGGTAACGACGTCGATGGCGATGAGGGCGCGGGTCCAGCGGACGAGGCGCTGGTTGTGGTGAAGGTCGAGGAGATGGAGGAGCAGCAGCCAGAGGGCGACGTCGGCGAGGGCCTGAACGGGTTCATCGATGGCCTGGGAGAAGCGGTACGACCAGGGATTGCGGAGGCCGAAGACGAGCGCGGTGGTGAGCTGCGAGGAGCAGAGGAGAGCGGTGAAGAGGAGAACTTTTTGGGAGCGGTCGCGGAACCAGGCGAGGAAGGTGAGGAGGACGACGAGGGCTTCGAGGGAGTCGACGCCGAAGTCGAACTGGTGGGAGCGGAGGTAGGTGTAGTTGCCCGCCGAGTTTTGGGTGGCGATGGAGTGGGGCGTGCCGAGGATGGGGGTCGCGTAGAAGCCGCCCTCGATGCCGTCCTCGTAAGAGCCGAGGGGGTATTGATAGATGCGGATGGCGAGGACGCCGCGCTGGAGCGAGCCGAGGGGGATGGTTTGGGGGCCTTCGTTCCAGCGCCAGACGGGGTTGGGGGGGAATTTGCCGTGGGTGGCGAGGAGGTTGCCGTTCCAGTAGATGGCGTAGATGTCGCCGATGCGGGGGATGTAGAGGGACCAGTCGGAGGCGACGCCGGGTGCGGGGGAGACGTCGAGGTGCTTGCGGTACCACGCATATCCAACATAGGAGCGGTGGCCTTGCGCGCCCCAGGGAGCGCCGGCGGTGAGCTGCTCCCAGCCGTTTTGGCCGGTGGCGTCGTCGGTGGCGGGGGCGGCGTAGGAGGGATCGTCGCCGAGATGGAACTGCCAGGGGCCGTCGAGGGGGGCGGCGTCGCGGCCGAGGTCCTGAATGGTGAGAGACGGGAGGGTGAGGGTGGGCGCGAACTGGGCTGGCGCGTGCTGAGCGCTGAGCAGGCCGGCGAGGGTGATGATGGCGGCCTGGGCAAAAACGGGGAGCGCGCGGGAGCGACGGCTGGGCGTGGAGTTAGGCATGGGCTTCTTCCTGGGGGGCGTAGGTGAGGGTGAGGACGGTGATGTCGTCCTGCTGGCCGTGGGCTTGGGCGGCGTGGGCGATTTCGTCGGCGGTTCGGGTGGAAATGGCCGCCGTGCGTTCGAACCCGAAGAGTTCACCGGAGGCGTTGCGGGCTTCGACTACACCGTCGGAGACGAAGGTGAGGGTGTCGCCGGGGGCAAGTTCGAGAGTGGTCTCAGAGTAGGTGGTGTCGGCGGCGAGGCCGAGGGGGAGGCCGGAATCCAATTTGATCTCGTCACGGTTACAGTAAGGGGCGGGATGGCCGGCGTTAGCGAAGGTGACGACGCCGTTGGCGGCGACGCGGGCGCAGAGGCAGGTGGTGAAGCCGCCTTGGCTGCGGGCGAGCATGCGCTGATTCATGGCGGCGAGAATGGCGGCCGGCTCCTGCGTGTAGTGAGCGAGGGTACGGAAGGTGCCGACGAGCAGAGAGACGGTCATGGCGGCGGGCATGCCCTTGCCACTGACATCGCCGATGACGAGGAGCACACCGCCGGCGGCGATCGGGACCGCCTGGAAGAAGTCGCCGCCGACTTCACCAGCGGGCCTGTAAACGCAGGCTAGGGAGAAGCCGGGGACGGAAGGAATTTCCGCGGGGATCAGGACCTTCTGTACTTCCTGGGCGGACTGCATTTCAGCGGCGAGCGCGGCACGCTCTTCAACAATGCGGCGCTGTTCGCGAAAGAGCAGCGTGAGCAGCGCGATCATGGCGGACAGCGTCGTGACGGTGCGAATGTCGAGCATGACGGCGTGCCAGCGGTCGAAGAGATCGGGAATGCGGTAGATGCGGGTGATGGTGATCTCAAGGGCGAACCAGGCAGCGTCAGAGAGGGCCCAAAGACCGCAGAAGAAGGCAAGGATGCGTGTGGGGCGCGGCAGCGTGCGAAGCGGGAGAAAAGCGAATCCATACATAGCGAGTATGAGGACTGCTTCGGTGAGAAGGATCCAGATTTCCAGGCGCTGGGCCACAAAGATTTGCAACGGCAACGCGAGGGTGGGGGGCAGAAGCAGGCTGGAAAGATTGAGAACAAGATCGCTGAACTGGAAGGCTATGAGGAGCCAGAGGAAGCGAGGAATGCGGCGGCCGGAGATGGAGAAGAAGAACAGCATCTGGGTGACAAAGGACAGATTGCCGATGGCATAGGCGAGCCAGTAGGCGACGTCGGAGCGGTCGAACTGAGCGGCGTTCAGGAATTCTCCGGCGCGGATGAGAAAGAGGGTGAGGCAAGAGAGGGTGAGCCAGAGGAGCTGGCGGCGCGAGCGATCGGAGATCCAGAGGCCGAGCAGGACGAGGCCGATGACGCCGATGATGCCGTAGCTGATGAAGTTGACCGCATGCGATTCGATGCCGTTGAGGACGAGAGCGGAGCGGCGATCGAGTAGCGATGGGAGGTCGCCGAACTGGAGCTGCGCGAGGGCATTCCGGTCGAAGTCACGTTGCGTGACGCGCAGGGCGATGACCGCGGAACGTGCCGAGAGGGCTTGTGGCAAGGGGAAGACGCGGAATTGGTTTCTGCTGAAATGGCCGGATTGGATATTGCCGGATTCCCCGCCAGGAAGGCCATTGAAGAACATTTGATAGGCGCTGGTCATCGCGACCAGCACGGCGGGCTGGGAGACGCTGCGCAGCGGCGAGATGTCGACGTGGCAGCGCACCCAGAAATGCGAATGAGCAGGAGACAGCGTCCAGGCGGAAGCGGGCTGCCAGGCGGAGTCGTCGAGGGCTGGGGAAGACCAGACTGGATTGTCGCCGTCGCGCCAGACGCAATTCGTGCCGGAGACGGTGACGATTTCCTGGGAATAGGCGGCGAGAGACAGAAAACAAAGGGCGAGGATGAGGTTGACCTTACGCATGGAGTACCTCAGCGGGAGCGAAGGCGAGGGTGAGGACGGTGATGTCATCCTGCTGACCGTGAGCCTGGGCAGTGGCTGCGATTTGGGAGGCGGAAAGATTGGTGAGGGCACGGGTGCGTTCGAATCCGAAGAGCTCGCCTTCAAAATTGCGGGCTTCGACGATGCCATCGGAGACGAAGACGAGCGTATCGCGGGGCGCGAGGGAAATGGTGGTTTCCGCGTAGGTCACATCGAGGCTGAGTCCCAGCGGCAGGTTGGATTCGATGGGGATTTCTTTGAGCTTGCGATAGGGGGCGAGATGGCCGGCATTGGCGATGGTGGCTGCGCCGCCGGGGGCGATGCGGAGGATGAGACAGGTGACGAATCCGCCGTCGGAAGAGTGGATGAGTTGATCGTTGAGACGAGTGAGTATCTGTGACGGTGACAGATTCTCCTGGGCGAGAGCGCGAAGCGCGCCGACGACGAGGGTGCCGAGCATGGCGGCTTTGAGTCCTTTGCCGCTGACGTCGCCGATGGCCACCAGAACGCCTCCGTCGGGCTGAGGAAAGACCTGATAGAGGTCGCCGCCGACTTCGCTGGCGGCGATGTAGGCGGCTTCGAAGTGAAAATGCGGGGTAAAAGGCAGCACGGCGGGGACGAGCAGGGCCTGGACGGCGCGGGCGGATTCGATTTCGCCGGAGAGGCGCTGTTCCTGCTCGGCGGAGCGGGTGAAGCGGAGGATGAGGACGGCGGCGACGGCGAGGTACGAGAGCAAAGCGAAGAGGTCGCCCCAGCTGACGGTGAAGCCGGGACCGTGGAAGAGCGCGAGAGCGCTGTTGGTGCCTCTGAGTCCGACGTAGTAGAGGGCGCCGCGCACGTAATCGACGGACTGCATGACGGTGGAGAGAAGGAAGGGAACGAGAAACATTTGGGCGTCGCGATTGCCGCGAGCGGCGAGGCGCACGAGGTGGATGAAGATGAGCGCCGCCAGCAGCAGGGAGACGCCAGCCCAGATGACATAAGAGCCGGCGACGGAGATGACGCCGAACATGACGAGAAGTGGGGCGAGCGGAGAGCAGGCGGTGAGGAGGATGCCGGCGACGAGGCGCCAGTCCGTATGGGAACCCACGAAACGCCAGATGAAGATGAGCCAGCAGGCGAGGCCGAAGGCCAGAATGGACTGGTCGAGGAGAACCGCGTGAGAGGTCTCCCAATGGCCGAACAGCCTTCTTAGGTTGGTCGCACGCTGGAGGGGAATGCAGAGGAGCCAGAGGGCCGCCCAGACATATTCCGTGGATCGCGAACGGAGTGCATACAGGCCGAGCGAGAAAAGGCCGATGACGGCCGCGACGACGGCGACGAGCCAGTCGGGGGCTCGCGTGATGAGGGTTTGCGTGGCGGTGAGTGTGTGCAGGGTGCTGACGGTGCCGGCGGTGGCGAGGACCGGGAGGCGCGCGGCCATGCCGTTGGTGGCGGCTGGAGCGGCGAGCGGAGATTCCCAGGTGCGAAGGGCTATCTGGATGGTGTGGCCATTGAGAGCGAGCGGGATGGGGATGACGGTTGTGGCGAGGATCTGACCGTGCCACGCCGGGACAGGATGCATGTGGCCCGTGGTGGCAGCGAGGCGGCCGTCGACGAAGACATCCTGGGAGTTGGTGACGTTGTCGAGTCCGAGGGCAAGGGGTTCGGCTGATGCGGGGAGTTTGAGCTGGAGGCGATACCAGGCGTAGCCGGAGTAGTTCTTATAGCCCTGGTCGTTGCGGCTTTTATCGATGCGGAGCAGGGGCCACTGGGAATCGTCGAAGGTGGGCGAGGCCCAGCCTGGCTGGCCACCCGGGTCGTCGCCGGTGTGGAAGCGCCAGGGGGCGGTGATGGTGACGGGGCCTCCGGCGTGGGAGGCGTCAAAGGTCTGGGCGCGGAGGGGCAGCGCGCAGAGCAGGAGAAACGCGAGGGTAACGCGCGCGGGACTGGACCGGCGAGGCATTTGGCACACCTGTAACTGCTGAAAATAAAAGACGAGAAAACGCCGTAATGCAGAGCCGGGGGATGTCGGCAATCTATCACGCCGAGGGGTCGATTCGGCGGAGTTTGCGCGAGGCTGACGGTCGCAGTTCGCGTGCGCGAGTCACCCTTCCGCCAAACCCGGGAAGAGCCTTCGGCTTCGCGCCATGTCCCCAACCCCAGGGACATGGGGCACCCGGCGGGGCTCGAAATTAAGCTCGTGAGAGGGCGTTGATGTCGCGGACTTCGAGGATGGGTTTGGAGTAGCCGTTGAGGGCGACGTAGATCATGGCGAGGGCGACCTGGCGGAGGGTGCTGACGTATTGCGGGACGACGACGCGGGCGATGGGGTAAAGCCACGCGAAGAGTTTGTAGGACGTGAGCAGATTGCGCTGGCCGGGGGTGGCGCGCATGAAGCCGGGGCGGAAGCAGTAGACGTGGGCGAAGCCGACGCGCTGGAGAGCGTTCTCGGTGCGGCCTTTGACGCGAGCCCACATGCTGCGGCCATTTTCGGAACTGTCAGTTCCGGCGCCGGAGACATAGATGAAGGTCATGGTGGGATTGAGGGCGGCGAGGGCCCGGGCAAAGCTGAGGGTGAGGTCGTAGGTGATGTGGGTGTAATCGGATTCGCTGAGGCCGACGGAGCTGACGCCGGCGCAGAAGAAGCAGGCGTTGAATCCGGTGAGTTGATCGACGACGGAGTCGAGCGAGAAGAAGTCGGGGACGATGAGCTCGGCGAGTTTGGGGTGTTTGCGGGGCGAGGGCTTGCGGCTGACGATGAGCACCTGTTCGACGTCCGGGTTGTGGAGACATTCGAGCAGGACGCCTTCGCCGACCATGCCTGTGGCGCCGGTGAGGACGACGCGGAGTTTGGAAACGGGGCTCACGCTGCGGCCTTCTGGCTGTCTTTGAGCAGGCCGAGGCGGATGAGGCTTTCAGCGGTGGCGACAATGGCCTGATCCGCGGGGCGCGGGAGCCAGCCGAGGACGCGCTGGGCTTTGATGCTGGTGCCATTATTCTTTTTGCCGAGATCGGGGAGGATTTGCTTTGCGTCGGGATTGAACTGGGCGAAGAGGCGGACGGACCAGTTGGGAATTTCGCGGGTGGGAACGCGTTTGGCGGCTGCGCCCATGCGGGCTTTGAGGATTTTCGCGATTTCGGACATGGAGATGAAGTCGCCGGCGACGGCGATGAAGCGCTGGCCGCGGGCGTCAGGGTGGGTCATGGCGCGGATGTGGAGATCGGCCACGTCGCGGACATCGACGACGCCCAGCTTGAGGCGCGGGAGGCCGGGGAGTTGGCCGTCGAGCAGGCGCTGGATGAAAACGATGGAGGGGGCGTAGTCGCGGCTGAGGACGGGACCGAAGACAGCGACGGGGTTGACGACGGAGAGCTCGAGCTTGCCGCCTTCGCGGGCGATGAAGTCCCAGGCAGCGCGTTCGGCGAGGGTTTTTGATTTGGGATAGGGCAGGATTCCGGGGCCGTTGGGATTGGACCAGGTAGCTTCGTCGAAGGTGGCGTTGGGATCTGTGTGGCCGTAGCCGATGGCGGCGAACGAGGAGGTGAGGACCACGCGGTGGACATCGGCATCGCGGGCGGCGCGCAGGACGCGGAGAGCGCCTTCGCGGGCCGGGATGATGAGGTCGTCTTCGTGTTTGGGCAGGCTGAGCGGGAAGGGCGAGGCGACGTGGAGAACGTAGTCGCATCCAGCGACGGCCTGTGGCCAGCCCGCATCGCTTTCAAGATCGGCGGCGAAGAAGGTGAGGCGGTCGGCAAGGTCGGCGGGATTGGCTCCGGCCTGCTGGAGGCGGGCGCGGACTTCGGCCTCGCGGCTAAGATTGCGAACGGTGGTGCGGACCTGATGGCCGGCGGCGAGAAGCTGAAGGATGGCGTGGCTGCCGATGAATCCGGACCCGCCGGTAACCAGAACTGTACTCATGGACTTCCTTGTGGGTATGGCCAGAAATGTCCCATTTGGGAAGATTCGGCGGGATTGCGGATTGATGCAAATGATTGCGGCAAAGCGCGCCATTCTACCTCGGCGGACGCCTGCAGACGATCCCTAGAGCGAGCGGTGGTGGATGACGCCTTCTTTCATGACCAGGCGCAGGTTTTTTGCGGGGTCGGCGAGGAGGGTGATGTCGTCGAGGGGTGAGCCGTCGATGACCAGGATGTCGGCGATGGCGCCTTCCTTCAGGACGCCGAGGCGGCCTTCCATGCCGATGAGTTTTGCGGCGATGGTGGTGGCGCTTGCGAGAATTTCCGCGGCGGGCAGAACGCGGGCGCGGATGGCGAACTCCTGCGACTGGCGGCTGTGGGTGGGGCCGAGGAGATCGGTGCCGTACGCCGTGGTGACGCCGGCGTCGCGCAGAATGGAGAGACTTTCGAGTCCGGCATTGCGGACGTTTTCGATTTTGGCGATGGATGCCGGGGGAAGGCCGAGTGCGGGACCATCTTCAGCGAGAGCTTCGTAGGTGACGAGGGTGGGAACGGCGACGCATCCGGCTGCGGCGGCCTTGCGAGCGGCGGCAGCGTCGATGAGGTTGCAGTGCTCCAGTGAGTAGACGCCGCATTCGACGGCGCGGGTGATACCTTCCGCGGTGTAGAGATGGGCGGCGACGTAGGTGCGGGCGTCGCGGGCTTCTTCAACAGCGGCGCGGATTTCGTCGGGCGGGTAGCCGTACCAGTTGACGGGATCGGTGGGGCTGGCGACACCGCCGTTGGCCATGATTTTGATGAAGGATGCTCCCTGGCGCAGCTCCTGACGGCAGGCGCGGCGGACTTCGTCGACGCCATCGGCAACGCGGCCGAGCGCGCCAGCGTTGGCGGACCAGCGGGTGGGGTCGTAGACATCGTGGCGAGGGCGCATGTCGGCATGGCCTCCGGTTTTGGAGAGCGCTTTGCCGCAGACGATGAGGCGCGGACCTGGCGTGAGGCCCTGAGCGACGGCTTCGGCGAGTGCGTAGGACGCGCCGCCGACATCGCGCACGGTGGTGAAGCCGCGCTCGAGCATGCCTTTGAGGATGGGGACGGCGCGGAGGATGGCGGTGGCGGCGGGGAGCTGGGCGTTCGCAGCCAGGTCCATCATGCTGGCGATGACGTGAACGTGGCAGTCGATGAGGCCAGGGATGATGGTGCGGCCGCGGACATCGATGACCTGGCAGTCGGTGGCGGTGGAGGCCTTCGCGTTCAGATCGCGGATAAAGCCGTCTTCGATGAGGAGGTTGCCGGGGCGAGGCTCGGGGGTGGTGGCATCGACGAGGATGGCATTCGTCAATAACGTCTGCATGATGATCGATGGTAATCCGGCGCGGCGATGGGAGTGGAGGGCGTGATGCGGCCCTGGATGTTCCGTTGACGGGTATCCCTCTGACACCTATCATCAGGCAACGCCCCAGCAGCCCGTTCCGATGATCGATACAACAATCTCTCACTACAGAATTGCCGAGAAACTGGGCGGCGGCGGCATGGGTGTCGTCTATAAGGCGGAAGACACGCGGCTGGGCCGGTTTGTGGCTCTGAAATTTCTGCCCGACGCTTTGGCGCGCGACAAGATGGCGCTGGAGCGGTTTCGGCGCGAGGCGCGGGCGGCGTCGGCGCTGAATCACCCGAACATCTGCACCATTTACGACATTGGCGAAGAAGGCGGGCGCGTCTTCATGGTGATGGAGTATTTGGACGGGGAGACGCTGAAGCACCACATCGCCAAAGGCGGCCTGGGCAATGAAGAGCTTCTGAATCTGGGCCTCGAGATCGCCGATGGGCTGGATGCGGCGCACGGCCAGGGAATTGTGCACCGCGACATTAAGCCGGCGAACATCTTTGTAACGCAGCGCGGGCACGCGAAGATTCTGGACTTCGGGCTGGCGAAAGTTCCGGTGACCGGACAGGCCGGGGGCAGCGACGACGCGACGAAGACGGTGGCCTCCGATGCCGCGCATTTGACCAGTCCGGGCGCGATGCTGGGCACGGTGGCGTATATGTCGCCGGAGCAGGTGCGGGCGCTCGAGATCGATCCGCGCACGGATCTGTTCTCGTTTGGCGCGGTCCTGTATGAGATGGCGACGGGCCGGATGGCTTTTGACGGTTCAAGCTCGGGCGAAATTTGCGGATCGATTCTGCATCAGGAGCCGGAAGCGGCGTCGAAACTGAACAAGAATCTGCTGCCGGGGATGGATGCGGTGATCGCGAAGGCGCTCGAAAAGGATCGCAATTTGCGGTACCAGCATGCCTCCGAGATGCGGGCCGATCTGCAACGGCTGAAGCGGGACACGGAGAGCGGGCGGGCGAGCGGGGTGCGGCACAGCGGAGTGATTCCGGCGCCGGCTCCCGCAAAATCGGCAAAGAAGATTTGGATTGGCGTGGCGGCGGTGGTGGCGCTGGCCGCGGTGGGCGGGTGGCTTTACTTCCACGCGCAAAGCGGGAAGCGGCTGAACGATAAAGACACTGTGGTGGTGGCAGATTTCGCGAACAGCACAGGCGATGCGGTATTCGACGACACGCTGAAGACGGCGCTGACGGTGGCGCTGAATCAGTCGCCGTTTTTGAATGTGCTTTCGGATACGCAGGTGGCGGCGACGCTGAAGCTGATGACGCGTCCGGCCGACACGCGGCTGACGCCGGACATTGCGCGGGAGCTGTGCCAGCGTGCAGGCGGCAGGGCGTATATCGGGGGATCGATTGCGAACCTGGGCAACGAATATGTGATTGGGCTGAAGGCGGTGAACTGCGAGAGCGGCGAGACGCTGATGCAGGAGCAGGTAACGGCGGAAGGCAAGGAAAAGGTGCTGGCCGCAGTGGGCGATGCGACGACGAAACTGCGCGGCGAGCTGGGCGAAAGCATCAGCACGGTGCAGAAGCTGGACGTGCCGCTGGAGCAGGCCACGACGTCGTCGCTGGAAGCGCTGAAGGCGTACAGCGAAGGCAGAAAGGCCGTCAACACAGGCGGGACGATGGGGTCGCTGCCTCATTACCAGCGCGCCATCCAGCTGGATCCTAATTTTGCGATGGGCTACGAGGAACTGGGCAACGATTACGGAAATCTGGGAGAACTTGCACGGGCGGCCGAGTATTACACGAAGGCGTTTACCCTGCGCGATCACGCCAGCGAGCGGGAAAAGCTCATTATCACTTCAAACTATTATTCCGGCGTCACGGGCGAGCAGGATAAGGCGGCCCAGGCCTACCAGGAGATCGTGGATAACTATCCGCGCGACGGGCGGATGTTAAACGATGCGGCTTTGATCTACGCCGAGCTGGGCGACTACGAGAAGGCGATCCCGATGACACGGAAGGCGATCGAGCTTTCTCCGGAATTCGGGGGGTCCTACGGTAATTTGGGGAACGATCTGATTGCGATGCAGCAATTCGATGAGGCCAGGCAGGTGTTCCAGCGGGAGCTCGATCTGCACATCGATGACTTTCTGCCGCACGATGCGCTGTATTTTCTTGGTTTCGCCAAGGGCGACACGGCGGCAATGGCGGTCGAGCAGCAGTGGTTCGCGAGCCACGCGGACGTGCAGAACTTTGGGCTTTCACTGGCGGCGGATACCGAGGCGTATGGGGGACGTCTGGAGAAAGCGCGCGGTTTGACGCAGCAGGCGGCGGAGTCGGCTATGCAGCACGACAGCCGGGAAAACGGCGCGCTCTGGCTGGAAAACGGCGCGCTGCGCGAAGCGGCATTTGGGAATCTTTTGGAAGCGCGGCAGGCAGCGGCGGGGGGACTGAAGCTGGTTCCGGCCAGCGAAGGCGTGGCGGCGCAGGCGGCTTTGGCCTATGCACTGGCGGGCGATGCCGATCACGCGGAAGCGCTGGCGCAGGACCTGAACACGCGCTTCCCTTCCGATTCGCAGATGCAGGGGTTGTTGCTGCCGGCGATCCACGCGCAGCTGGCGCTGAACCGCAAGGATGCGGCGGGGGCGATTGCGGATTTGCAGCCGGCGGTGCCGCCGCTGGCATACGCGCAGATTTCGTGGGTCGAGAATCTGTCGTGCATGTACCCGGATTACGTGCGGGGGCAAGCTTATCTGACTGAAGGGCAGGGGCCGCAGGCGGCGGCGGAATTTCAACGGATTCTGGATCACAGCGGCATCGTGTGGAACTGCTGGACCGGGGCGCTGGCGCATCTGGGCGTGGCGCGGGCCAATGCTCTCGAGGCGAAGAATGCGCAGGGCGCGGATGCCGACGCGGCGCGGGTGCGGGGGCTGGCCGCGTACAAGGACTTCCTGACATTGTGGAAGGACGCTGACCCGAACCTCCCGATCTATCTGCAGGCGAAGGCAGAGTACGCGAAGCTGCAGTGATTGATGTTAAAAATCGGCAGGGGCGCGGTTTCGCGAGTGTTCACTTTCGAACAGATTTGCCTGGGATTGGACAGGGTTTGCGGCGGGTGGCATGCCGCGAACCAGCTAACATCCGGCAAATCAACGGCGCAATCTCTGAAAAGAATGGCTCGCAAAATGTAGCGTAGCGACTCCGAATACGTGTGTTTCGGAGGCGTGCACGATGGAAACCTTGCTTCAGGATGTGCGGTATGCGCTTCGGCAACTGCGAAAGTCGCCCGGTTTTGCGCTGATTGCGGTACTGACGCTGTCGCTGGGCGTGGGCGCGGCTACGGCAATTTTCAGCGTGGTGAACGCGGTGATTTTGCGGCCGCTGCCGTTCGACCAGCCGGACCGCATCTATGCGCCGGTAACGCTGGCGAAGGAAGGGTATACGCAGCCGTTTTCGTGGCTGAGCTTCCAGGACGTGCGGGCGCAGAACCACAGCTTCGCGGCATTGTCGGGAGTGTGGAACGCGGAGCTTGTGAACCTGCAGACTCCTTCGGGACCGGTGTCGCTGCAGTCGGTGCAGGGGTCGGACAATTTCTTTCAGGTGTTTGGCGTGGCGCCCATCCTGGGGCGAACTTTCCGTCCGGGTGAAGACGCGCCGGGCAAAAACGATGTTGCGGTGCTGAGCTACACGGTGTGGCAGTCGAACTTTGGCGGCCACAGCGATGTGGTGGGAAAGACGATTGACCTGAATGGCAAGCCCTACACGTGCATCGGCGTGATGCCGGCGGGGTTCCGGTATCCGCTGAGCGAAACGCAGGCGATTTACACGCCGATTCATCCGAATCCACTGTGGATCAAGGGCCGCGGCACACACTGGCTGCGGACGGTGGGGCGGCTGAAGCCAGGCGTCACACGGCAGCAGGCGCAGGCCGATATGAACGGGGTGCTGGCGAACCTTGGCCGGGCGTTTCCTGACACCGACAGTGGGCGGCGGCTGCAAATGATCAGTTTGTCGGACAGCGTGAACGGAGAGATAAGCGGCGCGCTGTGGGCGCTGACGGCGGCGGTGCTGGCGCTGCTGCTGATTGGCTGCGTAAATGTGGCGGGACTGCTGCTGGCGCGGGGCGTGAAGCGGGAGCGCGAGATTGCGCTGCGCGCGGCAGTGGGCGCGAACCGGACGCGGCTGATCCGGCAAATTCTGACGGAGAGCTTGTTGCTGGCGGCGATGGGCGCAGCGGGCGGCATCGGTTTGGCGGCGTTATTGCTGCAGGCGATGCGGATGTTCCTGATTCATGCGCTGGCGCGGGGCGCGGAGGCCGGCATGGACTGGCCGGTACTGGTGGCAGCGGTGGCCATTTCTGCGATCACCAGCGTGGCGGCTTCGCTGTTTCCGGCGTTTCGACTTTCCGGAACGGATCCGAATCAGGCGCTGCGCAGCGGCGGATCAGCGGGAACAGCACGGGCGCATCATCGGCTGCGGTCGGTGTTCATTGTGTCGCAGGTGGCGTTGTCGCTGGTGCTGCTGGTGGTGGCGGGCGTGCTGCTGCGGTCGGTAGCGGGAACCCGCAGCGAGGATTTGGGCTTCGACGCGCAGCACATTTTGGCAGCCGAGATTTCTTTGTCGCCGGGACATTATGAGAACCGCGATCTGTGGGCGAATTTCTACCAGCCGATGCTGGAGCGCGTGAACCATTTGCCGGGCGTGGCTGCTGCGGGGCTGAATAACCTGGTGCCCATCCAAAGTTACGGATCGAACGAAGATGTGCACGTGGCGGGACAGCCGCCACCGTCTCCCAACGAGGTGACGCTGGCCGAGACGCGATTTGTTACACCGGAATACTTCGGCGCGATGGGAATCCGGCTGACGCGAGGCCGGATGCTGTCGGAGGGGATCGACCTTTCGGCGAACAAGCACGGGACGGTGGTGGTGAATGAAGCGTTCGTGAAGAAATTCATGACGAAGACGGTCGAACCGATGGGTCAGCATCTGGATGACAGCGACAAGCCGGACGAGAAGACGGAGATTGTTGGCGAGGTGACAAATATCCGGCAGAGCCTGATGGATCCATCGATGCCGGAGATGGATTATCTGATCACCGAGATTCCTGCGAAGGATTTCCCCTCGTACGCGATGGCAATGAATTTGATGGTCCGGACGAAGGGCGATCCGGAGACGGTGATTCCCGAGTTGCGGCAGGTGTTCCACGAGATCGACCCGACGCTGCCGTTTCGTGAGCCGAAAACGATGGAGCAGATCATTGCCGACCAGTTGGTGATGCAGCGCATGGAAAGCTGGCTGTTCGGCATCTTTGCTGCGCTGGCCGTGCTGTTGGCGGTGGTGGGATTGTATGGGCTGATCAGTCACGAGGTGGAGATGGGCACGCGCGACATTGGCGTGCGCATGGCGCTGGGCGCAACGCGGAGTGGGGTCTTCCAGCTGGTGCTGCGACGGGTATCGATCCTGCTGGCGATTGGGATTGGCGTGGGGTTCGCGCTGACCTTCGCGGCGAAGAGGTTGATTGCCTCGGTGATCATCATTCATTTTGCGCATGAGGCGGGACTGTTAGTGCTGCTGGGGGCGACCATGGCGGTTGCAGGGCTGGCGGCGGCGGCGATTCCGATGCGGCGTGCCGCGTCGATTGAGCCGATCAAGGCGCTGAGGATGGATTGAGGCAGCGAAGAAGCGGTCAGCGGTGAAACGGTTAGCGGAAGACTGTCAGCGAGGACCCCTGGAACCGCTGCTGGTTGATTCGCGTATTCGGTAGAGACGGGCGAAGTTTCGGCTTTGGTTTTGAACCAGGCTGAGCTGCGCTTCGTATTCCCTTTTTTGCGATCCCCCTTCTGAGGTTGTTCCCCCGATGCAAACTCTTCGCCAGGATATTGCTTACGCTTTGCGGCAGATGCGTCTGTCGCCTGTGTTCACGCTGACCGCGATGCTGACGCTGGCATTGGGCATTGGCGCGACCACGGCGATTTTCTCGCTCATCAATACCGTCATGCTGAAGTCGTTGCCGGTGGTGGACCCCAACAGCCTCTACCGCATTGGCGACGGGATGGACTGCTGCGTGGAGGGCGGGCCGCAGGACAACTGGAGCATGTTCTCGTACTCGTTTTACCAGGTGATGCAGAAGAACACGCCGGAGTTTGAACAGCTGGCGGCGTTTCAGGCGGGCGGCGGCGGGGTGAGCGTGCGGCGGGGCGAGGCGGATCGCGCGTCCAAACCGCTGCGCAGCGAATTTGTGAGCGGCAATTATTTTTCGACGTTCGGAGTGGGCGCGTTCGCAGGGCGCACGCTGACGGGGACGGACGATCAGCCGTCGTCGGCACCGGCGGCGATGCTGAGCTACCGGGCGTGGCAGCAGGAGTATGGATCGGACCCGAGCGTGGTGGGATCGACGTTCATTCTGGATGGGCATCCGTTCACGATTGTGGGGATTTCGCCGCCGGGATTTTTTGGCGAGACGCTGCGCAGCGATCCGCCGGAGCTGTGGCTTCCCCTGAACCAGGAGCCGCTGTTTCGCGGGACGAGCACGGTGCTGCACCGTTTCCAGGCATGGCTGCGGGTGATTGGGCGGGCGAAGCCGGGAGTCTCCGTCGCCCCGGTGGGGCCGCGTATGACCGCGCTGCTGCGGCAATGGCTGGTGCAGGATGCCGGGCTGCCGGCGGAATGGATGGGTGCGATTAAGCAGCAACTGCCGAAGCAGCAGGTTCACGTGGTGCCGGCGGGCGCGGGCGTGGGCGAGATGAAGAGCAATTACGCTGACAGCCTGCATATCCTGCTGGGCGTGTGCTCGCTGGTGCTGCTGATTGCGTGCGCGAATATTGCGAACCTGCTGCTGGCGCGGGGAGCGTCGCGGCGTTCGCAGACTTCCGTGCGTCTGGCGCTGGGAGCATCGCGGAAGCGGCTGGTGCAGCAATCTTTGACGGAGAGCGTGGTGCTTTCGGTGCTGGGCGGGCTGGCGGGGTTGGTGGTCGCGTATGCGGGCGTGAAGGCGATTGTGGCGATGGCGTTCCGCGGCGCGCACTTCGTGCCGATCGCAGCGACGCCTTCGCTGCCGGTGTTGGGATTTGCATTTTTGTTGTCGCTGGTAACGGGCGCGCTGTTTGGGATTGCTCCGGCGTGGCTGGCGACGCATGCCGATCCGGTGGAAGCGCTGCGGGGAGCGAACCGGAGCACGCGGGATCATGCATCATGGTCGCAGAAAACGCTGGTGGTGGTGCAGGCTACGCTGTCGGTGGTGCTGCTGAGCGGAGCGGGGCTGCTGACGCGGAGCCTCAACAATTTGCAGCATCAGAATTTTGGGTACGAGACGGACCATCGCGTGACGCTGAACCTCACCGCGCCGTTTGCTTCGTATCCGAAGCCGAAGCTGGATGCTGAATATCGCGAGTTGCAGGAGAGGCTGCAGGCGATTCCGGGCGTGCAGCGCGCGGCGCTCGCGGGTTACACGCCGCTGACGGATAACTGGGGCGAGATGGTGATCCGGCAGGGGCATGGCGTGCCGAATATGAATGACGACATCGGCTCATCGTGGGATCACGTGGGCTCGGGCTATCTGGAGACGCTGGGGCAGCAGATGGTGCGCGGGCGCTCGATCAACGAGGACGACACAGCCACGTCACAGAAGGTGGCGGTGGTGGATGAGACGTTTGTGAAGCGGTTCTTCAAGCCGGGCGAAGATCCGATTGGGCAGTATTTTGGGCTGGACCTGCCGCAATACAGCAGCACGTACCAAATTGTGGGCGTGGTGAAGAACGCGAAGTACCGCGATCCGGCGAGCACTGACCCGCCGTCGCCGATCTTCTTTGTGCCGCTGGCGCAGCGCGTGCAGTACGACAACTCCACCATGCAAATGGTGGAGGACATGACGCACCAGATTGAAGGAGCTGTGTTGCAGATTCACGGCAGCATGGAGGGTCTGGAGCCGCAAGTGCGGCGGGCACTGAGCGACATCGATCCCAACTTCACGCTGCTGAGCATGCAGACACTGCAGGACCAGGTGGATGGGCGCTTCGATCAGCAGCGGGTGGTGGCGCAGATGACGGGGCTGTTTGGGATTCTGGCGCTAGTTTTGGCGGCGATTGGACTGTACGGCGTGACCGCGTACAGCGTGGCGAAACGAACGAGTGAAATCGGAGTGCGGATGGCGCTGGGCGCGAATCGGGCCAGCGTGATTCGCCTGGTGCTGCGCGGAGCGTTTCTGCAGATTGTGATTGGGCTGGGGATTGGGATTCCGGCCTCGGTCGGCTGCGCGCATCTGATCGCGTCGCAGCTGTATCAGGTGAAGGGATGGGATCCGCTGGTGCTGGGGGGATCGATTGTGACGCTGGGCCTGTGCGCGCTGGTGGCGAGCATTATTCCGGCGCAACGGGCGGCGTCGATTAATCCGGTGCAGGCGTTGCGGATGGACTGAGCGGCAGCGAAAGAGCGGTCAGCGGAAGTCCAGGCAGCGATGGTCGGGTGAGCTTACGTCCGGTCAGCGGAAAAACGACCTTGGGGGAAGCTGTTCGCGCTGAAATTATTCCTCCTTTGCGTGAACTGGTTCGCCCTTCAGGAACGCAGCGATATTCTCGTTGAGGAATTTTTCATCGGCGGGACTGGCTCCGGCTCCGGCGGGATGTCCCCAGAGCGAAGGGATGGGCAGCAGGGTGCAGTGGGGAATGAAGGGCGCTTCGGTCTCCGCATCCGCTACCGGGAAATAAAGATCGGAGGCAGAAGGCATGTACAAAACCTGTGCCTGGATGGAGCCCAGAGCTTTGTGCACATCGCCGTTGAAGCCGGGTGTGGTGCCCACGTCGTGCTGCTCCCATGTGCGCAATTGAAGGATCAGATTGTTGGCGTCGGCATTGGGGATGAAGTGGGTGCGGTATTCCTCGATCACCTGCGGAAGGGTGGTACCGGGCTTCTCGCCGGCTTTCCATAATTCCTGGTGCCACCACTCCTGCCCGTAGAGCCAGGCGGTCCAGACGAGCGAGAAGGACTGAATACCTTTTTCCGGTTCGGCAGTGTATTCGCCATTGTTGAAGGTGGCGTCGGTGGTGATGGCGGTAATCTCGCTCTCGTTGCGAACAATGCCGTGTCCGTAGGTTTTCGCCGTGCCGGAGGTGGCGACGATCCGATCCATGAAATCGGGATACGAAACGGCCCACTGGAAGGCCTGCTGCGCGCCCATTGAAAATCCGATGACGGCCTGGAGATGCTGAACGCCCAGCTCCGTAGTGAGCAACTGATGGACGGCGGCGACGTTATCGCGAATGGTGGTGACGGGAAAACGCGGGCCGTGGAAGGGCTCGGGCGTGTTGCTGGGCGAAGACGAACGGCCATTTCCGAAGAGATCGGTGGCGATGAGGAACTGGCGGGAGGGATCGAGGGCCCTGCCGGGGCCGATCAGCCAGCCGTAGCCGTGCATGTCGGCCATGTAATGTGAGGGCAGCAGGACGGCATTGTCCCTGGCCGCATTGAGGTGGCCGTAGGTGCCGTAAACGATTTTGGCCTCCGGCAGCGTAACGCCGCTCTCGGTTCGGAAATTGTGAAGGATGAAAGTATGCTGCTCCGGCTCAGGCTGGCCGGCAGCGGTTTGCGCCGACGCAGATGGAAGGGGAGAGAACGAGAGCAGCGCGGCGCATAGAAATCCGCGGACGGAGATTGGTCGGAGATGTTGGATCAAAGCCGGCGGCCTCGCGAGAGAGATTGCGAGGAGCATAGCATCGGCTTCCGCGGGTCGCCAATTCAACACCATCGATATACCTGCGGCGCGGATGCTGGCGCCTGCGGCGCGGGCGCTGCCGTATACTCGATTGTTTGCAAGCTGCTCTTGTGAGGGTTTGGTATGGATGCTGCTGTTGCGTATGCGCGGGAACATGCTGCGCGTTTTCTGGATGAACTGAAGGCTCTGCTCCGTATTCCGTCGGTCTCCACGCTGCCCGAGCACGATGTGGACGTGGAAGCCGCGGCTGAGTGGGTGGCCGCGAACTTGCGGCGCATCGGCATGGAGAATGTCGAAGTCCTGCATGGCCAAGGGCATCCGCTGGTTTATGGGGACTGGCTGCATGCGTCGGGAAAGCCTACCTGCATTTGCTACGCGCACTACGATGTGCAGCCGCCGGATCCGCTCGACGAGTGGATCACGCCTCCGTTTGAGCCGACCGAGCGCAATCAGAATCTGTACGCGCGCGGGGCGGTGGACGACAAAGGGCAGCTGGTGACGCAGTTGAAGGCGCTGGAGTCGCTGCTGCAGACCGGCGACAAGAAGCTGCCGCTGAACATTCGCGTGATCTACGAGGGCGAAGAAGAAGTGGGCGGCGAACGGATTGCGGAGTTCGTCGAGAAGCATCCGGAGCGGCTGAAGGGCGATTTTGCGCTGATCTCCGACACGGAAATGTTTGCGCCGGATTTGCCTACGCTGTGCGTGGGGCTGCGCGGCATGGTCTATACGGAGCTGGAGGTGCGGGGCGCGAAGACCGATTTACATTCCGGCATGTATGGCGGGGTGGCGCCGAATCCGTTTGTGGCGCTCGCGCAAATTATCAGCGGGCTGAAGGGGCTGGACGGGAAGATTCAGATTCCTGGGTTTTACGATGACGTGCTGAAGCCGAGCGATGAGGAGTTGGCGCAGTGGCGGAAGCTGCCCTTCAACGAAGAGGAATACAAGGTAGAAGTGGGTGCGACTGCTTTGATCGGCGAGAAGGATTTCACGCCGATTGAGCGCACGTGGGCGCGGCCGACGCTTGACGTTCACGGCGTGGTGGGGGGATTTATCGGGACCGGCGCGAAGACGGTGATTCCGGCGAAGGCAACGGCGAAAATCTCCATGCGGCTGGTGCCGAACATGACGCCAGAGAAGACTTTCGAGCAGTACAAAGATTATGTGCAGAAGCTTTGCCCGCCCGGCCACGCGGTTGACGTGCGGTTGATCCATTCGGGCGAGCCGTCGTTGATTCCGACGGACAATCCGTGGATTCGCGCGTCCGTTGCAGCGATGAAAAAGGTTTGGAACAAGGACACGGTGTTCATCCGGTCGGGCGGATCGATTCCGATTGTGGGGGACTTCGCGAAGCATCTGCATGCTCCGTCGGTGATGATGGGGTTTGGATTGCCGGATGATGGGCTGCACGCGCCGAACGAGAAATTTCATATTCCGAATTTTCATCGCGGGATCGAGTCGGTGATTCGGTTCTTTGAGGAATGCGGGACAGAGAACCACGGCTAGCTGCCGTAGAGATCCGTTTCGGAAATCACTGGTTCGGAGGCGCCTGCGGCGTGGGCTGCCGCGCGATGAGCTGCGCCGAACATTGCGCCGCGGGCTTGTACCACGGGCGCGAAGCTGGCAAGGCCGATCGGTTCGGCGATGTCGTCGTAAATGGCTTCCATGCCGCCGCGCATAAGGTAGGTTTCGTGCCAGAAGCCGGTGCCCCCGGAGTCGCGAAGGAAGTTCTTCCACCACTCGCGATGCGGATCGGAGCGCGTCCAGGCCATGAGCGACTCCATGTCGCGCCAGTACTGGCGCATGCCCGCGTGCATGGGGAAGAGCGAGAAGACAAAATTCTCGTGGCGGAGCAGGCCGTCGGGGTTATCCGCGACGGATTTGGCGATTTTGGGGCCGAATCCGGCGAGGGTTTTGAGGCCGGTGATGCGATTGACGCGCATGCCGAGGTAGACGACGACCAGGTCGGGGTACTGCGCCAGATCGACGGTGCGGCGGTTGACGGGCGTGGCCATGGGGGTGACCCTCTCTTCGGAGGTTGGCACAGGTGGAAGGCTTGGGTCCAGTACCACCACGCGCGAACTGGACCGATACCACTACGAGTGAGCGGGCCAGAATTTGCAGCCGTTTGCGCACGGCGCGACGGCTCCCGGAGGCGCGGGGTCCCAAGTTGGGTTGGCTGAAATGTTGTCCCAGCGACGTTTGCATCCCGGCGCGCATCTGCTAATGTGTTGAAGTTGCAAAGCGAAGGATTGGACGATGGCAAAAGCAGTCTGGAACGGCAAGACGATCGCGGAAAGTGACTCATTCGAAACGGTGGAGGGGAACATTTATTTCCCCGAGAGCGCAGTGAACCGAGAGTACCTGCGACCCAGTTCAACCACCTCCACTTGTCCGTGGAAGGGGCAGGCGCGGTACTATAGCCTGCTCGTTGATGGGCAGGAAAACCAGGACGCTGCGTGGTACTACCCGAATCCAAATCCTGCAGCGCGTAACGTCAAGGGCCACATCGCTTTCTGGCGCGGCGTCGAGATCGAAAAGTAGCTGATCCGCGAAGCCGTTTCTGACGGATTCCCGGAGCCTCAGGCGTAGCGCTTTTGGTGCCATTCCCAGGCGCTGGCCACGATGGTATCGAGGCTGGTGTGGCGGGGTTTCCAGCCGAGGTCGCGGCCAATTTTCTCAGCACTGGCAATCAGGACCGCAGGATCTCCGGGTCGGCGTCCGACCACTTCGACGGGGATGGGCTGGCCAGTGACGCGCCGGGCCGCTTCAATCACCTGCAGAACCGTGAAGCCGCTGCCGTTTCCAAGATTGTAGATGCGCTGACCTCCTCCCTCAAGTGCTTCTAAGGCAAGCAGATGGGCCTCCGCGAGATCCTCGATGTGGATGTAGTCGCGAACACAAGTGCCGTCCACGGTGGGATAGTCGTCGCCGTAGATCCGGATCCGTTGGCGGCGGCCGAGCGCGACATCCAGGACCAGCGGGATGAGGTGGGTCTCGGGCTCGTGGGCTTCGCCACGTCCTGAGGCAGCGCCGGCGACGTTAAAGTAGCGCAGGCTGGCGTACGGAAAGCCGTGTACCCAATACATCCAACTGAGCATTTTTTCCACGATCAACTTCGATTCGCCATAAGGATTTGTCGGTTGAAGAGGGGCGTCTTCGCGGATGGGAGTAGTCGCAGGCTCGCCGTAAACAGCGGCGGTAGAGGAGAACACCAATCGCCGCACGCCAGTGATCCGCATGGCTTCGAGGAGGCTGAGGGTCGCCGCACTGTTGTTACGGAAGTAAACCTCGGGCTTCGCCATGCTTTCGCCTGCTTCAATGAGCGCGGCAAAATGGAGGACGCCATCGAATCCGGAGCCGAGCAGGGTTTCGAGCCGGGGACGGTCGGCAACATCCCCCTGGACGAACTCCGCCCCCTCCGGGACCATGGCGCGTGTGGCATGACAGAGGTTATCGTAGACGGTGACGGAATGGCCCTTAGCGAGGAGCGTGGCGGCCACGGTACCACCGATGTACCCGGCACCGCCGGTAACCAAAATATTCAATTTCCGCCTCCGCTTCCTTATGTATGCTTAAATCCGTTCCTTTTCCCGGCTTCATTCTTTCAAAGCGCATCCGGTACCAATCGACTTCTGCCCGGGTTTACGCGAAAGCGTCACTGTTTTCAATCAATCCTGCTGGGAGCACCGGCAGGCCACAAGGCCTGATTCGCCCAGTTTTTGATGCGGACCCTGCATGGCGCTGAACGATGCGCAAGCGTCTCGCGTCGATTTTATTACTAGTAATGCCACGAAAGCGGCTGGGGATGACCGCAAAGTTGTAAGCGAAAAAGACGCGGGTCGCGGTTATGCTGAAGGTAACCACATCGGTAACCGTCTCCACCCATTTGGTAACATCTGACAGGTACCACTGCCCCACCCCCTGGCGTGAGCCGGTGGAGAGTTCAAATCGGATGTGGACCTTAATGGTCATTAAAGTGCATCGGTACTCAATGCACTACTCGATGCACTGAGGCTGGCGGTCACCAAATTCTTCAGCAAGAAGGCTTGGACATCAGGGTTATGGCGAATAACAATTCATACACTCCACAGGCAATGTTCGGCATGCTGCCCGAACCGGAGGGCCGGATGGGCTCGTTCGGGATGAGCATGGTGATCAACGTCGTGATTGCAGGGCTGCTGCTGCTGCTGACGATCGCTCAGGTGCATCAGGTGCGCGAGCACCAGAAGTACGTCACCCAATTGATTTTCCCGACGGAAGTGCCGAAGCCAATTCCGCCGCCCATCCCTCGGGTGAAAGTATTTGCGCCGCCACCGCTGGTCCAGACGCCGCCGAAGATCGTGGTTCCGCGGGAACTGCCGCCGCCGCCGAAGATTGTGGAAGTGAAGCTTCCGACGCCGGAGCTGCCGAAGATGGAAGCGGCGCCGCCGAAGAGGTTTACACCGCCGCCGCAACCGAAGGTGGGGCTGTTCAAGAGTGAGACGCCGACCGCGGTGGCCAATAATATGTCGGCGCCGACGGTGAAAGCCGCCGGTTTCGGCGATCCGCAGGGAGTGAAGCCGAATCCGAATGGACACGGCGCGGTGGCGATTGCCTCGGTTGGGGCATTTAACGCAGCGCCCGGTGTAGGCGCGCCAGGAGCGGGCTCCGCGCGCAAGGGCGCGGTGACGGGCGTGGCGTTTGGGTCCGGAGTCGCCAATGGAGTTCCGGGTGGAAAAGATCGCGGCACGGTGGCATCCGCAGGATTCTCTGACGGAGTGGTGGGCGGCACCGGCAAGCCGGGCAGCCACGGCACTGTCGCGCAGGCGGGCTTTGGCAGCGATGAGTATGGCAGCGCGGGGGCGCGGCCGGTCCACCAGGCTGATGTTGCAACGACGCCGATCGTGGTGCAGTACAAGCCGCTGCCGGAATATACTGCCGAAGCGCGGCAATTGCGCATCGAAGGCGACGTGACTTTGAAAGTACGTTTCGGCGCATCCGGACAGGTTGAGGTGCTGGGGATCGTAAACGGTCTGGGACACGGTTTGGATGAGCAGGCTAGAATTGCCGCCGAGCACATCCGGTTCAAACCCGCAATGCGGGAAGGCCATGCAGTCGACGAAATCAGCATTATTCACGTAACTTTTCAGATGGCATAGGGTTCAAAAGCCCACGGCGCGATCGGTATCTTCGCGATCGCGCGAAGAACGATGCAAGAGCGAAATCGGCAAGGAAAGAGAATCAGGAGTCAACGAATGCTTCGTAAGATCATGATGCTGGGCATGGCAGCCCTGCTGGCTGCAGTTCTACCCGTTTCCCAGGCAAAGACGCACAAAACGGCACTCTCCAACCCCATTCCTCTGACGCCACAGCAGCAGCGCCTGGTGCAGGAAGCAATCGCGCGCGAAAGAGTTGTGATCAAGCAGATCCAGAAGAGCACGCCCGTGGTGCAGACCTACATCCAGGACATGCGTGGAGACGTGAAGCTGTATCAGGCGCCAGTGGCGGACCAGTACATGATCGGGCGCGTGGATTTCGGCAAGGCATTCGTGGCGAGCGAATACGGCATGAAGAGCGAGCCGCGGACGCATTTCTTCTCCGGCTCTCTGCACTTCATGTCGGATTTGACAAAAGCGTTTCATCTGGAGAACTCGCCGACCGGCTTTATGGCGATGATGTTCGTCGATCCGAGCGGCTTCGATCAGAACCACTACACGTTCCAGTTTGTGCGGCGCGAGTTTCTGGGATCGGTGCGCACCTGGGTTTTCGATGTGCAGCCTAAAGTGAAGGGGACCGCGGGGCGCTTCTTCGGGCGCATCTGGGTGGAAGATCAGGAAGGCAACATCGTTCGCTTCAACGGGACCTACATCAACAATCCAAACGACGACACCAGCCACTATTTCCACTTCGACAGCTGGCGGATGAATGTGCAGCCGGGCGTGTGGGCACCGGCCTCGGTGTATATCGAAGACACGGTGCACAACGCGGCGGCGCATGCGGAGAGCCTGCGCGGACAGACCAGTTACTGGGGCTATTCGCTGAAGCTGCCCACCAGCGAGACCGATTCGGAGTCGATGCAGATTGATAACGCGGAAGACCAGAGCCAGAACGCTCAGGATCTGAGCCCGCTGCAGGCCGAGCGCGAATGGATTTCGCAGGCAGAAAACAACGTGCTGGACCGGCTAACGCAGGCCGGGTTGCTGGCGCCGCCGAGCGAATACGACAAGATTCTGGAAACCGTCACCAATAACGTGATCATCAGCAACAATCTACAGCTGCCCAGCGACATTCACTGCCGTGTGATGCTGACGCAGCCACTGGAATCGCTGGCGGTAGGCAACACGATTCTGGTGAGCAAAGGGCTGATTGACGTGTTGCCGAACGAAGCGTCGCTGGCCGCGGTGCTGACCTATCAGCTGGCGCACATTCTGATGGGACACCACATCGATACGCGCTATGCGTTCAATGACCGGCTGCTGTTCCCGGACAGCGCGACCTTTCAGCGCATCATGATGAACCACTCCAACACGGACAACGCCGATGCGGCAAAGAAAGCGGTCGATCTGTTCCAGCACTCGAATTATCACGACAAGACCGCGGACGTGGGAATTTTCCTGGAACAGGTTTTGGATCGCGAGAAGCAGTTGAGCGCGCTGATGACGCCGCGCCTTGGAGATTCAGTGGTGCGCAGCGACGGGCAGCCGTGGCTGGCCGGATTGATGACGGGCGCACCCAAGCTGGACCAGGACAACCTGACGCAGATTGCGGCTCTGCCATTGGGCAGCCGGCTGAAGACGGATCCGTGGGACGACAAAGTGTTTGCGCTGCATTTCAGCCCATCTCCGCTGCTGAATGCGCGCGACAAGATGCCACTGGAAATTACGCCGGTGTATTACCGGCTGCAACGCTATCAGGAACCCGCTGCGACTCCTGCCACTGCGGCCCCCGCTCCAGCGCCAGCCGCGCCTGCGCCGGGTGCAGCACCGCCGGCGGCGGATACCGCTCCGGCCGATCCTGGGGCGAACGTGCAAACGCAGCCTCAGGCACCGCCTCAACCGCAGTAACCTCTGGGAGCTCTTCGGAAACCGAAGGGGTGAGGTGATTCAGATAAAAACGAATCGCCGACCGCGTCTCGGGAGCATCCAAGGGGTTTGATTCAACGGGCACGAGCAGCATGACCCAGGCTCGTAAGTTTTTTTACCGGAGATCAAAACGTGTTGAAATCAATCGGGCTTTTCGTATTGCTTTTTCTTCCGACGGCGCTCCTCGCGCAGAGTCCCAAGTCCGCCATCGGCGACGACGCCGCGCTGTGGGCAGGAGGCGAAGCTTCCTACTTCAACCCCGATTTCAGCTGCAAGAGCAACTGGGTGTTTGGCTGCAGCCACGATGTGCTGGGAGCCACGGCGCTGGTCGACTTCAATGTGAAGCCGAAGTGGGGCGCGGAGGGTGAAGCGCGCTGGCTGCGCTGGAACGGTGTGGGCGACCAGGTGGAAACCGACTACCTGATCGGTCCTCGCTACAAGATGTATCAGCGCGGCCGCTTTTCGCTCTGGGGCAAATTTGTTGCCGGGGGCGGGTGGATCACCACGCCATATTACCCGGCGGCCGGCAGCCTTAAAGGCAGCTACTTCGTGTACGCCCCCGGAGCAACCGTCGATTACAGGCTCTCGCACAGGTTCTTGGTGCGGGCGGACTACGAATACCAGTTCTGGCCGTCCTTCGCTGGTCCACCGAGTTATTCTTCAAGCGGGGCACTGGTTCTGCACAATGGCGGGCTGACCCCCAATGGAGTCAGCGTCGGCGTAATGTATCGCTTCCTCAACCGGTAACCGCGACAGGCACAAACACGAAGGGCCGGGCACCAGGTGCCCGGCCCTTTTGCATGCCTGAAGCGCGCCTTAGAAGTGGTAAGCGACGCCGATGACGGGGTTGTAGATGTTGTAGTAGACGTTGGTGCGGAAGTCGTTCCCGGTGAAATTGAACGTGGGCGTCTTCATGACGAGGCCGCGATATTCTGCACGGATGTCAAAGCTGGGGCTGATTTCGTAGGCGATGCCGGCGCCGTACATGCCGCCAATATTGACATTCTGACCCAGGTTGAAGGTGTTGGTCCTGGCATCGTCGATGGGCGTGAAGATGAAGCCCGCAATGCCAGCTTCAACGAAGGGGTTGTAATGCTTGTAGTTGAAGCTGTAGACGTAGGCCCCGGAAATTTCCTGGAAGCGGTCGTGAATATGGTAGTTGCCGCTGGGAAAGGTGAAGTGCTGCTCGTTTTGGTTGTACTGGTAGTTGACCTCGAGGGCACCATGGGGCGTCAGGTCGTAGCGATAGCTGATGAGGGCGCCGTAGCCGACGGTCGCGTGCAGTTGGACAGCATTCCCGGCGGCGAACGGAGGGATAAGCCCGGAACCACTGACGCTAATGTCCTGACGGCTTTCCTGCGCATAGCCCGTTACTGCCAACAGTGGCAGCAAAAACAGAAATAGTAACAGCGATTTCTTCATTCGTCGGTCAACCTCTTCACAACGCCCTGCCTGGATTTTGGTCCTGCCGCAAAGGTGCCGCGCGGCCGGGATCCCGGGCTCCGTAAAATTGCAAACATCGGGGGGATGTCTACCTCGTCATTGTACCTGTCGCGAGCCATTTCCACAGCTTGCCCCCGAAGTTAACGTCGCTTCGGACGTCAACCGTGATGAGACGCGCGATGTGAATGTGCCTCAGGATATTCGACGCGCCAGGCGAACGGATGTCCCCGTTCGGTGGCAAGTTTTTTCACGACCGCGAGAAATGCAAGGCCGGCGTGGGACAAACTGGCCTGAGCGCGATGCACCAGCCACAGCCTGCGGGCAATCTTCAGCTCGGGCACGGCCACCTGAACCAGTTCGCCGCGCGCCAACTCCGGCTGGACGGTGAGGCCTGGCACCAGGGCCACGCCGTTGCCCAGCGCGACGAAGCGCTTGATGGCTTCGAGGCTGGGCAGCTCCACTCCCATATGGAGCGGCGTCTGATAACGGGCAAAGGTTTCAATCACCCGCTGGCGCAGCGGCGAAGCCACAATATGCGCCACGAAGTTCTGCGACCCCAGCTCCCGGATAGACACCTGCTTCTGCTTTGCAAGAGGGTGCCTGGGGTCGACGACGAAGGCAACTGAGTCGGTGTAGACCGCGATGGCTTTGAGCCGGTCATTCTCCGGGCGAAACGACAGGATGCCGAACTCGATGGCGCGCTCCAGGAGCTGGTCGGGAATCCGGCTGGCCAGAGAACGCTGCACGGTGACGCCGATTTCCGCATGGACGCGGCGGAAAGCGTCCAGCACCGGCAGGAGCCACAGGCAGGTGTACTCATTGGCGATGATCGTGAGCTGGCCGCGCTCGAGGGAGCGCAATTCCTGGAGGGCGGTAGCCGCCTCATCGCGCAGGCGCAGCAGTCGCTCCGCGTAGCCGCGCAGCAACTCGCCCGCCGCGGTCAGCGTTCCTTCGCGGGAGGAGCGCTCGAACAGCGGCTCGCCCACTTCATCTTCAAGCTTGCGGATGGCGTGGCTGATTGCGGGCTGGGTGCGATGCATGCGCACGGCCGCGCGGGAGAATCCCTTTTCTTCGTTTACGGCGAGGAAGGTTTCGAGCTGATAGAGGTCCATGGTGAAAGCCGAAAGCTCGAAGCCAGCAGCAAATATTGCTTGCTGCACAATTTCTGCGGCAGGCTACCAGCTCCGGGCTCTCAATTGATTCATCAATAATATTAATGGAAAAGCAAAGAATTACAAATTTGCTTTATGTTCCCTGCTTTGCGAAACTCATCCTCAGGGGCGCAAAATTACAGGTGGGGAAACCAATGGCCCAGGATCAACTCCATTTCTTCGACACCACGCTGCGGGACGGCGAGCAGTCGCCGGGCTGCAGCATGACGCACCACGAGAAGCTGGCTTTGGCCCACTCGCTCTCCGATCTTGGCGTCGACATTCTGGAAGCGGGGTTCGCGATCGCGTCAGACGGGGACTTCGCGGCGATTTCGGCGATCGCGCAGGAGATTCGCGGACCGAAAGTCGCATCGCTGGCGCGCGCCAAGCAGGAAGATATCGAGCGGGCAGCGAAGTCGGTCGAAAAAGCGGCTCGGCCCCGGATCCACGTCTTCCTGGCTAGTTCCGACATCCATCTGCAGTACAAGCTGAAGATTACGCGCACCGAGGCGCTGGAGCAGGCCGCGAAGATGGTGGCGCTGGCGCGGACATACGTCGACGATGTTGAGTTTTCGCCCGAAGATTCCACGCGCACCGATCCCGATTTTCTGTGCGACTTTGTGGGGGCGGCGATTGGCGCGGGCGCGACGACCATCAATCTGCCGGATACGGTAGGCTACTCGACCCCCGAAGATTACGCGGGGATGTTCAAAATGATTCGCGAGCGCGTCCCGGGAGCGGGCGAGGTGATCCTCTCCACGCATTGCCATGACGACCTGGGGCTTGCGGTTGCGAACACGCTGGCCGCGGTTCGCGCTGGAGCGCGCCAGGTGGAATGCACCATCAACGGGATTGGCGAGCGCGCGGGCAATGCGGCTCTGGAAGAAATTGCCGCGGCGCTGCACGTGCGCGCGGATTCGTATCCTTATACACACAACCTGAAACTGGATCGTTTGTATCCGGTGAGCCAGCAGCTTACGGGCACCATCAGCTTTGGGCCTGCGCCGAATAAAGCGATTGTGGGCACGAACGCCTTTGCGCACGAAGCGGGCATTCACCAGCACGGCGTGCTTTCGAATCCGCTGACCTACGAAATTATGACGCCGGTGTCGGTGGGAGTTCCGGCGAACCGGATGGTGTTGGGCAAGCATTCCGGGCGCGCGATGCTGCGCACACGACTGCACGAATTGGGGTATCGGCTGTCGCAGGCCGATTTGGACATTGCGTATCGCGCCTTTACGGAACTCGCCGATCGCAAGAAGGCCATCTACGACCAGGACCTGATCAATCTGGTAGCGCATCACCAGCGGCACGAAGATCTGATTTCCGCGGAACCAGTGCAGCGAACGGGCAGCTAAAAGAGCGGCTGGCACAAGGCCGGTTAGCTAAGAAGCGGTCAGAGAAATCCTTACGGGCTACTCGCCCTGCTGAAGAGACATCATGACGAAGAAGCTGAAGATTCTGATTGGAGCCGGCGACGGCATCGGCCCGGAAGTGACCACTGAGGCTGTGCGCATTCTGAAATCCGTGGCCGAAATGAGCGGCTACGAGTTCACGTTTCGCCACGAGTTGATTGGCGGCGTGGCGATTGACGCGCACGGAACACCGCTGCCGGAGGCGACGCTGAAGGCGGCGCTCGAGTGTGATGCGGTGCTGCTGGGGGCGGTGGGCAGCAACAAATTTAACGCGCTGCCGCCGAGCCAGCGGCCCGAGGCGGGCTTGCTGCAGATTCGTACTGCGCTGGGCGGATTCGCGAACCTGCGGCCTTCATTCGCGTGGCCGGGGCTGTCAGCAAATTCACCGCTGCGGCCGGAAGTGGTGGAGGGCGCGGACATTTTGTTTGTGCGCGAGCTGCTGGGCGGCCTGTACTTTGGCGAGCCGCGGCAATGGGACAAGACGACGAACGCCGCGTGGAACACGATGCGCTATACGCGCGACGAAGTGGTGCGCGTGGCGCGGGTGGCGTTTGAGCTGGCGGGCAAGCGGCGGAAGAAAGTGACCTCCGTGGACAAAGCGAATGTGCTGGAAGTTTCGCAACTGTGGCGCGCGACGGTCACCGAATTCGCGCAGCAGTATCCGGACATCACGCTGGAACACCAATATGTCGACGCGATGGCGATGCACATTATGAACACGCCGCGGAATTTTGATGTGGTGCTGACCGAGAATCTTTTTGGCGACATCCTTTCCGATGAGGCGGGCGTGATTACCGGGTCGCTGGGCATGCTGCCTTCCGCGACGATTGGTGGGAAGGTGGATTTGTACGAGCCAGTGCACGGATCGGCGCCGGACATCGCGGGCAAAGGCATTGCGAATCCGCTGGGCGCGATTCTGACTGCGGCGATGCTGCTGCGCTTTTCGGCGGGACTGGAGCAGGAGGCCGACGCGATTGAAGCGGCGGTGCGCAAGGTGCTGGACCAGGGGTATCGCACGACGGACCTGGCACGGGGGGACAAATCCGCGCAGGTGCTTTCGACGCCGGAGATGGGGCGGCGCGTGAACGCAGCGCTGAACGAAATTATCGATCGCCGGCAAGCAATGCACGCCGTCTGAGCGACTGACCATCGCGGGCGGGTGCGCATTCGGCGCAAAAACCTTTCACGAAAACAGAGAAGCGAATACCGATATGGCAGAGAAACCGAAAACACTCTTCGAGAAAGTCTGGGAATCGCACATTGTGGCTGAGCCGGCGAATGAGCCCACGCTCCTCTACATCGATTTGCATTTGATCCACGAAGTCACGTCGCCGCAGGCGTTTGAGGGATTGCGGTTGGCGGGGCGCAAGGTGCGTCGGCCCGACCGGTCGATTGCGACGGTGGATCACAACGTGCCGACTTCGAAGAACCGCATCAACATCGAAGACCCGATTGCCGCGAAGCAGATTGAGACGCTGCGGAAGAATTGCGCTGATTTTGGCGTGACGCTTTACGACGTGGAATCGCCGCGCCAGGGCATTGTGCACGTAATTGGGCCGGAGTTGGGGCTGACCAAGCCGGGCATGACCATTGTTTGCGGCGATTCGCATACGTCGACGCATGGGGCGCTGGGCGCGCTGGCGTTTGGCATCGGCACGTCGGAAGTGGAACACGTGCTGGCGACGCAATGCCTGCCGCAGTCGAAGCCGAAGACGTTTCGCATTGCGGTGGAAGGCGAGTTGCCGGAGGGCGTGGGCGCGAAGGACATTGTGCTGGGCATCATCGGGCGCATTGGGACCGACGGCGCAACGGGCTGCGTGATTGAATACGCCGGGTCGGCGATTCGCGCGCTGAGCATGGAAGGCCGCATGACGGTCTGCAACATGAGCATTGAAGCGGGTGCGCGCGCGGGCATGATCGCGCCCGACGAAACGACGTTTGCGTGGCTGAAGGGGCGGCCGTTTGCTCCAGCGGGCGCTGCGTGGGAGACGGCGGTGGCGGAGTGGCGGAAGCTGGCCAGCGACGAAGGCGCGCAGTACGACCGCGAGCTGGTGATTCCCGCGATTGAGATTGAGCCGTTCGTCACGTGGGGGACGAATCCTGGGATGGTGGTTTCGATTACCGGACAGGTGCCTGATCCCGCGGCGGCGAAGTCCGACGCCGATCGCCGCGCCTATACGCGGGCGCTTGAATATATGGACCTGAAACCGGGCACGCCGATGGAAGAGATTGCGATCGACCGCGTGTTTATTGGCTCCTGCACGAATTCGCGGATTGAGGATTTGCGCGCGGCGGCGAAGGTGGTGGCTGGGCACCATGTCCATGCGAGCGTGGGCGCGATGGTGGTGCCGGGATCGCAGCTGGTGAAAGCGCAGGCCGAGCGCGAGGGGCTGGACCAGATTTTTCGCGAGGCGGGATTCGACTGGCGCGAACCGGGCTGCTCCATGTGCTTGGGCATGAACCCGGACATTTTGCAGCCGGGCGAACGCTGCGCTTCGACCAGCAATCGCAACTTTGAAGGACGCCAGGGCAGCGGCGGACGCACCCATCTGGTGAGCCCGATGATGGCGGCGGCAGCGGCGATCAAAGGGCACTTCACCGATGTACGGACGTGGGAATTCAGGAAGGCTGAGGTGCTGGCGTAATGGAAAAGTTTCGAACCCTCCACTCCACCGTGATGCCGCTCGACCGCGTCAACGTCGATACCGACCAGATTATTCCGAAGCAGTTCTTGAAGCGCATTGAGCGCACCGGCTACGGAGAGTTTCTTTTCTTCGACTGGCGAAAAAATCCTGACTTCGAGCTGAACAATCCGCATTATCAGGGTGCAAAGATTCTGGTGGCGGCGCGGAATTTCGGTTGCGGGTCGTCGCGGGAGCACGCGGCGTGGGCGCTGAGCGATTACGGATTTCGCTGCGTGATCGCGCCGACGTTTGCCGACATTTTTCATTCGAATGCCGGCAAGAACGGGATTCTGTTGATCACGCTGCCGGACGATCAGGTGCAGACGCTGCTGGATCGCGCTGCCCAGACTCGGAGTTCGGCCGATCATTATCAGCTGACCGTATCGCTCGAAGACAACACGATTCGGGATGAGCAGGGTTTTTCGACGACATTTTCTATCGATCCGTTCCTCCGCGACTGTTTGCTGGAGGGGCTGGACGATATTGGCCTGACGCTGCGGCACGCGGATGCGCTGGATCGTTTCGAGAAGAAACATGACGCGGCGTTTTGGGTCGCGCCAACGACGGGCGGGAGATCCGGGGAGAGTGTGAACGCATGAGCGGTAACGGCAAAAGCGGCAACGGCAGCGGCAAGCTCTACTCGATTGCGCTTACTGAAGGGCCAAGCCGCGCACCGGCGCGGGCGATGCTGCGGGCGATTGGATTTTCGCGCGAAGATTTGTCCAGGCCAATCATTGGCATTGCGAATACGTGGACGGAGATTGGGCCGTGCAATTTTCATCTGCGCGAGATTGCGGAGGCGGTGAAGCAAGGCATTCGCGAAGCGGGCGGCACGCCGATGGAGTTCAATACCGTCACCATTTCCGATGGCATCACCATGGGGACCGAGGGCATGAAGGCTTCGCTGATTAGCCGCGAGGTGATTGCGGATTCGGTGGAACTGGTGGCGCGGGGCAATCTGTTTGACGGGCTGGTAGCGATTGCGGGCTGCGACAAAAATATGCCGGGGACGGTGATGGCGCTGGCGCGGCTCGATATTCCTTCGCTCATGCTTTATGGCGGATCGATTGCGCCGGGACATTTGAACGGCAAGGACCTCACAGTCCAGGACGTGTTTGAAGCGGTGGGATCGCATGCGGCGGGGCGACTGGACGATGCGGGCCTCGAAGCGGTCGAAGCCAGTGCCTGTCCGGGCGCGGGCGCGTGCGGCGGGCAGTTCACCGCGAACACCATGGCGATGGCTTGCGAATTTCTTGGCATCTCGCCGATTGGCATATCGGGGGTGCCGGCGTTTCTGCACGAGAAGCTCGAAGCGAGCCGCGAGGCGGGGCGCATGGTGATGGAGCTGGCGCGCAAAGGATTGAAGCCGAGCCAGATTATTACGCCGGTGGCGATTGAGAATGCGATTGCCAGCGTTGCGGCCTCGGGTGGATCGACGAATGCGGTGCTGCACTTCCTGGCGATCGCGAACGAGATGAACATTCCGCTGACGATTGATGATTTCGATCGCATCAGTTCGAAGACTCCGCTCCTGTGCGATCTGAAGCCGGGCGGACGCTACGTGGCTGCGGATTATCAGGCTGCGGGCGGGAGCCGTTTGCTGGCGAAGCGCCTGATCGAGGGAAGGCTGATCGACGGGTCGTGCCTGAACGTGAGCGGCAAGACGCTGGCGGAAGAAGCTGCGGCTGCGAAGGAGACGGCGGGGCAGGATGTAATTCGCCCCATCGGCAACGCCATTAAGTCAACAGGCGGGCTGGTGATTTTGAAAGGCAATTTGGCGCCGGAAGGTTGCGTGATTAAGGTGGCGGGGCACAAGCGGCTGGAGCATTGCGGTCCGGCGCGGGTGTTCGACTCGGAAGACGCAGCGTTTCACGCGGTGGAGAGTGGCGCGATCAAGCCTGGTGACGTGATGGTGATCCGCTACGAGGGTCCGCGGGGCGGGCCGGGCATGCGCGAGATGCTGGCGGTGACCGCGGCGGTTGCAGGGATTCCCGAGCTGAGCGAGACGGTGGCGCTGCTGACGGACGGACGCTTTTCCGGTGCGACGCGCGGGCTGATGGCGGGGCACGTTGCGCCTGAAGCCGCGATGCGTGGGCCGATTGCCGCTGTGCGCGAGGGCGACATGATTCATTTCGACATTCCGAACCGGAAGCTGGATGTGGAGATTACTGATGTGGAGTTGTCGTCGCGTTTGCAGGGATGGAAGAAGCCGGAGCCGAAATTCAAGCGAGGCGTCTTCAAGAAATATGTGGATACGGTTTCGTCGGCGGCACAGGGTGCGGTCACGAATTAGGTGCGAGGTTTTAGGTTCCAGGTTCTAGTTAAAAGCTAAACATGCAAGGTGCGCTATTCCCAGGGCGCGCAGGGAAGGGGAACACGAATGGGAACGGCTAAGAAGCATACGGCGGGGCGCAATGGCGCTGCGGCGGAGAAGACGGGACACACGACGCGCCTGACGGGCGCGGAGATTCTTTGGGCCACGCTTGAGGGTGAGGGCGTCACCACGGTTTTCGGTTATCCGGGCGGCGCGATTCTTCCGGCGTATGACGCGCTGCGGAAATTTCCGATTCGCCACGTGCTGGTGCGGCATGAACAGGGTGCGGCGCACATGGCCGATGGCTACGCGCGGGCTTCGGGGCGCGTGGGCGTGTGCGTGGCCACGTCAGGGCCGGGCGCAACGAATCTGGTGACGGGCATTGCGACGGCGATGCTGGATTCGGTGCCGATGGTGTGTGTGACGGGCCAGGTGGCGAGCAAGGTGCTGGGCACAGACGCGTTCCAGGAAGTGGACATTACGGGCATCACGCTGCCGATTACGAAGCACAATTACGTGGCGACGCGCGCGGAAGATGTGGCGCCGATGCTGCGCGAGGCTTTCCTCGTTGCGAAATCCGGACGGCCGGGGCCGGTGCTGGTCGACATTACGAAGGACGCGCAGCAGGCGACGGCGGAATTCGATTTTGCCGCGGCCGCGCCGAAGCCGCATCGGCCGCACCCGATGCTGAAAACGGAGTCGGCGTCGATCTTGCAGGCGGCGGAGCTGATCCGCAACGCGAAACGGCCGGTGATTCTTGCGGGCCACGGCATTCTGCAGTCGGGCGCGGGCGCGCAGGTGCGAACGCTGGCGGAGAGGATGCGCATTCCCGTGGCGTCGACGCTGCTGGGGCTGGGTGCGTTCCCGGCTTCGCATCCGCTGTCGCTGGGCATGATGGGTATGCATGGCGAGGCGTGGGTGAATCAGGCCATCCAGCAGGCGGATTTGCTGATCGCGTGCGGCATGCGCTTTGACGATCGCGTGACGGGCACGCTGGCGACGTACGCGCCGAATGCGAAGAAGATTCATATCGAGATCGATCCGGCGGAGATCAACAAGAATGTGAAGGCGGATGTTGCGCTGATCGGCGATTTGAAAGAAGCGCTGGAAGCGCTGCTGCCGCATCTGGCTCCGCGCGATGAGGCGCAGGAGTCGGCGTGGCTGCGCACGATTGAGTCGGGAAAGGGCGAGTGCGCGGTGCGCGATATTCGCAACCTGCCGGACAGCGGGCATCTTTACGCGGCGCATGTGATGCACGATTTGTGGCGCGCCACCGAGGGCAAGGCGATTGTGGTGACGGACGTCGGCCAGCACCAAATGTGGGAGGCCCAATACTACAAGCACGACGAGCCGCGTTCGCTCATTACTTCCGGCGGTTTGGGGACGATGGGGTTCGCGCTGCCCGCGGCCATCGGCGCGAAGTTTGCGTGTCCGGAAAAAGAAGTGTGGGTGATCGCCGGCGATGGCGGGTTCCAGATGACGGCGAGCGAACTGGCCACGGCGGCGCAGGAGAAGCTCGACATCAACATTGCCGTGATCAACAACGGTTTTCTGGGCATGGTGCGGCAGTGGCAGGAATTTTTCTACGAAAAGAATTATGAATCGACGCCGCTGCTGAGTCCGGACTTTGTGAAGCTGGCGGATGCGCACGGGATCCGCGGACTGGCCGTCGGCAAACGTTCGGAGGTCATCCCCGCGGTGGAAGCAGCGCGGACGCACAAGGGTCCGTTCCTGATTAATTTCCAGGTGGAGAAGGAAGACTCGGTGTACCCGATGATTCCGGCGGGGTCGGCGCTGCATGAGATGATTCGCCGGCCGGAGAAGAATCCGTTGGTGGAAACGGCGCAGGACGTGTAGGGCAGCGGTAAAGCGGTTAGCGGTGGAACGGTTAGCGAAAGGTAAGGTGCCAGGTTCCAGGATGCTTGGCGAAACTCGAATACGGCATTGGGCGACTGCTCTGCTGCTGCTTGCTGTCAGCGTGCCCAGCACCTTCGCTCAGACTTCGGAAATTCGTGTCCGCGTAGTTGACGGTAGAAGTGGAAAACCGGTGAGGGGCGGGGATTTGAATGTATGGACTTCCCCAAACCAGATCGCCTCGAATGACATTCCTCTAGATCGCGGAGGTGTCGCGATGATTCAGCTTTCTCACGAAAACACGATTCGCGTATTTCCGGGATTCGATTTTTTTTGCGGAGTTCGCGCCCCCGGCAGTGTCGGACAGGAGTTCTCGGTAGACGAAGTGCTGCGAACGGGCGCAGCGACTGCAAACGGCTGTGGGAAAGCGAATACAGCCGTTAAGCCGGGCGAGATTGTAGTTTACGTTCGTCCCCTGACATTTTGGGAAGCGATGCGGCTATAGCCGCATATAAAGGGGCTTTATGCTGCACACATTCGTGGCACTTGTTGAAGACAAGCCGGGCGTGCTGACGCGCGTGGCTTCGCTGTTTCGGCGGTTGAACATCAATATTGTTTCGCTCACCGTCGGGCATTCGGAGCGGGTGGGCGTTTCGCGGATGACCATTGTCTGCGATGCTTCGCCGACGGCGGGGCACCGCATCGCCGCCAGCCTCTATAAACTGGAGAATGTGCTGGAGGTCGACGATGTCGGGCAGTTGTCCCACGTGGCGCGCGAGCTGGCGCTGATTAAGGTTGCGGCCGATCCGAAGACGCGGTCGCAGGTGTTCGAGCTGGCGGAGGTTTTCCGGGCGCGCATTGTGGACCTGGCGCCGGAGTCGCTGATGATTGAGATCACCGGCGTGGAAAGCAAGATTGAAGGGCTGATCCAGGTTCTGAATGAGAACGGCGACCGGATTCTCGAGGTTTCGCGCACCGGACGCATGGTGATGCGGCGCGGGCAGCACACCAGCCGGGTGCTGGAGGCGATGCGGGTGCCGGGCATGGAGACGGCCGAGGAACTGAAGGCCGATGAAGAGGGCGAAGCGCCGAACGATGCGCTGATGGCGGAAGAGACGGGGTTCTCTTAGTTCGAGATTCGATCGATGGCGAGACCGAACCGGATTCTGGAGATCGGACTGCGCGGTTTGACGAAGGTCCTTCTGGGACTGGCAGGCCTGTTGTTTTTCTGGGGAGGAAGGGCGATTCACGAGTTCCTGCACGTGGAGCTGATCATCGCGGAGTTTGAAGGAATGGGCCTGTGTGTTCTCAGCGGACTGGTCGCCGTTTATGTCAATAAGGCCGCGGATTCGTTCTCGATGCGTTTGAAAGATTCAATTCCCAACGAAATTAAATAGAGAGAAAAGGATACGAAATGGTAAAGACTTATCACGATCACGACGCTGACTTGTCGCTCATCCAGCAGAAGAAAGTTGCCGTCATCGGTTACGGCTCGCAGGGGCATGCGCACGCTCTTAACCTGAAGGACTCGGGCGTGGAGGTGCGGGTGGGGCTGCATGCGGGCAGCAAGTCCGCGGACAAGGCGCGGAAGGCCGGTCTCGAAGTGAGCTCGGTGAGCGATGCCGCGGCGTGGGCCGACGTCATCATGATTCTGACGCCGGATCACTCGCAGGGCGATACCTACGCCAAGGACATTGCGCCGCACATGAAGGCGGGCAAGACGCTGATGTTCGGGCACGGGTTCAACATTCGCTTCGGCGCCATTGTGCCGCCCGCGGAGATCGACGTTTCGATGGTCGCGCCCAAGGGGCCGGGGCACCGGGTGCGCGAAGTGTTCACAGAGGGCGGCGGCGTGCCTTGCCTGATCGCCGTCCATCAGGACGCTTCCGGCAAAGCGCTGCAACTGGCGCTCAGCTACGCCAAGGGGATTGGGGGAACGCGCGGCGGCGTGCTCGAGACCACGTTTGCGGAAGAGACCGAGACGGATCTCTTTGGCGAACAGGCTGTTTTGTGCGGCGGCGCTTCGGCGCTGGTGAAGGCCGGCTTTCAGACGCTGGTGGATGCCGGGTATCAGCCGGAGATCGCCTACTTTGAGTGTCTGCACGAGCTGAAGCTGATTGTCGACCTGATGTATCGCGGCGGCCTGGCGTACATGCGCTACTCCATCTCGGACACGGCCGAATATGGGGATTACACGGCGGGGCCACGAATTGTGACCGACGCGACGCGCGCCGAGATGAAGAAGCTGCTCACCGAGATCCAGAACGGGACGTTTGCGAAGAACTGGATTGCGGAGAACAAGACGGGGCGCAAGAAGTTCGACCAGATGCGCCGGGACGAAGCCGGATTGCAGGTGGAAGAGGTGGGTGCGCGTCTGCGGGCGGCCATGCCGTTCCTGGACCCGGTGGTGGTGAAGGACGGCACGCCGCAGCCCGCGGCCAAGCCAGCCGATGAGCCGGTGAACGCCTAGCTAGCTAGTTCGCGCCAGAGCCGGGTCGCGTAAAAGTGGGCAGTAATAAAATAAAAGGGGATGCCAGCCCGGCTCGTGGCATCCCTTTTTCAGGTCCGCGGCGTCTCAACCAACACACCTTTTTAGGTCAAGGGAAGCCTCCCCCTTATGCGCAGAAATCTCGTGTTTCTTACGACCCTGCTGTTGGTGTGCTCCGGCCTGCATGCGCAGGCTCGTCCGGAGTGCCAGGTGGTGCCGAAGTCGTTCGCGGCTATGCGCGGCTGCTATCGCGCGCTGCTGGTTTTCAGCGCCACGCCGAACGACGCGCGGCTGAAGCGGCAGGCGCAGCTGCTGGATGGCGATGCCGACGACATGATGGACCGCTTCGTTCTTTACACACCGGTTGCCCCCGAGAGCCAGCGGCTGAGGACGCCGCTGGATGCCCCGTATACCGTGCTGAGCGCGGAGCAAATGGGCGAAATTCGCACGCGGTTCCACGTTCCCCCGTCGCAATTCACCGTTTTGCTGCTGGATGAGGACGGCAGCGTGGAGCTGCGCAGCGCCAATCCGGTGAATCCCGCGCGCCTGAACGCGCTGATCGACGGCACGCCGGAGCGGCGCGCCGAAATGCTGCGGCCCCATGCGAATTGATTTTGGGCTGTTTAGGGCACGCCTAAAGAGATCGCGGAAAAACTTGGGTCCGCTCGGGAAAAACGGCTCTCAGGCGCTAAAACCCATTGATTTTCCATGCTTTACGGCGAGACTGAACTCATGCCCTGCTACAAGATGTTGCCGCATCCGCAACCTGTGCAGCAGGGCACTGACAAAACGATGTACGCTTTTCGCAAGGTATCACGCCTTGAGCTGACGCCATTCCCCAGGAACATCACTCTAATGAGGTTGAGGCTCACGCACTTACTGTAGCGGCTGCCCGATTCACACAGGCTGATTCACACCGGCCTGATGGCGTTTCGGTTACTATCCATTGAAAGGGGAGGGACCATGGGACTGCTAACCCCCACCAACGCACCGTTCGAAACGGCCATCGAATCCCCGAAGACGCCTCTGCCTGAAATCGTCGAGGGGCTGCGCCGCGTGGCCGCGCTGAACGGCCTTGCCGATGCCGAGTATGAGTGGCTGGCGACCCACTGCGATGAAGTGACGTATTTGCCGGGTGCACCAATTTTTCGCGAAGGCGACCCGGCCACCAAAATGTACATCCTGCTGAAGGGCGAGGTGCATGTGCGCCGGCAGCAGGGTGGGCTCGCGCTTTTTATTGGCCGCGCCGGGCAGATTACAGGTCTGCTTCCGTTCTCGCGCATGAAGACCCATGGCGGCCAGGGATATGCCGCATCGGAAGTTTGGGGTCTGCAACTGGAGCACGAGAGGTTTCCGGAGATGCTGGCGGCGATTCCGTCCATGGGGCAGCGGTGCGTTTCCGTGCTGCTGGATCGAGTGCGGGAGATGACGCGGCTGGAGCAGCAGACGGAAAAGCTGAACGCGCTGGGCAAGTTGGCCGGCAATCTGGCGCACGAGCTCAACAATCCGGCCTCCGCGGCACAACGCGCGGCCTCAGGGCTGATTGAGGAGCTGCGCATATACGGGCATCAGAAATACCAGCTGGGCGGGCTTTGTCTGGACGAAGGCCACCTGGACCGGATTCGCGCATGGCGCAGCCGTATGGAAGAGCAGACGCGCCAGCATCCCGTGGACGCGACGCACCAGTCGGAGCGGGAAGACGAGTTGCAGCGCTGGCTGCGCGCGCATGGGGTGGAGAAGAGCTGGCAGATTGTGCCGGATATTGCCGAGCTGGGCATCACGACGGAGAGTCTTGACGAGCTGGACGAGCTCCTGGGCCACAAACATGTGGAGATTGTGCTGTCCCAGTTCGCCTCATCTGCGCGCACGGAGCGCATGGCGCAGGCCATGCTCGACTCCACTTCGCGCATCTTCGACCTGATTGGCGCGGTGAAGGATTATTCCTGGATGGATCAGGCGCCGATTCAGGAAGTGGACATCCGGCAGTCGCTGGAGACCACGCTGACGATGCTGCAGTCGCGGCTCGATAAGGTGACGGTGGAGCGCCGGTTCGCGGCCGACCTTCCGCGCATATCGGCGTATGCGAGTGAGCTAAACCAGGTGTGGATGTCGCTGCTGGAGAATGCGCTCGACTCGATGGAGGACAAGGGGCATTTGGTGCTGAGTGCGCAATGCTCTGGGGAATTTGTGGTGATCGAGATTTGGGATAACGGTCCGGGCATTCCGGAGGAGAATCAGGCGCGCATCTTCGAGCCATTCTTCACGACAAAGCCGCCGGGCCAGGGGCTGGGGCTCGGGCTGGACACGGCGCAGCGAATCGTGCGGCAGCACCGGGGGTTCATCAATGTGGAATCGAAACCCGGCGCGACATGCTTCCAGGTGAGACTGCCAATTGAGCCGTTGCAGGCGTATTGAGGGATTTTTGGATGAATAAAAACGCCCGCGGGGTTCGCGGGCGTTTTTATTTTGCAATTCGCTACAGCGAGTTCATGTTCATCAGGAATTCTGCGTTGTTCCGCACCTTTTCGAGGCGGCTCACCAGCAGTTCCATCGCTTCCACCGGAGACAGCGGGTTGAGCACCTTGCGCAGCACCCATGTGCGCGCCAGCTCGTCCTTGGGGATCAGCAGCTCTTCCTTACGCGTGCCGGAGCGCTGAATATCGATGGCCGGGAAGACGCGCTTGTCGACGAGCTTGCGGTCCAGGATGATTTCCATGTTGCCGGTACCCTTGAATTCCTCGAAGATGACTTCGTCCATGCGCGAGCCCGTATCGACGAGGGCGGTGGCAATAATCGTCAGCGAGCCGCCTTCTTCAATGTTGCGCGCCGCGCCGAAGAAACGCTTCGGACGCTGGAGCGCGTTTGAATCCACGCCGCCGGAGAGCACTTTGCCGGAGGGCGGAACGATGGTGTTGTAGGCGCGCGCGAGACGCGTGATGGAGTCGAGCAGAATCACGACGTCGCGTTTGTGCTCGACGAGGCGCTTCGCTTTTTCGATCACCATTTCCGCAACCTGCACGTGGCGGGCGGCTGGCTCGTCGAAGGTGGACGAGATGACTTCGCCCTTCACCGAGCGTTGCATGTCCGTTACTTCTTCCGGGCGCTCGTCGATGAGCAGCACGATCAACACGACCTCCGGATGGTTCGCCGTAACAGAGTTGGCGATGGACTGCAGCAGCATGGTTTTGCCGGTGCGCGGCGGCGCGACGATGAGGCCACGCTGGCCTTTACCGACGGGGGTGAGCAGATCCATCACGCGGCCGCTGATGTGCTCGCGGACCGTCTCCATCTTGATGCGTTCCTGCGGATAGAGCGGCGTGAGGTTGTCGAACAGAATCTTGTTCCGGGTCTCTTCGGGCGACTCAAAGTTGATCGCCTCAATCTTGACCAGCGCGAAATACTTTTCGCCTTCATGCGGAGGGCGGACGTTGCCGCTGATGGTGTCGCCGGTCTTCAGGTCGAATTTGCGGATCTGCGAGGGCGAAACGTAAATGTCGTCGGGGCCAGGCAGATAGTTGTAGTCGGGCGAGCGAAGGAAGCCGTAACCGTCGGGCAGAATCTCCAGCACGCCTTCAGCGAAAATATGTCCTTCTTTTTCGCTTTGCGCCTGAAGAATCTTAAAGATCAGGTCCTGCTTGCGGAGTCCGCTTGCGCCGGGGATTTCCAGAGTGCGCGCGATGCGGCTCAGCTCTGTAATATTTTTCTCTTTCAGTTCTGCGATCGTCATGGATCACCTGCGGTGAATTTTCGGATGGGAGGAGTCGTGCGTGGGAAGGAGTTTGGGAAGTGTGGTGCGGAGTTAGAGTTTGAGGGTCTGAACCAGAAGACGTGCCGGGGGACAGAACGGGTTTGGGCTCAGGCTGCGCGACGCTGCTGCTGCGGAAGTGGAACGAGTTCCTGACGGGAAGCCGCTGCTGTGACCGCTCCCGGGCTTTGTTCCCGGAAGCGAACCAGCACATCATTCATTGTATCCTGCAGCCGCGTGTTTGGTTTGTGCAGCTTCCGCGTCGCCTTGGAAGCAAGCTGGCAAAGCTGGTACCGGTTGTTGACATGAGTCAGAGCGCCAAAAATCAATTCAGAACGCATAAAAAGTCTCCTTGCTTTTTATCTGTGATGTTCCAGCCTTGCATCCTTGTTCACAGAACAACCGTTGAACCAGCGTAGGGCCCAAAACAGGTTGGGGAAAAATAGTCCCGGAAGGCTATGAAAATTTAGACGCGCGAGGTGGCGCTTCCGGTCAACTTTTTTCTCTGTTTTTCTGACGAACCTTTCTCATCGGCCAGATCGTTGTTTCAAGACTCCCTTTGCTCGTCCATCGCGGACGACACCGGTACTCTTCCTGTCGGGAAGCGGGACCTATGTCTGTGTCCGGAAGGTTGACTCGAGGCGGCGAAAAGTGCCGGGGGTCAAGCGACAGATTTGAAAATAACCTTGGTTTGGTCCCGAGGTCAACCCTTTTTTTCATAAGCCGTATCCGGGGAGGTTACCGAATTCGGGAGGGGGTTCGTAACTAGTTGAATACCTGTGGGGTTGCAGGATGGAAACGTGTCCATTTCCGAACATTTCGCCTGTTCAAACCCTTCTGAAATCAGTAGATTTGCCTGGGGACCGTCGTCTCATTTTCCGATTATCGTATTTCTTTTCAAATAGTTAATACTCTCGTCACGACAGGGCGGGATTGTCGGCAGAAAGCGTCAAAATCTGCCGTCGAAAAGCCACCCTATCTTTCGATCTACTCGTAGCGCAAAGCTTCGATGGGGTCGAGGTTCGCGGCACGTATGGCTGGGATGAGTCCGCTGACGATGCCGACGACGGCCAAAATCGACGTAGCCACCACCACGATGAGGGGAGAAATTAACAGGCGAATATCGGCGTCTTCGGCATGGGCGGCCATGGCGCTATAGAAGGTAATTCGTCCCACGCCAATGGCGACCGCATAGGCCAGAGCAATACCGATGACGCCGCCGGTTCCGGAGATCACCAGGGCCTCGGCGAGGAACTGGAGCAGGATATGCCGCTTGCGCGCGCCCAGCGCCTTCTCGATGCCAATCTCTTTGGTGCGTTGCTGCACAGCGACCAGCATGATGTTCATCAGCCCGATGCCGGCAATGCCCAGGGTGAGCGCACCAATGAACAGCAGGAGCAATTCCAGCAGGTAGGTAATGATCTGGAACTGGCGGAGTTGGTGCATGAGATTGGCGACGAAGATGGCCTGGTGGTCGGAGGGTAGGAAGTTGTGCATCGCGGCTAGGGTGTTCCGGACGGCCTGCTCCACCGCCTCGTTGTCCCCGTGGTAGGTCATCCATACGCCGCCCAGGTATTTCGTGCTGCCGAAATCTTCAAAGGTGTTGAAGGGGATGTAGATCTGGCGGTTGACGTCGTCGTCGCCCTCCTGCATTTTGGGCTCGAGGACGCCAATTACCGTGAATCCGATTCCGTTGATGCGAATGCGGGACCCGATGGGATAGCGTCCGCCAAACAGCTTGGTTTTGGCCTCGGAGCCGATCACCGCCACGTGCGCGCGGGTCTCATCGTCCTCCTCGGAGTAGAAGCGGCCGTAATCGACGTCCAGTTTGATGATGTTGGCGATCTCCGGGCGATACCCGTTGAGCTGCCAGTTGTACATGTGCTCGTCGGAGGCCACGTCGACCTGCTTGAACATCGCAGGCGAGATGTGGGTGACGCCCGGGACGGTGGCCCACAAGCGGTCGACGTCATCCTGGGTGAGGCGCACGGTGACGCCGGCCTTGGATCCGCCCACCTGTTCTGAAGTTTTGCCGGGAAAGACGCCGATAAGGTAAGTGCCCCACTGCTCGAAGATGGCCTGAATGGCTTTGCCGAACCCGGCGCCATAGGCGAGCAGGAGCACCACGGTGGCGATGCCCCAGGCCATGCCGAGAATCGTGATGAAGGTGCGGCGGCGGTTGTAAACCATCGCCTCCCACGCCTGTGCCCAAACATCGCGCAGCATTGTTGCTCCTAACTTCTGATTCTTCTTCTCATCAGCATTTCCATCGTCTTTCTTTATTCCCTTCGCAGGGCTTCCACTGGTTCCAGTTTGGCTGCCTGGGCGGCTGGATAGAGTCCCGCGAAGATGCCGCATAATCCCAGTGCCAGGGTTGCGACGGCGGCAGACCAGGCCTGCAGGCGCGGCGGATCGAATCCCTGCAGTCCGGTGCCCACAATCTTATCGATGGCCGCCATAAACAGCGCCGAGCCCACAATGCCGATGAGGCCGCTGAACCCGGTGAGCATCAGGCCTTCCAGAAAGAACTGGAAGAGAATGCTGCGGCGGGTGGCGCCGAGCGCTTTGCGCAGGCCAATTTCGCGGGTGCGCTCGCTGACCGCGACCAGCATGATGTTGACGATGCCGACCGCGCCCAGCGCCAGCGTGACCAGCCCGACACCGCCGAGAAAGATGTCCATGGCGTCGAAGATTTTGCCCACCATCTGCTGGGACTGAATGGAATCCCACTCGTTGAAGGCGTCGGCAGCGTTGGGATCAAAGCCATGGCGGCGGGCAATGATCTCGTGGACTTCGTGCACGGCGTTGACGTGTTGGCTGGCGGTGACCGGCTGGTACTGAATAGAGGCGACCGTATCCCGCGGATTGTTGCCCCAGTTCAGGGGAAACATGTCCATCATGATGGTAAGCGGAATGTAGACCTGCTGGCTCTGGTCGTCGTTGTCGCCATGACCAACTTTGTCGGCCACGCCGATGACCTGGAAGCGGGTGCCGTTGAGCGTGACCCACTCTCCGAGCGCCGGACGCCCCGGAAACAGCAGCTGGTTGCTCTTCTGGCCAAGGACGATCACGCGGCTCTTGTTGGCCAGATCATCTTTTTGAATAAAACGTCCCTGATTCAACGGCACAAAGCGGATGGTCGCAAAATTGGGCTCGACGCCCAATACCTGCCCGCCCGCCGTCTCATACAGACTCTGCTGCTTGATGTCGTTGCGGCGAATAATCGCGGTGGCGTCGCGCACGTCGGGGGCCTGGGTGCGGATGGATGCGAGATCGCCCATGGTGATGTAATACGGGCGCATGGAGGTGTGCTGGCCGGACACGGCCGGGATATTGCCGTTCCACATCATGATGACGTCGTTGCCCAGCTCGGCGAATTCGCGCTTTTGCCCTGAGCGGAAGCCTTCGCCGACGCCGACCAGCAGCAACAGGGAGCCAACGCCCCACGCGATCCCGAACATGGTCAGGAAGGAACGGAGCTTGTTGGCCCGGATGGCAAGAAAGACTTGCCCGAATGTGTCGCCCAGGCTTTGCATGTGCTGTTCTGAAGATACGAGAAAGGCCCGCTGCGGGTTCCCTGTCCGGATTCCCGCGGCCGGCCTCGACTCCTTGAATCCGGTGCTCGTACCCGGGTTAGACGCTTACTCCACCGGCGCCGTCACCACATACGAACTGGCAAAGAGCGCCGCGCCAATCAGCAGCACCAGTACCCCAACCAGATAGATGGGCGCATCCGTAATCAGAGCGTGGAGGAAGATCAGCAGGCCAATTCCCGTCGCCGTCAGGATCAGACCTGCAATCTTGAGCCCCTGCTTCGCGCGGAAGGCGTTGATCTTCGCCTCTTCCCGCATCAACTCCAGCGTTGACGTCACGCCGGGGCCCTGCGATTCCGCGACCTTCTTCAGCATGTCGTTCTTGTAGTAGGACTCGCGCTCCTTTTGCCGCGCACTGGCCCAGCTGGCCACAGCGACCATGGAAAACAGCGCCACGGCCCCCACTGCCAGAAACCCGAATAACGCCACGCCCACATTTCCGTCCATCACACCCTCCCCAAGCAGCTCCGGGATTCTTTCCCATCCGCTTCACCTCGTACGACCAGGGCTCGGGAGGAGCGGTTGCATTTTTATTGAGGCAGCACGGTGAAAGTGACGGAAGTTTGATGAATTGGCTTCCACCCCGAATTCAGGTCTTCCACCGTGGTGGTGTGAGTCCCGGGCCCCAGATTGTAGGTGGCGTCGATCTGATCGCCATACACGCCCAGCTTGACTCCGTTGTCCCAGACCTGGGTTTGGCTGATGGTCTGGCTTTCGGAAGCGCTTGCCACCAGATGGACAGGGCCAGTGACAGTCGCTCCGATTGCGGGGGTGGAGATGACGACGCCATCCACCTGCACGGAATAGGAGACGCTGGTTTTGTGGATGACCTCGTTATTGTTGTTCAGGTCGGTGACGGTCAGGTTATGGTCACCCGTCGCCAGCGTGAAATATTGGTTCACCTGGGTGCCGGGATACCAACCGAGCTTCGTGCCGTTATCCCACACCTGCATCTGGCTGACCGGCACGGATTCGGTGGCCTGTGCCACAACGTGCACGGTGGACATGCTGATGGTTTCATTCGCGGTGGGCGAGATAATCTCCACGCCATCGACGACCGGCTGGACCGTATAAGTAACCGCGGCCCGGTGCATGACTCCGGAGGAATCACCCACGTCGAGCACGGTGGTGGTGTGCTGGCCCACTGCCAGGTTAAACGTGGCGTTGATCTGCGTGCCGAAGTTTCCGAGCTTCGCGCCGTTGTCCCAGACTTCGGTGTGGTTCACGGGCTGGCTCTCGGTTGCGGTCGCCTGCACCTGAACGGGGCCGATGACGGTGGCTCCGCTTCCGGGCGTAGAGATGACGATGCCGTCGGATGCATTCCCTGTGGCGAAGAAATCCGACATCGGCGCGGCATCCTGGGCGGCGCCGGGACAGGTGGGCAGACCCATGGCGACACACACCGTCTTAAGAACATTCTCGTTGTGGTAGAGGACGGTCGACTGATAGCCGGCCTTGACCTGGGGACCGATGACGATCGCCGCCGTGCGGCCACCGCATCCCTGAGAAACCGTTGCGGAACAACGGTTGTCTCCGTCCAACTCGCTTTCATCCCAGACGATGAAGAGAATGCCATCGCCGCCGGGGCCGAACTCAGGCCGGGCGAGAATGGCGGGAAGGTGAGCCTGCAACCACTGATCCGCTTCGTGGAGGGTGCCATCGTGATCGTCGTCGTCGCCGGCCGGGGTGATCCAGGCATAGTTGACGGTGTTGCCGTTTGCGAAGTCCGCGGCCATTTGGGTGTAGGGCACGCTGTTGGTGTCCTGCCCGGTTCCGGGGCAGACATCGGAAAAGTCAATGAGCGGATTGTGGCGGCGGTAATAGAGATTAGTCGTGCCCGCATAGAGACCCTGATAGCCGGCGGTTGGTAAGTTCTCTTCATACGCCCTCCACGAATAACCCTGCTTCAGGACTTCGCGAACGATATTGTCCTCGTCATGTTCGCAGGAGGTTGTGTCGTTATTGGGTTCCACCGCCGCTCCGGCAACAAACCACATTAATGCGGGAAGAGAGCTGTGCTGATCGGAATAGAACTGCGTGGCGAGCCCGTATTGCTGAATGAGCTGGTTGTAATACGGCATTTGGGGATTGCCAACGATATCTTCAAAGCTATTGTTCTCTTCGTTGAGCACCCATACGTGGGAGGAGTGCGGAACATTTTGGGCGAAGGTGGCACTGGTCCACAACAGACACACAACGGCACAGAGATATCTCAGTGGCATAGGAGTAAGCCATCCATTCCTAAGATTGATCAGAGAGTTATTGGCAGGAGTGTATAACGAGAAGCTTCGAAGTTACATATAAACTTCTGGTGAATTGACGCGGCGAATACTAACTCGCGGATTCCTGGGTTTTGAGGAGCAGCGCTGAAGTGGTGGGTGCTGCCCCAATCCCGGGATCCCATACTGGCTGCACTTCCACGCGATTGCGCCCGAGCAGCTTGGCCCGGTAGAGCGCCTCGTCCGCGTAGGAAACCAGGGATTCCAGCGGCATGTCGCGTACGGCGTGGAGCGATGCAACGCCGGCGCTGAGGCTCACTCCACTGTCTTCCTCGCTGCTGTTGTCGCTGAACAGAATGCGCAGCCTCTCCCCTTGCACGGACGCTGCCTGCAACGTAACGCCGGGAAGCAGCAGAGCGAATTCGTCTCCGCCAAGGCGCGCGCAGTGGCTGCCGGGGATGGTCGCTGCCAGAGCTTCGAGTCTTCTGGCCAGAGCAATCAGGACCTGGTCGCCGTACGGATGACCGTGATGATCGTTCGCCAGTTTGAAGTGATCGATATCCATCACCATCAGCGAAACGCCGGTGAGCGGAGCCAGAGCGTGCAGGTGGCCATAGATGCCAGCCAGCGAACGTCGATTGCCGATGCCGGTGAGGTGATCGCGAACCGCAAGCCCTTCGAGTTGCTCGTTACGGCTCTGGAGCAGCGCATGATCCTTCATCGCCTGTGCGTGCAGCATCACGGTGCGCACCACATAGCAAACCAGCGATCCGGAGATTGCGACCACCGCCAGGCGCACCGAAATGCGCAACAGAAAGAGGCCGAGCACCAGGTTGACCAGCGCGAGGAAGGACGGCATCAGACTCCGCACCAGCATGCTGGGCGAAGGCTGGGGCGCCATGTCCAGCCGATCAGTGACCGGCTGCGCGGCGGGTGCATGGCGGCTGCTGAAGCGCAGATAGACGGCAAAGCCGGCGAGGAGGGCGATCCCGGGCAGATCCCACAAGCTGCAGTTGGTGTAGTGCAGCCAGGAGTAGGACACCTGGTTGGACAGGAATTCGCCGATCAGGCGCAGGCCAAAGAAAACCGAGAGGGTGCGCAGGAAGTTCAGCTCGTCGCGCGAAGCGGCGCCCAGGCAGGCGACCGTCGCCACCAGGAACATGAGAAAGGCCACGATGGTGCCGACGACGAGATGATTAGTCGCGAAATGATCAAGGTTGCCGGGTGAATAGATGAGGTTGAAGCGCAGGAATACGAACAGCAGCGCCTGCAGCATGTCCACGATGACGATGGAGCGGGCGACGCCGGCGAAGAAGAGCACGGCCGAAAGCATGCACAGCGCCTCACTCGCATTGAAGCAGGCGGTCTGCTGCAACCGGGCGGGTGCGGTGTGGAGGATGGCCTGGCTAAAGGAAGGTTCGTAGCCGATGGAGGCCGCCAGCGAGGCCGCGGCAATGAGGAGCCAGCGGATACGCAGGGTGCCCTGAGCAAACCGCGCACGGACCCGGAAGGCTGCGGCACATCCGAAGAAAACGAGCGTGAAGCAGAGATAGCCGATGCCCGCCGCGCGGGGGGTATTTGCGCTCGCTACGGCTGCAAAGGCGGAGCACATACCGACGGCGGCGAGAACGGCCAGCCCCACGGAGACACGGCTCGGCGACCGCTGCACCGCTTGCTGCCCGGGGCCGGCGGAAAGAGGGGACCCGGGTACGGACTGGACGGATTTCGAACCGTAGAACTCGCTCATAAACTCGTTGCGTGGTTGAGTAGCGCTCCAGAAACAGGGCTACCCGGCAAAACCGCTAACAAAATCGATATCCAGGGGAGAGATAGAGATTTGGTAGTTACTTTATCGTACTTGTGAGGACCCTGACAGTAACACGAAGGGTGCACCTTCATGCCGGATTGGAGTCCGGCCAAGCGCCTGAATCTCTGCTCCAATTCCTCTGGACAGAAAAAATGCAACCGCGCATCATCGTTCCAGGTCGTACCAGACAGGAAGACCTATTGTGAGCGTTGACGTCGACGAAGACCGGGCGGTAATCGCCAGCGTGCTGGCGGGCGACACGGCTGCGTTTGCGGTGCTGGTGCGGCGCTGGCAGGGGCCGCTGGTCAGCATGGCGTGGCGCTACTGCCGGGATCGCGGACGCGCCGAGGAAATGGCCCAGGAAGCTTTCTTGAAGGCGTATCGCAATCTGGCGCAGTGGCGCGGCGACTCCGCCTTCTCGACATGGCTGTTCGCTTTGGCTGCCAATGTTTACCGCACCGAGTTGCGGCGCATCCCAGCCACCATGCTGTCGCTGGATGAGATTGCCGAGCCGCCCGACGAGCGGCTTTCGACGACCGCGTATGACGACGCCAGCCGCGACGAAGCGCTCCGCCGCGCGGTGCTGGCGCTGCCGCCGAAGTATCGCGACGCGGTGCTGCTGTTTTACTTTCATGAGCAGGATGTGCCGGAGGCTGCACGCACGTTGCGCGTCCCGGAGGGCACCCTGAAGGCGCGGCTGTTTCGCGGACGCGAGCTCCTGCGCTCGAAATTTTCCCGGCCCAAACGGAAGTCCGCGCCTGCCGCCGCGGCTCAATTTTCAGCGCAGCAGGTGAAGGAGGCCCCATGATTCGGAAATTGCGGAATCCCAAATTGCCGAACCCGCAGCTTACGGATGCTCAGATCGACGCCGCCCTGCGAGCGGAGCACGACGGCATCCTTCCCTCTTCAGGATTTGCGGATGCTGTGATGTTCGCGGTGCAGAGCGAAGCGCCTGCGCCCATTCCCTTTCCGTGGAAGCGGGCCATCCCCGGCATGATCGCCGCAGCCGGCGCGCTGGCGCTGTTGGTGGCTTTATTGGTGAGGGTTGTTTCGGCTGACCGCGCGACCGCTGCTGCGGGGAATTTTGGCGGCTTGCGGACTGAACTTGCGCCGTTGCTGCATCAGGCCGCGTCGCCGGATGCCGTGTGGGTAGTGGTTTCGCTGGCGATCCCGCTGGTTTGTCTGCTGGTGATGCGGCGAGTGCTGTTCAGCCGGTAGCTGGTGGCTTCCTCAAGCTCACCGCCTGTATTGTTCGTCGCTGACGTGCTCCAGCCAGTCGACGACTTTGCCGTCTTTACGTTCCTGAATGGCGATATGGGTCATGGCGGTGGTGGGCGATGCGCCGTGCCAGTGCTTCTCACCCGGTGAAAACCAGACCACATCGCCTGGGTGAACCTCTTCGACGCTGCCGCCTTCGCGCTGCACCCATCCGCAGCCAGCGGTGACGATCAGGGTCTGCCCGAGGGGATGCGTGTGCCAGGCGGTACGCGATCCCGGCTCAAAGGTGACGCTGGCGGCGGCCACCAGGGCGGGGTCAGGAGCCTGAATGAGCGGGTCGATCCTGACGGTGCCGGTGAACCAGTCCGCGGGGGCTTTGCCGGACGGCTGCGAGCCGATGCGCTTGATTTCCATCCCCAAATTCTATGCCTGAGGCAGGGTGGGCTGCCGAGTCGTCCCAGCCTCAGATCGATAGACTTTTGCCTGTTTTCTCCCTTTCAGGGCCTATAATTCCAGCAAAATGTCTACGTCTACGCCTCCATCCCCACTCTCGTTTGTGCTCGTTGATGGTTCGACCCGCAGAACCGGCCTCGTCACGCATACGCCGTTCACGGTGGGCCGCCTGCCGGAAAACGATCTGGTGCTGTCGCACCCCTATGTTTCGCGCCGCCACGCGGAGATCGTCGTCGAAGACGGCGTGTGCTACGTGGTGGACCAGAACAGCCGTCACGGCACCTACATCAACGGCAAGCCCGCGACCGGTCGCCATCCTTTCAGCGAAGAGGATACGGTGCACTTTGGCGCGCTGGATGGGCCGTCGCTGCGCCTCGGCACCACGGACACCAGCTCGGGATCGACGATCCGCGACATTATCAGCCAGATTCCCGAAGTCAGCTCGACGGGCTCCGCGCTCGAAAAGCTGAACTGGTTTTTTGAGTCTGCGCGCAAGCTCAAGACCTCCGGTGCCGTCGACCAGATTCTCGGCGCGTTGCTCGATACCACGCTGCAGCTCACCCAGGTAGAGCGCGGCTACGTCTTTTTGACCAACGATGCCGGGCAGCTGGAGCTGGCGCTGGGCCGCGACGACCACGGCGAAGCGCTCACCGACGAGGCGACGCTTTCCCATGGTGCGATTCGCCAGGCGCTGAACTCCAGCGAATATATTTTGACGGACACGCTGAGCGCCGATCCGGAAGCGCGTTCCGCGTCCATCGTGGCGCACAGCATCCGTTCGGTGATTGCGATTCCGCTGCGCAAGCGGCGGCCGGGCGCTGCCAGCGCGACCGATTTGCTGGGCCTGCTCTATCTGGACAGCCGCCTGAAGGCGGGCAGCCTGACGCAGATTGACAACGACCTGCTGCGGACCATTGCGACCGATGCCGCTGCGTTGATCGACAACGCGCGGCTGGCACTGTCAGAAGAGCGCGAGCGCCGTTACCGCGAAGAGCTGAACATTGCCGCAGAGATTCAGCGGAGTTTGATGACGGTGCGTTTGCCCAAGCTTTCCTGGGCGGAGGTTTCGGCGTGCTCCGTGGCCTGCCGCGAGGTGGGAGGCGACTTCTTTGACGTGGTGGAGAACGAGGAATCGCTCTCGGTCGTGGTCGCCGACATTTCTGGCAAGGGAATTTCGGCGGCGATTTTGGCGTCGACGCTGCAGGG
>DATHQV010000232.1:0-20587 GCA_035482355.1 Acidobacteriaceae bacterium | reverse complement strand
AGTCCTGCACCTGGCGAATCTTCTGCGCGGTTACTTCCACGGCTTCCCACGTGTAGGGCATGGGGAGCAGGTCGTGCGTATAGCGGCCGTCGACCGATCCCCAGCAGAGATGGTCGCTGAGCCAGGGTGTCTTGGTGCGGCGCGCGAGAGCCTTCAGGCGCTTGAGATGCTCGCGGCTCAGCGGATCGGCGGAGCCGAAGTACATCGACACGCCGTGCTGCACGATTTTGTATTGCGAAATAATCTGGTCGAGCACTTCGAGCGGGCGTCCGCCGTCGATCATGTAGTTCTCTGAAATGATCTCGAACCAGTCGACGACCGGCTTGCGGCTGAGGATGTGCTGATAGTGGGGAATGCGCAGACCGATGCCCACGCCGTAATCGGTGAATCCGTTGAAGCGATTTGCGGGCATCGTGACCCTCTGCTACCTGCATTATGCCGAACGGCGTGCCGCAGCAGCTTGAAACTCATAAGGAGGTGCGCCAAAAAACAGAAGGGCCGCGTGGTCCGCGGCCCCCTGTGCGGAGTTGAGGTTAGCCAGGCATCTTGGAGCCGTCAGTCGCGCAGCCCCCTTTGCCTTTGCAGCTGTTCTTGCCTTTGCAGCCGTTGTCGCTGCTCTTGCAGCCGCCCTGGCCCTTACAGTCGTTTTTCCCTTTACAGGAGTGCTTTGCGGTTGAATCCTGCATCGAGCTCGTCACTGACGTTTTGCCCGCCTTCAGGATGGGGGTTGCGCCGTTCGGGCTGGTGACGGCGGCGTGCATGACTGTGGCGCCACTGAGCAGACCGGAAACAGCCGCAGCGACCATCGCGGTCTTCATTGAGTGCTTCATGTGTCATTCCTCCAGGGATTTGCCGAAGATCCAGACCGGGCGCGAAGACTTGGGGATCGAAGCGCCGGGCGGGGGACCTTGCGGTGCGGTTAAGACTACATAAACAAGTACGCGGTGCGCTACTCCGCCGGATTTATTTTTCGTCATGTTTTTGAGCCGGTTGAGGCGCCTGGCAGATGATTCCTGTCTGTGCGCGGGGCTGAAGGCTCTGATTTTTCAGGATTTTGGGAATGACATTGCACTATTTCTGAGGCATCGTGTGCCATGTGATAAATGTCGAAACAGGGAGTTGATCGCAACGATGCAGAACCCAAACCAGAAAACGCCGCGCAGTTTGAAGGGCAGTGTCGCGCTGCGTTTTGTGCTGATGATCGGGGTGGTCAGCTTCTTTGCGGACTTCACGTATGAGGGCTCGCGCAGTATCACCGGACCGTTCCTCGCCACGCTGGGAGCGAGCGGTGCCGTGGTGGGGATTGTCGCGGGACTGGGCGAGTTGCTGGGCTACGGACTGCGCTTCTTCTCCGGAAAGGTGAGCGAGCGGACGCGGCAGTTCTGGCCGATGACGCTGTTCGGCTACTTTGTGCAGATGGCCGCGGTGCCGGCGCTGGCGCTTGCGGGCAGTTGGCAAGTGGCTGCTGTGCTGATCGTGCTGGAGCGCGTGGGGAAGGCGATCCGCAATCCGCCGCGCGACGTGATGCTGTCGCATGCGGGCAAGGAGATGGGCATTGGCTGGGCCTTCGGCCTGCATGAAGCGCTGGATCAGGCAGGCGCGCTGGTGGGGCCGCTGGTGCTGGCATTGATATTGGCGCACCGTGGCCAATACCGAGTCGCCTTCGCCGCGTTGCTGATCCCGGCCATCATCACCGGGGTGCTGATTGTGGTGACGAAGTTTCTGTATCCGCGACCGGAGGATCTCGAGGCGCACACGCCGCGCATTCATGGAACCGGGCTGGGCCGTTCGTTCTGGATCTACCTCATCGGCGCATCGCTGGTGGCTGCGGGATTCGCCGATTATCAGCTCATCGCTTTCCATCTGCAGAAGCACGGCATCGCCTCGGCGATCTGGATTCCGATTTTCTACTCGGTGGCGATGGCGACCAGCGGCGCGGGATCGTTGCTGTTCGGCAAGCTCTTCGACCGCTTCGGCGTGACCGTGCTCATTCCGCTCACCCTTCTCTCGATTGCCGCTGCGCCGCTGGTTTTCTTTGGAGGCTTTCGCATGGCGCTCGCCGGCGCGGCGGTGTGGGGCCTGGGCATGGGCGTGCACGAATCGATCATCCCGGCGGCGGTTGCGGCCATGGTTCCCGCGGAGCGACGGCCTTCCGCGTACGGATTATTTTCAGCGGCCTACGGGATTTTCTGGTTCGTCGGCAGTGCGGCAATCGGGATGCTCTACGACGTATCCGTGCAGGCCGCCGTGATGTTCTGCGTGGCGACGGGCGTGGCGTCGCTGCCGTTCTTCTTCGTGGTGCGGAAGAGAATGGCGGAGGCCTGAGCGACTCACGGAGCGATGTTCGACGCCGGTTCAGTTTGCTGATGGTGCATGCGATATTCGACGTAGCCGAGACCCACGCGCATGTGATGGTGGATGCGATTCGGCACCGTGACCGCGAGGCACATGCCCAAGATTCCGTGCGCTAGGGCGAGCGCGTAGAGGTTGCGATAACGCAAGAAGAACAGGCACGACAGCCCACCCCAAACTAGTGTGAGCGGCGCCAGCAGCGGATTGGGAAGGTGGGCGATGCCGAAGAGGACGGCGGCCAGCGCGACGGCCGGAGTGCGGCGCATCCCCAGCCGCATCAGGCGCAGGAGGACATAAATCTGCAAAATAAACTGCTGCATCAGCGCCCACAGCGCGTATCCGGCAAGATGCTCGCCAACCGGCAGCGGCCCGTAGAGCGGATGCAGAGTGTGGAGATGATGAGCGAGGGCGACGGCAGCTAGAGCGATCGCAATCGCCACGCCGACGATCCACAGAGACGGCAGCAGACCGGCTAATCCCAGGCCGTGGGTCTCGAGCCGCTTGCGGCGCAGCCAGGCGGTGACGGCAATCCACGCGAACGCCGTCCAGTAGAGGATGCGCTGCCAGGGATTGGGTGTCCACACCACGACCAGAATGAGGCCGTAGCCGATGAGCAATTCGGCCAGGTCGCGTCGACGCGGAGAAAGACGGAAAAACACAAATTCAGCTTAAGGGAAGAGCGCTACTCGCTGAGTTTGTCCCATTCTTCGAGATCAATGTGCGCCTGGCGCAGAATGCTCCGCAGGGTGCCGACAGCGACCTCGCCTTTTCGCGGGACAATTGCCGTGTCGACCACTTCCCCTGTGCGGCGCACGAATTTCACGTGGCTGCCTCTCTGGCTGGCTTCTTCAAACCCGGCTGCTTCCAATCGGCGTTTGACCTCTCGAAACGGAAGCGGATTAAGCCGCCCCAATCTCAACCTCGATAGTGCGGATCTGCGCCGGTCGAGTGGCCAGCGGCGGCTCGAGGTGAAGCTCCAGCGCTTCTTTCAGGTTGGCGAGAGCTTCGTCTTCGGTTTCACCCTGACTGGCGATATCGACTTCGAGACACTGGGCGACGTACCACTCGCCCTCTCTCCAAACGGTTGCCGAAAATGGGCGCTTCATAGCGGCATTCTTTCACATTCTTTACTGCAGCAGCGTCCCATTCTCCGGCTCGATCTTCGCTTCTTCCGGCGGAATGACCACCGACGCCGCGACCCGATCGCCGTCTTCGAGGTTGAGCAGCTTCACACCCTGCGTGGAGCGGCCCGCCGCGCGAACGGTGCTGGTATCGATGCGAATGATCTTGCCGTACTGGCTGATCACGATCAGCTCCGACGAATCATCAACCAGCTGAATGCCCACCACTTTGCCGTTACGCGCCGTGGTCTTGACGTTGATCACGCCTTTGCCGCCGCGGGTCTGCAGACGATACTCCTCGACGTCGGTGCGCTTGCCAAAGCCGCTCTCGGTAACGCTCAGGATGCGTGCCGACGGTTCGCCATTTTTCCGGTTGGGTGTGACGGCGAGGCCGACAACGTAGTCATTTTTGCCGAGGTCGATGCCGCGGACGCCATACGCCGGACGGCCCATGGAGCGCACATCTTCTTCAGCAAAACGAATGGCCATGCCATCGTGTGTGGCGATGAAGACGATCTGATTGCCGTCGGTGAAGCGCACCGCAACCAACTCATCGTCATCGTCGATGCCGACCGCGATAATGCCGCGCGACATCACATTGCTGAAGTCCTTGAGCGGCGTCTTTTTCACCGTGCCCTTGCGCGTGGTGAAGAAGACGAATTTGCCTTCCTCTTCCAGGTTGCGCACCGGCTGGATGGTGCGAACCGTTTCGCCCGGCTGCAGGTTCAGCAGGCTGGCAATCGATTTGCCCTTGCCCGCTGCGCCTACGTCGGGAATCTCGTAGACCTTGAGCCAGTAGACGCGGCCTTTGTTGGTGAAGCAGAGCAGGTAGGCGTGCGTCGAGTCGACGATGAGCTGCGTGACGAAGTCCTCTTCACGCGTCTTCATGCCGAGCCGTCCGGTACCGCCGCGGCGCTGCTGGCGGTACGTCGAAATCGGCGTCCGCTTCAGATAGCCGGAATGGGAAACCGTGACTGCGACTTGTTCATCGGCGATCAGGTCTTCCAGCTGCAACTCGGCGGTCTCGTCCAGAATCTGGGTGCGGCGCTCGTCGCCGTAATCCTTGCGGACGGCTTCCAGCTCCTTCACGATCACGCCGCGCAGCTTTTTCTCCGACGCGAGGATCGATTCGTACTCCTCGATGTTGGCGCGCACCTCGCGCAGCTCGTTCAGCAACTCGTCGATGGAGAGCTGAGTGAGGCGATAGAGCTGCAGTTCGAGAATGGCGTCGATCTGGCGGTAGCTGAGGGTCAGCGTCGCGGTGATCAGCGTAGCCGCATCGATCGCATACCTGGCCGGATCGAGCGTGACGCCGGCGAGCGCCTGGTCGCGCACCGTGATGGTTTTGCCGGAGAAGAATTTGAAAAGGTTCTCGCGTGCGTCGAGGCGCGAAGAAGATCCGCGAATGATCTTGATGACGCTGTCGAGGTGATCGAGCGCGATCTGGTATCCGAGCAGGATGTGCTCGCGCTCGCGGGCCTTGCGCAGCAGGAACGCGGTGCGGCGGCGCACCACATCGATACGGTGGTCGATGAAGACGCGGATCGCATCCGGTAAGGGAAGCTCGCGCGGCTGGCCGTTGACCACAGCCAGGAAAATCATCGAGAAGCTTTCCTGCATCTGCGTGTGCTTGTAGAGCTGATTCAGAACGATCTGCGCTTCGGCTCCGCGCTTGAGTTCGATGACGATGCGCATGCCGTCGCGATCGCTCTCGTCGCGCACGTCGCTGATGTCATCGACGATCTTTTCATTCACCAGTTCGGCGATGCGTTTGACCAGGACGTTCTTATTCACCTGATAGGGAATTTCGTTGACGATGATCGCTGTGCGTCCCTGGCTCAGGTTCTCCGTGGCGCATTTGGCGCGCATCAGGAATCGTCCGCGTCCTGTGCGGTAGGCCTCGGCGATGCCGGTGCGCCCATAGATGAATCCGCCGGTGGGAAAGTCAGGACCCTGCACGTGCTTCATCACGTCGGCCACGGTGGCGTGCGGATTGTGCACCATGTCGATGGCGGCGTTCACCACTTCCGTGAGATTGTGCGGCGGAATGTTGGTGGCCATGCCGACCGCGATGCCGTTCGAGCCATTCACGATGAGGTTGGGGATGCGGGTGGGCAGAACCACGGGCTCGGTCGTGCTTCCGTCGAAATTGTCAACCATGTCAACGGTTTCCATTTCGATGTCAGCCAGCAGATCGCTGCTGATCCGCATCAGCCGGCACTCGGTGTACCGGTAGGCCGCTGGCGGGTCTCCGTCAACGGAGCCGAAATTGCCCTGGCCATCGATCAGGGGATACCGCAGTGCCCACGGTTGAGCCATGCGCACCAAAGAGTCGTAGACGGCGGAGTCGCCGTGCGGGTGGTATTTCTTCAGGCACTCGCCGACCACGCCGGCGCACTTCGAATACCGCTTGTTGTACTGCATACCCTCGCGATCCATAGCGACGAGAATGCGGCGATGGACAGGCTTGAGTCCGTCGCGGGCATCGGGCAATGCGCGCCCGATGATCACCGACATGGAATAGTCGAGATACGACTTGCGCATCTCGTCTTCAATGTTGATGGAGATCATGTTTGCGGCGCCGGGTCCGGGGTTGTTGCCATCACCGCCGAGGGGAAGCTGAGGGTTCTGATCGTCTGCCATAAGAGTTCGTCAATCCAGACTTCGAGGGCGCCGCTTGCGGAGGCGTGGAGCAGGGACTGCCGCGCAGGGAGTACGAAGACTTATCTCTATGATACGGGAAGAGTTAGGCGCGCACAACCCCGTTTAAGTCAATGGATTCAGTGGCTTGGGGCGGGAGGAAAAACGGGTCGGCCGCAGGGGCGAAGAATGAGCGGAAACCGGGGTGATTTTTGAGGGTCGGAGCGGGCCGAAAATCGCCGGAAAAATGCCTCACGCGGCGGGGTCGTCGCGCCCTTCGTCCAGGTCCTCAAACTGCTCGATCAGCACCTCTCCATCGGGGAAAACAGCCTTGATCTGGAGCTCCGCGCCCATGGCTTTCAGGTAGCTGCGCAGGGTGGACACGTACATGTCAGCGCGTCTCTCCATTTTTGAAACGGCGCCCTGGTTTACTTTGAGGACCTGCGCCAGGTTGGTCTGGGTCAGGTTGCGGGCTTCGCGCAGCTGGTCGAGGGAGAGCCTGCGCACTTCATCTCGAGCTCGCCGGTCGATTTCTGCCCGCCGTTCCGCTGACGACTTATGCTTGAGGTCTTCCCATTTGTGAGCCATCGCATCCCTCCTCGTTCACCCAATTTCCCGCAAGTGCCGATCGTAAATGTCATCGGCCTGTGGGACATACACTTCGTACCAACGTGCGTCCCCTGTTTTGTCCCCGCCCAGAATCATGTAAGCCATCCGGCGCGGATCGAATGCAAACAAGATTCGCCACGGGCTGCCACGGTGCTGAACCCGCAGCTCCTTCATGTTCTTGTGCCGTGAACCTTTAACGGCATCCACATGGGGGCGTCCCAGTTCAGGACCGCCATATCGCAACACGTTGACGGAGAAAGTCACGCTGTCCTGCTCGTCCCCGTCGAGCCTTTCGTACCAGTCTTTAAATTCGTCACTGACCTCAACTTCCCAGGCCACGTTAATTATTCCCCCAAAGGAATATTCCGTCAACGGAATGATCATAGCCCCCGGTTCCATCGCCGTCGAGATTACGGGCGATATAGTGAAGCGAAGGCTCAATCTATGCCCAATCCTCCGGCTCTGACGCCGATCACCGGGCCACCGGCTACGCTGCTCTACAACGACTGGTACCCCGCCATGCGCAGCGAATCGCTGCGCGGCAAGACGTTGGCGACGGCGCAACTGATGGGGGTTCCGCTGGTGCTGGGGCGCCGCGAGGATGGCCGCCTCTTCGCCATGCGCGACAGTTGCCCGCATCGCGGCATCCCGCTCTCGTGCGGCTGGTTCGACGGTAAGGCGCTCACCTGCAAGTACCACGGCTGGGTATTCGAGCCGGTTTCCGGCCAATGCATGGAGATTCCGTCGCTGACCAAAGACGATCCCTTTCCGCACAAGCTGGCCGGCACCGCGTATCCCTGCGAAGAGCGCGATGGTTACGCGTGGGTCTACGTGCCGGAGCCGGGAACGGGGCGGATTCGTCCTGAAGATGGGGCGCTGGTTCCAGTGCCGGAGGTGCCGAAGTTCGGCGGAAAATTCCGCAGCGCGCACCTCACCGCCGACCTGCCGTGCAATGTCGACCACGGCATTATTGGGCTCATGGATCCCGCGCACGGGCCGTTCGTGCACCAGTCGTGGTGGTGGCGCAAAGAGGCCAGCATTCACGAGAAGGAGAAGCGCTTCGAGCCCATTCCGCAGGGGTTTCGCATGGCAACGCATGCGCCCTCGGCCAATTCTGCGCCGTATAAGCTGCTGGGCGTGTATGGCGAGCCGATTACGACGACGATTGATTTCGTTTTACCCAATCGCCGTTACGAGACGATTCGAGCGGGCGACAAATGGTTTGCGAGCCTGACCACAGTCACGCCGACCACGCCGACTTCGTGCCGCATCGATGTGGCGGGAGCGTGGAACGTGCTCTACAACGTGCCATTCATGACGTCGATCCTGCGATTCTTCGGGAACATGTTCGTGCGCCAGGATCAGGTAACGATGATTCAGCAGGCTCAGGGCTTGCGCTACGATCCGCCGCTGATGCTGATTGACGATGCCGACAAGCCAGCCAAGTGGTACTTTGCGCTGAAACAGGCGCGGATGGACGCGGCCAGAACCGGCGAGCCGATGAAGCACCCGATCGAGGAGCCCGTGACGCTGCGGTGGAGAAGCTGAGAAGTACAGCGGCAAGACGGTCAGCGGTGGTACGGTTTGCGATAAAACTGTTAGCGATGGAACGGATAGCCAAAAAGTGCGCGATAGTTGCGGCGTTACGCTGACGAGCGTTTTGCTGACTGGCTCTGCCCTGGCCGGACTTTAGCTGACCGCACTATCGCTGACCGCTTTTTTAGCCAGCAGCCTTCTTCAGCGCCGATTCCTCCGCCACTTTCGCCGCGTCATGCGCGCCATTGGGTTCTTCAGCGACGATCTGGTCGACGGAGATGTTCATCTGGCGGCCCAGGTCTTTCCACTTCGCCAGCGATTCGTCCGCGGGAGGATGCTCGCGGATGTGGCGGTACGCGTCGTACCAGAGATTTTGTGCCTGCCACAGGTTCAAATCGAAGGGCAGCTCGCGCACGGTGCGCGCCAGCAGCAGCGCGGCGTCCAGACGCTGCGGATCCTGGGGGTTGGCATGCAGCGCGACCATGGCTCGCTTCATGTTCTGGTCAACCAAATAGCTGAGTAACTTCTTGTCGAGCGTGACCTGATCGGCCTTCGCCAGGTTGAGCCAGGCGCGCGCCTGCATCGCATCGATGGGCTCGCTCTCCAGCGCCTTGCGCAATCCCGCGTTGATGGCAAACGTGGCGGCCAGCTTCAGCGCGGGAGGCTGCGGCAAGCCGCTCTGGCTGAGGAAGTCCAGCAGCGATGCCTGCTTTTCATAGATCGCCGACAGGCTGTCCTCCACTTCGGATACGGTGCCTTTGAGCAGGATTTCGAGGATGCGCTTTTGCTCATCGTGAAACAGCGACTGGATGGAGTAGGTTTGCGCGCCGAAGCGGCGATCGAAGCAGCGCACCACTTCAGGGAAATCCGCGCGGCTCACGGCAGCCTTCGTTGCCGCGATGAACTTCTCGTGCTCCGCTTTCTTTGCCGGGTCCCAGGCTTTCACCGCCGCGGTCATATTCTGATCGCCGAAGTGGAGGACGGCGAATTCAAACATCTCTTCGGCTTCCGTCACGTTCGAGCCGATGGCCACCTGGCCGATGACCATGCGCACGTGGCCCGACGTTGCCATTTCCTGCGCGATACGAATCACGGTGTAGCTGAAGAGCTCCACCTCGTCGGGATAGCTCGAGAAGATGGAGCTGATCGCGTAGTGGGCACACACTTCTTCAAGGCCCACCTGCATCGGCCGGACGACCCGGTTGTAGATCGATGCGCCATCCTGCTTCTCCGGCAAGTTGCTTTTAGCCGCTGCCAACTTTTCGACGAACTGCGCTTCCAATCCCGCCGCGCGCGGTCCAAACAGCACTGACGCCAACTGGAGCACGCGGCTCGCGTACGCAATAATCTGCACCGTCTCGATGCCGGAAATGTCGTCGAAGAACCAGCCGCAGCTGGTGTACATCAGCATGGCATGGCGCTCCAGCTCCATCAACTGGAAGGCGCGAACGCGTTCATCGCTGGTTAGCACGCGCATGGCGTGCGCGGCCAGAAACGCGTCGCGGCTTTCGCGGGAGCGGTCCAGCACCACGCTGATGTACCCGTTGCGCGCGCCGTCGGGATTGGCAAAGTACCGGTTGCAAGCCTCCTCGACCATAGGCGCAACCGTGTCGCGGAGCCAGTCCAGCGCTTCGCGGAGCGGCTGACGCCATTGCTGATTCCATCCTGCGCGGCCGCTCGAGCAGCCGCAGTCGGAACGCCAGCGCTCGACGCCGTGAGCGCAGCTCCACGAGGTATTCTCGACAATCTCCGCTTCGAAGCGTGGCGGATGCTGCTCCAGAAATTCGCCGTAGTTGGTCAGGCGGACGGTCGACCCAGTGCGGCCCTGCTCCTGCGCCCAGTGCAGCAGCCAGGCCAGAGCCATTTCGCCATAGTGGTGATGGTGTCCGTAGCTTTCGCCGTCGGTGGCCACGTGGACGAGCTGCGCGTCGTCGCTTTCCTCTTTGAATCCGCCCATCAGGCGCTGCGCAAAACCCTCGCCGCTGTTCAGCAGCCCTTCAAAGGCGATGGCGCGGGAACGGGGACCGTCGTAAAAGAACGCGGCCAGGCTGCGGCCTTCCGGCAAGCGAATGAGGTAGGGGTGCGTGGTGTCTACGGAGGCATTCGGAGTTTCTGTCCACTCGCCTTCCGTGAGCTTCTCCCCAGCCTTCGGCAGCACCCGAACCCGCGCGCATTGCGAGGGCGCCAGCAGCACAAAGCGAATGCCGTGTTGCGCCAGCAGGTCGAGCGATTCGGTGTCGACGGCCGTTTCGGGGAGCCACATCCCTTCCGGAAATCGCCCAAACCGGTGGCGAAAATCCGCAATGCCCCAGTGGATCTGGGTGATGCGGTCGCGCCGGCTCGCCAGCGGCATAATCATGTGGTTATAGGCCTGCGCCATCGCCGAGCCGTGGCCGGAATAGCGCGTCTGGCTGCGCCGGTCGGCCTGCACAATGGCGTTGTGCACACGGGGCGCATTTTCCTCGAGCCAGCTCAGCAGCGTCGGCCCAAAATTGAAGCTCATCCGCGCGTAGTTGTTCAAAATGCGGATGATCTGGTTCTGCCGGTCGACAATCCGCGCAGCGCTGTTCGGCGCATAGCACTCTGCGGTAATCCGTTCGTTCCAATCGTGATAGGGCGCAGCGCTTTCCTGCTCCTCCACGGTTTCCAGCCACGGATTCTCGCGCGGCGGCTGGTAAAAGTGGCCGTGGACACAGATCGTTCGTTCACTGCTGCTCATGATTTCCCGTACGAAAGAAGTGATTTGGCGCACGCTGCAAACCGAAAAGCATGCCGAACGTCATCTTATCGGCATATGCTGTGTGTGCGACAATAGACCCATGTGGAGGAGTCTGTACCCCTCCCGGAGAATTGCTTATGTTTGACAAGCTGCTGGCACCAGAAAGCGTCATCGTCCTGCTCGTTATTGCTTTGCTGATTTTTGGACCCACCAAATTGCCCGGTCTGGGCAAGGGGCTGGGCGAGGCTTTCCGCGGCTTCCGCGAAGGCATCAAGGGCACCGATACCGACACGACGACGACCAAGCAGGAAAACACTGCCGCGAAGTCCGACCCCGTCGCGCCGAAATAAGTTCTCTTCAGCGAGAGGCGAGCCGCACCTCGAGGTGCGGCTTTTGCATTTGCGCTGGATTCAGTGCGAGATTTTCGCGGCGAGCGCATCCGCGTCAAAACCATCCGCCGGCAGCTCCACGTTGTAGCCGGCCTTCAGCACGAATCGCTGCTGGGTCATCTCGCCGTTGTGCAGCCGCGTCATGGAGAAGGGTGTCGGCAGCCCGTCAACCGGGTGGTAATCGTCGTACTCCTCATCTTCCGTGTTCTTGTCTTTGTATTCCGGATCCCGCCAATAATAGGTACGCTTCAGCGGCAGGTGCGACTCGGCGTCCATCATGATGGTGATGGAATCGTCGTTGCCGTTCAGCAGCGTCACCTGCTCGGCCAGGCGGCGCTCCGCCAGCGAGCGGCCCTCGTACAGCAGCACCGTGTTCGGGTCCTTCATCCAGACCTTCACCGCCATTTCAATGGAGTGGTCGTGGCGGCGGATGGCTTCCTGGCAGGGGTCGCTTTCCATGGGACCGCGCTGCATCGGCTTCTTGCCCTTGTAGGTAATCTCCCAGCACTCCTTCGGGGTAAAAACCTGTATCCACTTTTGCCGGTCCTTCGTTTTGTCGTCCAGATCGAGGCGCTCGTTCTGCGGCGTCTTCCAGTCCCAGAACTGGATGGTGGCGCCCGTCGGCTTGCCCTGGTAGAAGGCGGCGATGCGTCCCTGAACGAAGGTGTTTTGAACGTTGAGCCAGCGATCGCCGCCCAGCGCCTGCACCATGGCGTCGAGGGCGGCTCGAGCTTTGGCCGAGCCGGTGTCGTCAGAATGGGAACCAGGCGCGGGAGTGCTCGCAGCCGGGGGAGCATCGGCGGCCGGGGAGGAAGTTTGCGCGCACAGGATCTGAACCGGAAGGGCGGGCGCGCAGCAAAGGGCAAGCAGCAGCGGAATCTTTCTCATGGTTAACCGACGAGGACAGCTCCTCCATTCACATTGACGATCTCTCCGGTCATAAAGCCAGCAAGCGGCGTGCATAAAAAGAGGATGGGCCCCGCAATTTCCATCGGATCGGCGACCCGCCCCAGCGGAATCACCCTAAAAACCTTGTCCCGGGTCTCAGGATTGTTCAGGGTCGGCGCGGACATGTCCGTGGCCACCCATCCCGGCGCGACGCAGTTGACCTGGATGCCCGCGGGTGCCAGCTCCGTTGCCAAACCCTTGGTCATGCTGATGATGGCGCCCTTGCTGGCGGCGTAGTCGGCGTGAAAGGCTTCGCCGCGCTGCCCGGCCGTCGAGCTCACCAGCACGATCGACCCGGCAGGCCCGGCGGGCGTGTCGAGTCCGGCCGGAGCGGCCCGGCCCTGCTTCTGCATCGCGCCCACCGCCGCCTGGACCAGGCCAAACACGCTGTCCAGATTAATCGCCAGCGTCGATCGCCACTGGTCATCGGCCATGGTGGCGATGGAAGCGTCGTCTGGCGGCCAGACGCCATGGTTGGCAACGAGGATGTCGATGCGCCCAAAAGCTTCCACCGTCCGCCGCACCAGGGCGCGCCCGTCTTCGGGACTGGCCAGATCCTGGGCGAATGCGACGCACCGCTTTTCAGACCCGTCGGGGCCACCACATTCAGCAGCCAGCGCTTCAGCGGCGGCCTTCGCGGCGCGGTAATTGAAGGCGACGCGCGCTCCAGCCTGGCGAAACAAACGAACCGCAGCCGCGCCAATCCCGCGCGAGCCTCCAGTGATGAGGGCAACTTTGCCTTCGAGGGAAAGAGCAACTCCGGGCATGGAGATAGCCTACCGCACCCTGCCTCTTTCATCGTGCCTGCCGGATGCCGTGCTGCCCGTCTATAGGTGCGGGCTTCAATGCGATGTGGGTACGACTGACTATCTCCGATGAGATAAGAGGCTGTTGGAATTAGACCTTGAGGGGGCTCCATGCAGAAGCATTTTCCCAGCTTATAACCCGGCCATCTTTGAAATGAACCCTCGACGTTCCATACTCAAATGTGTTGTAGGAAAAGCCAGTTGGCGTGCCCTGAATCGCCAGTACTTCGTCTTTTGTCGAACCTTTTGCGAAGCAGTGTAATGTTCCATCGACTGCCTGAGCAGGCCGGAGTTGCACTTTGAGATGGACCCATATCGGAGCATTTTCCCAGCCGACAACCTTATCGCCGACAAAGAAGACCTTTGAGGCGCCGTACTCGAAAGTGTCGGATGAATACGCCGTTGGAATGCCCTGAACGGCCTGGACGTCCTTCCTTGTTGAGCCGATCGTGAAGTAATCCGGACTTATTTCCGCTTGAGACTCAGTGCATACCTGTGAAGATAGCGCCCTAAATGCAGCGATTACAGTGTGCATCTTCTCTTGAGCGGATGTCCTGGCGTCTGTGTCACCCTCGAATCGATCTGGATGCCAGACCTTCACAAGCGTCCGATATGCCGCTTTGATCTCTTTGTCACTGGCTCCCTGCTTCAGGTTGAGCACCTGGAGTGCTGCGCATTCGGAGCACCGGCCCCGGCCGTTGTCGGGGGTAGCTCTGAATTCGCAAGGATCCATTTTGCTTTGTGGCAATTGGCATGAGGTTACCAGCATACGATTACACCATCGAACGAAGTTAGACTCGTTGCTTGTTGCATTGCTTCTTAATGAGCATGATTCAACAAGTTCTGCCCTCGTGTGACAGGAATCACATGTTCCTTGCCACTAAAGTTGTAACTCGCCGTAACGTGAGCATGTCCACCATCGCCAGAAACTAATATCCCACGCGTCCGCCAAACCTCGATGGCCGAATGAAAAGATTTCTCTACGACTTGGCCGGTGGCGTCTCCGGAGTCGCGGGCGGTGACTGCGGACCCTTGCCCAAAACCCAGTGATCGTACCAGTCGAACCAGCGCTGATAGCGGTCCTTGATGAAGCTGGGCTTCGTGAATCCGTGGAACTGGCCAGGATAAACCACCAACTCGGCGGGAACGTTCAGGCTCTTGAGCGCCTGGTACATCTGCTCGCCGCCGTTCAGCGGGACATTAAAGTCCGAAGTGCCGCCCATGTAGAGCGTGGGCGTGTGGATGCGGTCCGCATGGAAGAAAGGGTAGCCGATGTCGATGTACTTCTGCGTATTCTTCCAGGGCTGGCCGAGTTCGTAGTCGTACTGCAGGATGTACTCGTCGATGCCGTAGAGGCCGAGCGGATTGCCCATGCCCGCGCCGCTGCTGGCCGCTTTGAAACGCGTGGTGCTGGCGATGGTGAAGTCGGTGAGAATGCCGCCGTAGCTCCAGCCGCCGACGCACAGCTTGTCAGGATCGGCATAGCCCTCTTTGATGGTTTCATCGACGGTCGCCATCAGGTCATCGACTTCGAGGTGGCCCCAGTTGGCGGCGATGGCTTTTTGGAAGGCGCTGCCGCGGCCTGAGCTGCCGCGATAGTTCACGTTGAGTACCGCGTAGCCGTGGGCCGCGAAAAGCTGCCGCTGCACCGTGAACTGGTGCGCGTCCTGCCCGTTCGGGCCGCCGTGGATGAACAGCAGCATGGGCAGTTTTGCTCCGGCCGCGGCGCCGGCTGGCAGCGTGAGGATGCCGTGAACCGGTGTGCCGTCTTTCGAAACGGCATTCACGTCGCGGGTTTCACCGAGTTTGAATTCCGCCATCAGCGCGTCGTTGTGGTGGGTGAGCGGGCGTAGCGCGCCATTCTCAAACGCGTAAACCTCGCCGGGATGCTCGTCCGTGGTCCACACCAGCGCGGTGTGGCCGCCGCGCGAATTCAGAGCCATGGCCGTGCCAAGGTCGCTGATTTCGCGATGGACTTTTCCGGAATCAATGTCGACGCTGGCAAGGTATTGGTTGCGATCGTCTTCGGCAATCACGCTGATCGATTTGCCATCCGGTGCAAACGACGGTCCGGAGACGGCGCGATCGAAGCTGTCTTCAATAATGCGGGCCGGTGCGCTGCCATCGGCAGGCACGATGCCCAGCTTCTCTTCGCTGTATTGCCAGAGCTTGAGGACGTCGCCGCGTGTGAAGGCGATCCACTTGCTGTCAGGACTCCACGCGAGGCGCCCGCCATCAGGGCCGTCGTAGTCGGTGAGCTTCTTCGGCGTGGAATTCGGTTTCGCGTCGACCACGAAAACATCGGTGTTGATGCTGCGGTCTGGATCGACGTCGTGATTGCTGACGTAGGCGATCTTCGTTCCATCCGGCGACCAGACGCCGTTTCCTTCATCGAACTTCGTGTCCGTGGTCAGCTTGTCGAGTTTTTTCGTCGCCACATCCCACAGAAAGAACACCGTATGCTCGTTGTCCTTCAGATAGCCTTCGACATCCTGCTTGAAGTGGTAGCGATCGATCTGGATGGGCTTCGGCTTCTCCTTCGCTTTGTCGTCGTCCTTCTTGTCCTTGTCAGCAGGGTCGGGAGGCGTGATGCCCAGCAGCAGCGTCTTCGAATCGGGCGACCATGCGTACGAGGCCAACTGGCCCTTGATGTCGGTGAGCTGATGCGCTTCGCCGCCGCGCCGGTCGAGAACCCACACCTGCGAGCCTTTGCCATGGCCCGAACGATCTGCCGTGAACGAAATGTACTGGCCATCCGGACTCCAGCGCGGCGTGCTGGAAGATTCGAGATCCTCAGGATCCGAATCGTCCGACACATCGCCTTTCCACGTCAGGCGAATATTCTGCTTGCCGTCCCACGAGACCATCCACAGATCGCTGATGCGCTTGTCTTCCTTCTCGTCGATCGTGGAGACGGTGTAAGCGACCCACTGGCCGTCGGGCGAAACTTCAGGGCTGCCGACGTCGTGGAAGCGGAAGAGATCGTTGAGGGTGATGGGATGCGGCGCTGCGGGCGTGGCCGGTGTCGCGGCAGGCGTTTGGGCGGAGGCAGCGGCGAAGGCAAACAGACCAGGAGCGCAGAGGGCGAGCGAAAGGCGCTGGGAAAGCATGCGCAAGTATATAAAAAGACGCAATGCAGTCCAGCGCCAGCGCTTATTCAGGGGCGCAATGCGTTTCCGCGCCGTCCACCAGTTCAAATTCGTCGCCTGTTCCGTTCCAGCGGAAAACCAGCGAGCAGATGCGCCAATGTCCTGCGTCCTGCTGTGCCCATTCCACCAGCGTTCCGGTACCAGCCGGGCCGGAAACTCCGATCGCGAGATGCGCATTGTTGTCACCGTGCAGTTTGGCTTGCGGGAAACGGCCGAACTCCAGCGGATCTCCAAGCTTTTCCAGGACCATGGGCGAATTCTGAGCGATTTCCTCGGCCTGCAGCCGCGGTTCGGTGAGTATCCGGTCGTAATGCAGAAACAACAAACCTCCTGCAACCAGTCCGCCGATGGCGACTGCCAACGCCAAACCCTTGCCTGCCTGAGCCATGGCGCGATTCTATGCCGGAACCGTGGCCGCAGCGCTCCAACTGTGCATCGGTGACCGCACTGGTAAACTTGAAAAGCCCCTATGTTTGAGAATCTTTCTGAAAAACTGCAACGCGCCTTCAAAAACCTACGCGGCCAGGGCGCGATCACCGAAGAAAACATGACGGAGGCGCTGCGCGAGATTCGCGTGGCCCTGCTCGAAGCCGACGTCAACCTGAACGTCGTCAAAGAGCTGATCGACCACATCCGCGAGAAGGCTCTCGGCCAGGAGGTCATGACCTCGCTGTCGCCGACCGAGCAGGTGACCAAGATTGTTCGCGATGAGCTGATCGCGATTCTGGGCAAGGACGTGGCTCGCTTCCAGTTCGCCTCGCGGCCGCCAACGGTGATTCTTATGGCGGGGCTGCAGGGCTCCGGCAAAACGACCACGGCAGGCAAGCTGGCGGCGTGGCTGCAAAAGGGCGGACATCGGCCCATGCTGGTTTCTGTCGACGTTTATCGCCCAGCCGCGCGCGAGCAGTTGCGGGTGGTGGCGCAGTCGATCAAGGCCAACATCTACGCGGGCGATATGAAGGGCGAAACGCCGGGAACGGCGCTGGTGGAGCGCCTGGCGAAAGAGGCGCGCCGCGAAGCCGTGATTACCGGGTGCGACACGCTGATCGTCGACACGGCAGGCCGCCTGCACATTGACGCCGAGCTGATGGACGAGATGCGGAAGCTGAAGGCGCTCCTGTCGCCGCAGGAGATCCTGTTCGTCGCCGATGCCATGACCGGCCAGGATGCGGTGAAGTCCGCTGAAGCTTTCCACAAGCAGTTGAGTTTGACTGGCACGGTGCTCACCAAGATGGACGGCGATGCGCGCGGCGGCGCGGCTTTGTCGATCCGGCACGTGACGGGACAGCCGGTGAAGTTTATCGGCACCGGAGAAAAGCCGGACGCGTTCGAGCCGTTCCATCCGGATCGCATTGTCGGGCGCATCCTGGGCATGGGCGACATCATGTCGCTCATCGAGAAGGCCGAAGAGAAGCTCGACAAAAAGAAGTCAGAGGACTTTGCGCGCAAGGCGCTGTCGGGCGACGGATTCTCGCTGGAAGATTTTCGCGATCAGTTGCGCCAGATCAAAAAACTGGGCTCGCTCGAGAGCATTCTGAAAATGCTGCCGTCGGTGGGCCCGCTGGCCGGCATGCAGCAAATGGCAGGGCAGGTGGACGAAAAGCAGTTCACGCGCGTCGAGGCCATCATCAACTCGATGACGCAGAAAGAGCGCAACCACCACGAGATCATCTCCGGCAGCCGCCGCAAGCGCATTGCGAACGGGTCGGGAACCACCGTGCAGGAAGTGAATCAGCTGCTGCGCCAGTACGCCCAGATGCGGAAGATGTTCAAAGGCATGGGCAAGGGTGGCATGCTGCAGCGGCGCGCGATGGGCATGCTGGGCGGGATGCGGGGACGGTAGATTCAGCGATGCAGGCGACCAACAAAGTCGATGCTCTGCGGCGCAAGGCGGTTATTACCGCGGCCTGCTGCGCCATGCTGGGCGGATTCATCCCGGTGTTTCTCCGCGGTCACCACGGCCTCGCGTTGGTTTGTATCGGGGTGCAGGTGGTGCTGCTGGTGATGGCGCTAAACTTCTACGCACAGTCGCGGAAGGCCGTCTAAGCCCTACTCGAACAGGTTCGGGCTGTGTTGGCTCTCGGAGCGATCGACGGCGCGGGGCTTGCGATCGGCGCGTCCTGGATCGGTCGATAACATTCCCAGCAGATCCTTCAACTCACCACGCAGCTTTTGCAGCTTGGCTTCGCCCACGGGGGCATTGGGCTCCTTCTCGATGAGCGCGAGCTGCGAACCCCGCGCACGACTGGCTTCCTGGGCCATCAACTGGCGCGCACCGGCAATGGTGTAGCCCTGATCGTGCAGCAGCGTCTTGACGTGGAGGGCGTATTCCACATCCCGTTTGCGATAAAGGCGCTGCCCGGTGCCGCTTTTGTTGGGGCGCATCTGCGGAAATTCTGTTTCCCAAAAGCGCAGCACGTAGGTCTCAACGTTGCACAGCTTCGCGACTTCCCCGATGCGGAAGTACAGCTTGTCGGGAATTGTCGTATCCTGCGGAGCGCGGTGAATGGCAGCATGCCTGGGCATAGAGGTCACGATCTGCTCTGGGAACAGATCCTTGCACGCAGTATAGGACAATCACCCGCCCTCAAGGGAAGAGGAATCAGCTTTTGTTCACGATAGAGTTACGGGGGGGCGCGCCCGGCGGAGCCGCCCGCAGGTATTGTTTGGGCCATGCAGCGGTCTCGCCCAGCGACGCTGCGGCGTGCAGCGGCCAGTAGGGATCCCGCAAAAATTCGCGCGCGATGAAGATGAGATCGGCCTGGCCGGTGCGCAGAATATGCGCGGCCTGCGCGGGGCCGGTGATCATGCCTACGGCACCGGTCAGGATGCCGGTTTGTGCCCGAATGGCTTCAGCGAATTGCGTCTGATACCCCGGTCCAAACGGAATTTGCGCCGTCGCGACGTTGCCGCCAGAGGATACATCGATCAGGTCGACGCCGCGTTCACGCAGCAGCGCTGCCAGGTGCACGGATTGCTCCAGGTCCCAGCCATTCTCGGTCCAGTCGGTGGCGGAAATACGCACAAACAGCGGGCGTTCGCGCGGCCAAACCTCGCGAATCGCGCTCGTGATCTCGAGCAGGAGTCGGACCCGGTTTTCAAAGCTGCCTCCGTATTCGTCCCTGCGCTGGTTACTCAGCGGGGAGAGGAATTCGTGCAGCAAATAGCCGTGGGCAGCGTGAATTTCGATCACGTCGAAGCCGGCGCGATCGGCGCGGACCGCTGCTTCGCGGAACACAGTGCGCAGGCGAGCGATGCCGGCTAGATCCAGTTCGTGTGGCTGCGGATAGCTTGGTGAAAATTTGATCGCACTGGGCGCGAGCACGTCAGCCCAGCCACCGGCTTCCGGCAGGATGACGCCTTCGCCATCGCCCGGACGAAATGTGCTGGCCTTACGGCCCGCATGCGCTAACTGAATCCCCGCGTACGCGCCCTGGCTGTGCAGAAAGGTGGTGATCCGCGCAAGCGGGGCAATGTGCTCGTCCTTCCACAGTCCCAGATCCTGGGGACTGATGCGGCCTTCCGGCGTAACGGCCGTGGCCTCAGTGAAAACCAGGCCGGCGCCGCCCACCGCGCGGCTGCCCAGGTGGACCAGGTGCCAGTCGTTGGCGAAGCCGTCCTCACACGAGTATTCGCACATGGGTGAAACCACGATGCGGTTGCGAAGAGTGAGAGAACCGAGCTGCAGTGGGGTAAAAAGACTTGCGAAATTGGAAGAGGACATACCTAACCGTTGGATGTGTTCGATGGTGAACGGTCGCAAGCCGTGCAGGCCAGCTCCCGGGCAAAGAAAGAGAGGCTTCGTATGGAACGAAGCCTCTGCGGAAAGCCAGGATACGATGAGGGCCGGTTAGGCATTGCCTCCGTCGGAACCCTTCTCCCAAAGGTTCCTGGAACCGCCAGCCCTCTACTACATCCTGGCAGGTAGCCGTCAAGCCATCAATATATTGTGCTCCCGTTGCGTCTCTGTCAAGCAAAATCAACAAAATCAATCAGGAAGCTCAGGCGAGGGTAGAGCGCGAGATTGGATTGGGGAACGCGATTTGGACGTGGGTTAAGCGCATTACTTGTCTGCATTCGCTTTGGCTTCTTCTGTGGCGACGTAGTTCTGCTGCGCCGGCGGAAGCGGATGCATCCGGTAGAGGATGAAGACGTCGCGGTCGGGATCGTCGAAGGCGGTGAACGACGCAACCTGCTCCAGCGAGTATTGCGTTTTCAGATCGACGAGCGTTCCGGGGTCCAGCTCGTTCCACGTTGCGTACCAGGAAGGCTGGTAGACGTGGATGCGGTAGGGCAGATCATACGTGCCGAAGTCATC
>DATHQV010000231.1:0-3179 GCA_035482355.1 Acidobacteriaceae bacterium | reverse complement strand
GTGGAGTTGCCGCACTAGCAGTTGTCAATGATCAGTTGTCAGCAATCAATGATCGTACGTCAGGATGCGGATTGCATGAATGAGTTAAAGATAACCGGCGCGCGCGCGATCGATCTGCGCTTTCCCACGTCGCGTGAGGCGATTGGGTCGGACGCGGTGAACAAGGATCCGGATTACTCCGCCGCGTACTGCATTCTCGAGACCAACAGCGAGCTGCGCGGGTACGGCATCACGTTCACGCTGGGACGCGGGACGGATTTGTGCGTGCAGGCGTTACAGTATTTGTCGTGCTTCGCGGTGGGTCGGACGCTGGACTCGATCACGAACGATTTTGCAGGCTTCTTCCGCGAAGTAACGGGAGATACGCAGTATCGCTGGCTGGGGCCGGAGAAGGGGGTGGTGCACCTGGCAGCGGCGGCGCTGTTAAACGCGGTGTGGGATTTGTACGCGCGCGTGGAGCAGAAGCCGCTGTGGAAGCTGCTGGTGGAGATGCCGGCGGAGCAGCTTGCGAGCACGATTGACTTTCGCTACATCACCGACGTACTGACGCCGGAAGAGGCGATCGATCTGCTGAGCGACCGGGGGCGCTGCATGACCGATCGGCTGGCGCTGCTGGAGCGCGAGGGCTATCCGGCGTACACCACCAGCGTGGGGTGGTTTGGCTACAGCGATGCGAAGATCGAGCGGCTGGCCCACGCGGCGCTGGCTGAGGGTTGGACACACTTCAAACTGAAGGTGGGCGGAACGGCAGAAGAGGATTTGCGGCGCGCGCGGCTGGTGCGGGAAAAGATTGGTCCCGACGCAAAGCTGATGATGGATGCGAATCAAAAGTGGGACGTCGAAGAGGCGATCCGGCGGACGCGGCAACTGGCGGAGGTGGATTGCTGGTGGATGGAGGAGCCGACGAGTCCCGATGACATTCTGGGACATGCGCGTATCCGGCATGAGACAGGCGTGCGGATTGCGACGGGCGAGCACTGCCAGAATCGGGTGATGTTCAAGCAGTTGATGCAGGCGGGCGCGATCGATGTATGCCAGATCGACAGTTGTCGGCTGGGGGGCGTGAACGAGAACCTGGCAGTGATTTTGATGGCGGCGAAATTCGGGGTCCCGGTATGTCCGCACGCTGGCGGCGTGGGGCTCTGCGAGATGGTGCAGCACCTGTCGGCGTTCGACTATTTGCGCGCGTCGGCAACGCTGGAAAATCGCGTAACGGAGTTTGTGGATCATCTGCACGAGCATTTTGTCGATCCGGTGCGGATGCGGCGCGGGCGGTATCTGCTGCCGCAGCAGCCGGGATACAGCAGCGAAATTCGGCCGGAGACGCTGGAGATGTACGCGTATCCTGATGGGCCGGCGTGGAAGGAAAAGGCATGAAGATTGTTACGTTTTGTCTGAGCGATGAGCGGTCACGGCCGGGAGTTTTGCTGGAGGATGGGATCGTCGACCTCTCGGCGCAGGGCTTTGGCAGCGTGCTGGATCTGATTGCGAGCGGGAAGACGCCGGAGGCCGGAGCGGCGCGAATTCCGCTGGAACGCACGCGGCTGCTGGCGCCGATCGAGAGTCCGCAGCGGATTTTTTGCATTGGGTTGAACTATCGCGACCACGCGATCGAGTCGAAGATGGAGATTCCAGCAGTGCCGACGGTGTTTCTGAAGCTGCCGTCGTCGGTGACCGGACCGGGTTCGCCGATTGTGCTGCCAAAGAACTCGACGCAACCGGATTATGAGGCGGAGTTCGCTGTCGTCATCGGGAAGGGCGGATTCCGCATTGCGGCCGAGGCGTGGCAGAAGCATGTCTTCGGCTACACGATTTTGAACGATGTGAGCGCGCGCGATGTGCAGCTGGCAACCTCGCAGTGGGTCCTGGGTAAAAGCTTTCCAACGTTCTGTCCGATGGGACCGGCGATTGTGACGGCGGATGCGATTGCCGATCCGCATGCGCTGGAGATTCGGCTGGATATCGACGGCGTCGAGATGCAGCACTCGAATACGCGAGAATTAATTTTTAAGATTCCGGAACTGATTGCGTATATTTCGTCGATTACGCCGCTGGAGGCAGGCGACATCATCAGCACGGGAACTCCACAGGGCGTGGGGCTGGGGCGCAAGCCGCAGCGCTGGCTGCAGCCGGGCGAGACAGTGACCATTGCCATCGAGGGATTGGGAAAACTGGTGAATCGCACGGAGGCGGAGACGTAGAAACGCAGTTTCGCCAGGCCGTCGTGCGACGTTGGGTCGACTACGTGATGCTGCGCAGGTAGGCGTAGCTTTTGCGGAGCGCGTCGATGGGCGGGATGGCGGTTTGGTCCTGCTCGACGAAGTAGTGCTCGACGCCGAGGCTCTTCCCTTCCGCAAGAATCGCTTTCCAGTCGAGGCTGCCGCTGCCGACAGGCTCGAAGTGCGAGGCGGCTGCGTTCATTTCGAACGAGGACGGGAATCCGGTCTTGCGATCTTTCAGGTGGAGCATTTTGAGGCGCGGGCCGAGGCGGCGGATGAGCGTCAGCGGATCGATGCCGGCCTGCGCGACCCAGTAACAGTCGACTTCAAAAAAGACCAAGCTGGGGTCCGTCTGATCGACAAGCACGTCGTAGCCGGTTTTGCCCGCGGATGCGCCCGAGGTGAAAGGCCGAAATTCGTAATCGTGATTGTGAAAGGCGAAACGCATGCCCATATCGCGGGCGCGCTGGCCCCAGCTGTTGAATTGCTTCGCGGCGGTTGTGAATCCATCGGCTGAACCCCAGAGCGACGGAGCGATGGCGGAGCAGACTACCCACGAGACGCCGAGTTCCTTCGCGTAATTGAATTGCCCCTCGAGGTCGTTGTAGCCGAAATGCGCGCTGGGCACGGTAAGGGCGGCGCCTTCGATCATGTGTCGCAGCGACTGAGCGGAATTCGTGTAGAGACCGCCGTAGGCTTCCACCTCCTGGTAGCCAATGCGGGCGATCTGCTCGAGCACACGCGGGAGATCCTGCTCGGCCTCCTTGCGTACGGTGTAAAGCTGGACGCCCAGGGGACGGCGATCCGCAGCGAAGAGACTTTGCCCTGCAAGCGCCAGGGCGGGCAACGACGCGGCGGTATTGCGCAAAAAGATCCGGCGGGACTGCATGGTGATGATCATAGTCAAGCGATTTAGCTGGATGCAACCAGCGGAAGCCAGAAGGTGAAGCGGGTGCCTTG
>DATHQV010000230.1:0-7511 GCA_035482355.1 Acidobacteriaceae bacterium | reverse complement strand
AGGGTGGGCTGATCAATGTGCTGCTGGCGAAGATGCTGACGGGCACGAACGGGATAAATGGCGGCAGCGGACCAAGTAGTGCGAGCGGCTCGGGCGGTGGGACGACGGACGGGAAGTAGGGCCCGCGGTCAGCTTCGCGTGTGAGTTGGAATTCGTGAGATCCCGGGCCTAGGGCATTCGGCGGCGAGGTGGCGTTTGGGGCGGGGCGGCGAAATTGCCGTCCCGCGTGAAACGCTGCGGGGGCAAGGCGCACATTGAATGTGTGTTCCAATGGCTATGCCGACTTTGTCCTGACGTATGATTGCGTGAGGATTCCCCCGACACTCAGGAATGGCATGCAGGAGGTCTTCTTATGAGGGCGCAATTCCCTTCTCAAGCAATCAAGTTGAGGCGCAGTTATGTGAACCGCAGCACCACCTTCAAGGCCGCATCCCTTGGTCTGATCGCGCTGCTCGTCTTACCGCAGGCCGGGGCCAAAGGTCGAATCTTTGGAGACTCGGGCGGGCAAGACCAGTCGAAAACCAGCTCACAGGTTGCCGCTACCGCGCCTTCAACTCCGGCGCCCGCACGGGAAGAGGCCCAGTTGGCGAGCCCGCAGGGAATTCCGTTCCTTGCGCTCGAAGCGGGGCAGAATGGCGGCGGGAGTTCATCGCAAGACGGGACTCAGAATGCGCCGGTTGCTTCAGGAAAGACTGCGGCGGCCAGGACGAAGCCGCCGCATCATGCGCTGGGAGTGGCGCTGGCGATTGTCGGAACCGCTGCGCTGGTCTCCGGAGTAGTCCTCTTTGCAGGTGAGAAGTCGATCTCGGTCTGCAACGGCGCGAGCAGCGGCTGCAATGAGGCAAGAGACACCGGGATCGCGTTGATGCCAATTGGCGGTGCCGTTGCAGTGACGGGGTTCTATCTTCAGTTTCACCGCTGAGGCTGCCGGCAGTGCGCTCTGCGTCGCATCGCGCGATTCCCGCTCCCGGAGCGCAAAGCTCCGTCGCAGACCGCTAACTTCTTAGTTTGGTGGATTTTCTTACGCGGCCTTTAGCGCCGCGGCCCTAGAGTGTGCGTGAGGAGCGGTGTGTCCGCCGGGCGGAGTTGCGTATTCTCTACGATCCGGCTCTGTGGTATGGTCAAAGAAAATCCCGAAACGGCGGGCGCGGGTTTGAAGCATAGCACCCATAAAGCTGCCGAATAAAACGCAACTGCTTTCGATTTCATCTTTGAGGATCTTCTTTGCCTGGAACGGCATAGGAAGGCGCAGTGTTCACTATCTCCAAGGAAAGGCGGCACGCACCATGAACCCCGTGAGCGAACCGGCTGACGCCAATCGAGTGTTTACCCTGGACGAAATCACGCGCCTGGCAGAGGCCGAAGGAAAACCTGCCGATACGCTGATGAATCTGGTGGCGTTGATCGCGACGCGGTTCAGGACGGATGTGTGCTCGGCCTACCTTCTCGAACCCGACCGCTCGAACCTGGTGATGGCGGCGACGGTGGGGCTGCATCCGCGTTGTATTGGCGCGCTCCGTATGCCGCTGAGCGAAGGCCTTACGGGACTGGTCGCGGAGCAACTGCTTCCGGTGGCAGTGGCTGATGCACAGGACCATCCGCGCTACAAGTATTTCAAGGAGTCAGGCGAAGACGAGTATCACTCGTTCCTAGGCGTGCCGCTGATCGATCGGGGTGTGCTGCAGGGCGTGCTGGTGGTGCAGACCAAGGAGCCGCGCAAGTTTCGCGAGGCGGAGGTGCGCGACCTTGTGGAGGCGGCGAACCAAGTGGCGCCGGTAGTGAGCGAGGCGCGCACGCTGGACCGGTTTATCGCTCCGTCGCAGGAGAAGCTGTGGTCGCTGGCGCGCAACGTGTCGTGGAGCTGGGACCAGGAGTGCGTGAGCGTATTTCGCGACCTGAATCCGACGAGCTGGCGCAAGCTAAACCAGAATCCGATTGCGCTGCTGAGCGAGATGCCGCTCGAAGATATCGAACGGCGCGCCGCAGAGCATGCGCTGCACAGCCGCATCAACTATGCATACCGGCGGCAGCAGGAGTACCTGGCAGACGACAGGACGTGGGGCGCGAATCATGCGGGGGCGCTGCGGCCGCGGCCGGTGGCGTATTTCTCGGCCGAGTTCGGGCTGCACGAGTCGCTGCCGATTTACTCAGGCGGCCTGGGAATCCTGGCCGGCGACCACATCAAGAGCGCGTCGGACCTGGACATTCCGCTGGTTGGCGTAGGGCTGTTTTACGGGCAAGGGTATTTCTTGCAGCGGCTGGATGAGCACGGATGGCAGCGCGAGGAATATTTGGAAACAGTCATCAGCGAGGAACCGATGCAGCCGGCGATCGGCGCGAATGGCGAGCCGGTGGTGGTGGAGATTGCAACACGGAGCGGCGTGATCCGCGCCAAGGTGTGGCAGGTGAAGGTGGGCCGCTGCGATCTGTTGCTGCTGGATTCGAACGTGGAAGGCAATGCGCCGGAGGATTTGAATACAACATCGCGACTCTATGGCGGCGATGCGCGCACGCGCATCCGGCAGGAGCTGCTGCTGGGAGTGGGCGGCTTTCGCGCACTCAAGAAGATGGGAATCACGCCGGGAGTGCTGCACCTGAACGAAGGCCACAGCGGCTTCGCGGTGTTCGAGGCGATCCGTTCACGGATGGAAGAAGAGGGGTTGGATTTTCAATCGGCGGCGCGGCAGATCCCGCGCGAGGTGGTGTTTACGACGCACACGCCGGTGCCGGCGGGACACGACCGCTTCCCTGCCGATCTGATTGAGGAGCACCTGGGGCCGCTGCGCGACGCGCTGGGCATTTCCCATGAAAATTTGATGGGCTTCGGACGCGAACATCCAACGGACTACGGAGAGCCGTTCTGCATGACGGTGCTGGGGCTGAAGCTGGCGCGGCGCGTGAACGCGGTGAGTTCATTGCATGGCGAAGTGTCGCGGGCGATGTGGCGGGGATTGTATCCGAACGGATCAGAGGACGAGGTGCCGATCGGCCATGTGACGAACGGCGTGCACGTGCCCTCGTGGCTGGCGCCGCAGATGCGCCGCTTGTATGAGCGGCACCTGGGCGTGGGATGGCAGCGGCAGAGCGGAGCCTCACAGACATGGAGCGCGATCGAGAGCGTGGATGACGGCGAGTTGTGGGAGACGCACCTGGCGCTGAAATCGCAACTGCTGGATTTTGTGCGACGGCGCGGACATGAGCAGGCGGAACGGCGCGGAGAGCCGGCGGAAAACGTGAAGAGGCTGGACAAGGTGCTGTCACCGGATGCGCTGACGATCGGGTTTGCGCGGCGATTTGCCACCTACAAGCGCGCCAACCTTCTGCTGAAGGACATGGAGCGGCTGGCGCTCATGGCAAATGACGCGAAACGGCCGGTGCAGTTTGTTTTCGCGGGCAAGGCGCATCCGCACGACGAGCCCGGCAAGCGCGTGCTGCAGCAGATTGCGGAACTGATGCGGGATGCACGCTTCGCCAACAAGCTGGTGTTCATTGAGGATTACGACATCAACGTGGGGCGCTACCTGGTGCAGGGCGTGGATGTGTGGTTGAACAATCCGCGGCGGCCGCTTGAAGCCTCAGGGACGAGCGGAATGAAGGTCGTGCTGAACGGCGGGCTCAACCTGTCGATTCTCGACGGTTGGTGGGCCGAGGCGTTCGACGGGTTGAACGGATTCGCGATCGGGCTGGGCAGAACACACAGCAACATGGACGTGCACGACAGCCGCGACGGGGAGGATCTGTATCGCACGCTGATCGACGAAGTGATCCCGCTCTACTACCAGCGCGACCGGGACGGACTGCCGCGGGGATGGATCCGGCGCATGAAGCGGACGATCCGCACGCTGGGATGGCGATTCAACGCCGACCGCATGGTGATGGATTACACGACAAAATGCTACATTCCGGCGGCCGGCGGAACGTCGAGCGAAGTAAGGGTGCCAGCGTAGACGCAGGCATCGCTTCTAGCTCACTAATTCCATTTCCTTCAGCGATTCGCTGTAGGGTGCGCGAAGAGCGCCGCGCTCGGTGATGATGGCGGTGATGTATCTCGCCGGGGTGACGTCGAAGGCCGGGTTGCAGATGCCGACGCCGTTGGGCGTGAGCTGCTTGCCTGCATGATGCGTAACTTCGCGCGCGGGGCGCTCCTCGATGGGAATGGCGTCGCCGGTTGAAGTGGCGAGGTCGATCGTGGACCAGGGAGCAGCGACGTAAAACGGAATGCCATGCTCGCGGGCGAGGATGGCGACATTGTAGGTGCCGATCTTGTTGGCAACGTCGCCGTTAGCGGCGATGCGGTCGGCGCCGACGACGACGGCCTGGATTTTGCCGGCGCGCATGAGGCTGGCGGCCATGTTGTCGCAGATGACGGTGGTGGGAATGCCGTCGGCCATTAATTCCCATGCGGTGAGGCGCGCGCCCTGCAGGAAGGGGCGTGTCTCGTCGGCGTAAACGTGAATGCGCTTGCCCCGCTCGACGGCGGCGCGAATGACGCCGAGAGCGGTTCCGTAGCCGCAGGTGGCGAGAGCGCCGGCGTTGCAGTGTGTGAGGACGCCACCCTCTTCAGGAAGCAGCTCGGCGCCATGCGCGCCCATTGCCTTGCAGGCGGCGATGTCTTCCTGGTACATGGCGTGAGCTTCGTCAAGAATCCTTTGCTTGACTTGCGCGAGAGTTGCGCCGGAACTCGACAATTTCGCGAAGAGCGCCTTCATGCGATCGATGGCCCAGAAGAGATTGACGGCGGTGGGGCGCGTGGCTGCAAGGCAGGCGCAGATGCGGACGAATTCTGGCGCGAATTCGGCGGCAGTTTGAGCCTTGGTGTGCTGGACGCCAAGGGCGATGCCGTATGCAGCGGAGACGCCGATGGCCGGCGCGCCGCGGACCACCATGGTGACGATGATTTCGGCCACTTGTTCGTAGGTGGTGGCGAGGACGTACGTCTCCTCGAGCGGGAGGCGGGTTTGATCGAGGAATTGGACGCCTTCAGGGGTCCAGGTAAGGGTGGGAATCATGCAATTCCAGTGTAAATGGTGGTGGAGTGAGCGGTTCTCAGTACACAGTGGACGGGCGGTGCCAGCGGTGGGTAGAGTGGTTCGGGTAGTTTTCCCGGCGGTTTCTCGAGGGAAAACGGAGGGAACAGCCCTTTTATGGCAACACGATCGACACAAACGGCGCCGCAGAACGCGCCCAACTATCTGGTTCCTTTTATTATTGTCACCTGCCTATTCTGCATCTTCGGGTTCCTGACCAACCTCAACAGCAACTTGTCGCCCAAGCTTGAGGACATTTTCAACCTCAGTCATGCCTGGTCGAATCTGGTAGCGACGTCGTGGTTCTTCGCGTACCTGGTCTTCTCTGTTCCCAGCTCAAAGGTGATCGAGATGGTGGGCTACAAGCGCACCATGATCATTTCGCTGTTCATTATGGTAGTGGGTGCGTTGCTGTTTGTTCCTGCCGCGGCGCACGTGAGCTTTCCGTTTTTCCTGACAGCGAGCTTCGTGCTGGCATCGGGCGTCTGCATGCTGCAGACGTCGGCGAATCCGTATGTCTCGATTCTTGGACCGGAGCATAGCGCTCCCGCGCGGCTCACTCTGGCTCAGGCATTCAATTCATTGGGCACCGCGGTGGCGCCGCTGGTTGTGGGTGCGTTCATCCTTACCGATCCGGGGAAGCTGCAAGACAAAGCTGCCGTGGCGCACACAGTGCAGGGGCCCTACATTGCGATTGCAGTTGCGCTCCTTGTGCTCGCTTTTGCCATCATGTTCATGAATCTTCCGGCGATCACCATGGCGAGGGATGCAGGCGCGGCCGAGGTGCAGGCGGCAAAGCCGGGACGGAGCATCTGGAGTTACAAGCACACGGTGCTGGCCATGGTGGGTATCTTTTTCTATGTGGGCCTCGAGATCGCGCTGGCCGCGAACGCGATCAAGTTTTTCAATAGCCAGGGGGTGAGCAGCAGAGATACGGCGGCGCTGCTGGCTTCATTCTATCCACTGTCAATGATGATCGGGCGCTTTGCCGGCACGGTTGTGATGAAGGCGATCAAAGCCGAAAAGTTGCTGGCTGGGCTGGGTGTTCTGGGTGTTGCCCTGCTGGTGGCGGCCATGTTCACAACCGGGCACGTTGCGATCTGGTGCCTGATTCTGTGCGGAGTGGCCAACTCGATCATGTATCCGACGATATTCGCTCTGGGTATCGCCGAACTGGGTCCGCTGACTAGCAAGGGTTCGGGGGTGATCACAATCGGCAACGTAGGTGGAGCGGTTCTGCCGCCGCTATTCGGTCTTGTTGCCGACAAAGTCAATTACCAGGCGGCGTTTCTATTGCCGATAGTGGGGTACATTTTCGTGGTGTATTACGGAATGTCGGGATACAAACCGACACGCGATTTAGCAGCTTAAGCACGAAAGAGCGAATTTCATCAGAGACCCTCCGGCGAGCGCCGGAGGGTTTTTTCGTGGAGAGCGCATCCGCAGCGAGCGGTTGGATCGCGGGCCGGAGGGCGGCGAGCGGGGCCGAGCCGAGCGCGGGTTGAGGCAAAACGGGACAGAGGGCCGCATCGGCGCGCGGCAGCGATTGGCGCGGGTTTGAACAGTTTCTGTACGGTGTTGCGACAGGTTGATGCGGTGCGGGACAAAGTGGAGGGGACGGCCCGCAAAAGAAGATGACTAAAGTTATTCGGGGCTGATCCGATGAAAAGGGAGCACGCAGACGACCCGCAAACAAGCCGCAGCGAATCTCGAGAAGTGAGCGAGGCGCAGGCATGAAGCGGATATAGAGAAATCAAGCGAGGAGTTGGATTATGGGTCTCGGAGTATTGAACAACCTTTCGGCGATTTATGCCGAGAATAACCTGAATAACACAAACAACAGCCTGCAGACAGTGTTGCAGCAGTTGTCGTCGGGATCGCAGATCAACTCCGGCGCGGACGATGCGGCCGGCCTCTCACTGGTGAACGGCCTGACGGCGAATTCGGCTGCGCTCATGCAATCGGGGACCAATGCCACGGAAGGCGTTGGCCTGCTGCAGGTGGCCGACGGCGCACTGTCACAGGTGACGAGCCTGCTGAACCGCGCCATCACGCTGGCGACCGAAGCCTCGAACGGCACGCTGAACAGTTCTCAGGACGCCGCCGCCAACCAGGAGTACCAGTCGATTATTTCCGAGATCAACAATATCGGATCGACGACCACGTATAACCAGGTTCAGGTTTTCACCGGTTCGCAGACAGGGCTCTCGATTTATACGGGCGACTCGTCTTCATTGGGTGCGTCGATCGATCAACTGTATTTTGCCAAGCTGACGGCATCGAGCGTCGGCGACTCAGGCGGCAGCGTACAACAGAGCGATGCCGGAGAGTTTGTGGACTTGTCGACCGATGCGGCCGGGCCTCCGGTGGTGCTTTCGAAGGCCGCACAGCAGAGCGATACGATTGCCGGCAGCCTCATCTTTACGATCAAGAATGCCGACGGGACGACGAGCACGGTGACGACCAATGCAACCACGGTCGGCG
>DATHQV010000229.1:0-2709 GCA_035482355.1 Acidobacteriaceae bacterium | reverse complement strand
GGGCCTGCTGCTCAAGAGCTTCTGGCGGCTGCGGACGACGGATGTGGGTTGCGTGACCGATAACGTGCTGACGATGGGCTACAGTCTTCCCACAAAGAAATACGACAGTCCAGAGAAGGTGAACGCGTTCAACGAGACGCTGCTGGAGCGGGTGCGCAACATGCCGGGTGTCCGTGCTGCGGCACTGGGCTCGATACTGCCCGGTGCGGGATCCGGCGGCGATGACGACTTCACCATTCGAGAGCACCCACCGATCACGTCGGGCACGGCTCTGCCCGTTGCGCTTTACCGCTGGGCCGATCCCGGCTACTTCAGCGCGTTGCAGATACCGCTGTTGAGCGGGCGCTTCTTTACCAGCGCGGATCGGGCTGGCCACCCGAACACGATCGTCATCAGCCGTCAGCTGGAGCGGCAATATTTCCCGGGCGAGAATTCGCTGGGAAGGCACCTGCATGTGGGCGCGATGGGTGAAGCTGATTATGAGGTCGTCGGGGTGGTCGCCGATACGCTGTACCAGGTGGGACAGCCGGTCACGGCGGACATGTACTTCCCCATCCTGAACGGCGAGAGCGACAGGGGATTGACTCTAGCGCTGCGGACGGAATCCGATCCTCTGTCATTTTCGGTCCCGGTCCAGAAGCTGATTGCGGAACTCGATCCGGAGCTGCCGGTTTTTGATGTTCTTACCTTGCAGGAGATCATCGGCCGGTCGCTGGGCAACGCGAGCCTGAGCGCCAGCCTGGTCCTGGCCTTCGCACTGCTGTCGCTGATGCTGGCGTCCGTAGGACTGTACGGAGTCCTCTCTTACCTGACGACGCAGCGCACCGGAGAGATCGGCGTCCGCATGGCGCTTGGCGCACAACGCGACCAGGTTGTGCGCCTGATGCTGGGTGATGGGCTGCGTCCGGCGCTCTATGGGCTGGTGCTTGGCCTTGCAGCCAGCGTCGGAGCGGTGCGGCTGATCGGGTCGATGCTCTACGGAACGAAGCCGCTCGATCCAGCGATCTTTGCGGTTGTCGCCGCGACGCTGCTGGTGGTGGCGGCAGTGGCCTGCGTGGTTCCGGCGTGGAAGGCATCGCGGATTGATCCGATGCAGGCGCTGAGGACGGAGTAGCACAGGTTTCAGGTTTCAGGGCACAGGGCACAGGGCACAGGGTTCAGGGAACAGGGGGACAGATGCGCTGGTTGGAACTGCTTCGGATGCGGATCGAGATGATATTTCGGCGCAATCGCGCCGCTGGCCGACTGGATGACGAGCTGCGCTTTCACCTGGAGCAGCAGATTGCGGAGAATGTTGCGGCGGGGATGAGCGCGGAAGAGGCGCGACATGCGGCGCTGCGGGCGTTTGGGAATCCGACGGCGCTGAGAGATCAGGCGCGGGAGACGTGGAACTGGAGTGAAGTGGAGCTAGTGCTCCGCGATGCGCGGATCGGGGCAAGAACGCTGTGGCGGACGCCGGGATTTGCAGGGATCGCGATTCTGGTGATGGCACTGGGAATCGGGGCCAATATTGCGCTGTTCACCATCGTCCGTTCGGTATTGCTCAGGTCGCTGCCTTTCCGCCACCCGGACCGGCTGGTCAGGCTGTATGAGCACAGCAACGACGACAAGTTTCCTTACAACGGCAGCGCCGGTGGCGTCTTTGCCGAATGGAAAAAAGAGAGCCGGAGCTTTTCCGATCTGGCGCTCTGGGGCTATGCCGGTTACAACCTGTCGGCAGGCGGTGGGCAACTGCCGGAGAACATACGCGCAGCAACTTTCTCCTGGAATATGCTGCCCACGCTGGGTGTCGAGCCGGCGCTGGGCCGGAATTTCACGGCAGACGATGACCGGCCGTCGGCGAACGGAACGGTGATTCTGAGTTGGGGACTGTGGAAGTGGCGTTTTGGCGGCGATCCTTCGATCCTGAATCGGACGATTCTGCTGGATGCCAAGCCGTATACGGTTATCGGCATTATGCCGGCGTGGTTTGCTTTTTCAGACCAGACGCGGCAGTTGTGGACTCCGCTCAACTACAGAGAGCCGGCTGACGAGATGGAGGCGCTCGACGAGCACAACTTTATCGCGATCGGCCGCCTCAAACCGGGCGTGACGGCGACGCAGGCAGGAGCGGAGCTATCGCTTATCACACGGCGCCTTCACGACCAGCACCTCGACAATCCATTTGTGAGCAAGGCGGCGAACATACGGCCTCTGCTGGACGCGATCGTAGGCAATGTGAAGACGCCGCTATATGTGCTGCTGGCGGCGACGGGATGCGTGCTACTGATCGCCTGCCTCAATGTGGGCAATCTTCTGGTGGCGCGGGCGGCGGCACGACGCAGGGAGATGGCTATCCGCGCGGCGCTGGGCGGCAGCCGGCTGCGCCTGATGCGAGAGCAACTGACGGAGAGCCTGCTGTTGTCGGCTACGGGCGGGCTGCTGGGGTGCGGGCTGGCAGCGCTGACAATCCGATGGCTGTTGAGTGCGCAACCGGAGATGGCGCGCGGCGACAACATTCATCCGGATGCCATGGTTGGAGTCTTTGCGCTGGCGCTGATTGCTCTCAGCGCGGTGTTTACCGGGCTGGTTTCGTCGTTGTCGGCGGGAGGCGAGCGGATTCTGACCCCGCTTCAAGAGTCCTCGCGTTCCTACAGCGCGGGACAAGGCCGGACACGGATGCGGAGAGTGCTGCTCACGCTGGAGGTCGGGTTGACTGTCGTTCTGCTG
>DATHQV010000228.1:0-4350 GCA_035482355.1 Acidobacteriaceae bacterium | reverse complement strand
ATCCGGCGTACCGGGCGGGGCATAGAGAGGTGATGGTGCGGTATTTGAATACGGTCGTGGCGCCGGGGATGGTGAAGTAAGGGGCCATCGAACAGCAAATACAGAGGTCCTTCGCCTACGGCTCAGGATGACGGCAAGTACAGGTGTCACTCGGGGGTGTGAGTTCCTGCGGGGGTACCTCGGGGTGCGAGGCGGGTTTTCCGGGTGGGTTCGGTCGGTATAGTGAGGCAAGGCGATTTGTCCGCGGCCTTGCTCGGGCTGGCCGGAGATGAAGATGGGTTCGAAGCGCGGTGCGGCAGTCCTGGACGGACCACTGGAGGATGACTCTCCCTATGGGGTGGAGGCGCCGCGCCGCCGGGCGTCGCGTAAGGCAAGCTATAACGCTCCAGAGGACGACGATCCGAACGATTATGCAGATGCCTTTGAGGAGCCGGCGTTCCGGCGGCAGCGCGGGGCGTTCCGGGTAAAGGTCCGCAAGGGGCTTCCGAAGAGCTGGATGGGGCGCGGGCTGTTTGCCCTGGGATTTCTGGCGGTGGTGGGGGCGATCTTTGCCGGGCTGGCGGGTTTGCGAAGCGCGCTGTTGCACGATGGACGGTTCGTGATGACGACGTCTGAGGATGTGCAGATTGTCGGCAACCACAATGTGACGCGCGCGGCGGTGCTGAGCGTCTTTGGGGCGGACCTGGAGCGGAATATCTTCCGTGTGCCGCTGAATGAGCGACGAGCGGATTTGGAACGGCTGCCGTGGGTGGCGCATGCGACGGTGATGCGGCTGCTGCCGAATCAGCTGCGGATTGCGGTGACGGAGCGGACGCCGGTGGCGTTTGTGCGGCATGAGAGCCAGATTGGGTTGGTGGATGCGAATGGGGTGCTGCTGGATATGCCCTCGGATGCGGCGGGCGATCCGCACTACTCGTTCCCGGTGCTGACGGGGCTTTCGTGGGGCGATCCGCTGTCGACGCGTGCGGCAAGGATGGCGATCTACGAGCGGTTCCTGCAGGAGCTGGGCGCGAAGAATTCCGCGACGATCAGCGAGGCGGATGTGTCGAACCCGGAGGATGTGAAGGCTGTGGTGTCGAGCGGCGGAAGCGACATCCTGGTGCACTTTGGGGATGAGGATTTTCTGCACCGGTATGAGGAGTTTGAACAGCATCTGCCGGACTGGAAGCAGCAGTATCCGAAGCTGGCCGCGGCGGACATGCGCTATGAGCGGCAGGTGGTGCTGGAGATGCAGCCGGGAACAGGCGTTCCGATGAAGAGCGACTCGGGCGCGGCGGCGGATGGGACGGGCGCGGCGGTTGCGACGCCTGCGGGTTCGGCGGCTGGAACTTCGACAGCTGGAGTTCCAACGGCTGCGCCGCCGGCTACGGTACTAAAGACGCCAGCGAAGGCGGCTCCGAAGCCGGTTCCTCGTGCGGCGGTGCCGGCGAAGGGCAAATCCGCAAGTTCTGCCGGTGCAGTTTCCGCTGGTAAAGGCACAACCGGCAATGGCAAAATCTTTGCTGATCTGGCTGCGGCACGGCGGGCCAAGGAGGCTCGTGCGAAGCAGGCGGCCGGAGCCGGTGAGCGATGAATCCGAAGAGTGACACGCTGATTACCGTGCTCGACGCCGGCAGCTCCAAGAGCTGCGTGATGGTGGCCGAGCTGGCGGACGGCGTGCTGCGCTATCGCGGGCATGGGATTCAGCCGTCGCGCGGGATGCGGAAGGGCGTGATCTCGGATCTGGGGCCGGCGGCGGCGGCGATCAACGATGCGGCGCTGACGGCGGAGCGCGGGACCAAGGCGCCGGTTGAGACGGCGGTAGTGGGGATCGGCGGACCGCATATTCGCGGGATGAACTCGCAGGGCGGCATCACAATGGGCTCGCGGATGAAGGAGATTACGCGGGAGGACGTAAGGTCGGCCATTGACCGCGCGCGGTCGATTGGGCTGGCGCCAGACCGCGAGGTGCTGCACCTGCTGCCGCAGCAGTTCATTTTGGACGACCAGGCGGGGATTCACGATCCGGTGGGGATGGTGGGGAACCGGCTTGAGGTTTGCCTGCATATGTCGACGTGCTCGGGGAGCGCGGCGCAGAGTGTGATTACGTGCGCGAACCGGGCGGGGCTCGAGGTAGTGGACACGGTGTTTGAGGGGTTGGCTTCGGCGGAGGCAGTGCTGAGCGCAGATGAACGCGAGCTGGGTGTGTGCCTGGCGGATATCGGCGCGAGCTCGACGGAGCTGGTGGTGTTCTTTGAGGGCTCGGTGGCACATACGGCGGTGCTGCCGATTGGCGGCGACCACTTTACGAACGATTTAGCCGTTGGCCTGCACGTGAGCGTGGAGGAGGCTGAGGGGCTGAAGCGGACGTATGGCAATTGCGTGGTGACGGCGGTTCCGCAGTTGAATGAGATTGAGGTAGGCGGCGACCTCGCGACGGGCGGAGGGCCGATGCGGCTGGTGCGGCAGCGGTTTCTTGCGGAGATTCTGGAGCCGAGAGCGCGCGAGCTGCTGATGATGATGCGCGACAACCTGCGCTCGGGCGGCGTGCTGGAGGCGATGGGCGCGGGTTGCGTGTTTACCGGCGGCGGAGCGCATATTTCCGGGCTGCTGGATCACGCGGAGAGCCTGCTGCGCGTGCCGGCGAGGATTGGCTACCCGGTGCCGCTCAGCCGCATGCCGGCGGAGCTGGCGCAGCCCGAGTTTTCGACGGCGATCGGGATGCTGCTGTATACGCATCGCACGCAGGTGAGGAAGGCGAGCGAGGAGCAAGGGCTGCGGCAGAAGCTGAAGTCGATTTTTGCGGGGAGTTTCTGAGCGGCACTAGTTACTTGAAGAACTGTAGAATCGCGACGCCAATAATAAAGGCGCACACGATCACAATTAGCGCCCGGTTTAGCGGGGTCGCTTCAGTGGGCCTGCTGGAATCGGAGTGGTTAGCTTCAGACTCGTCGAATAGATAATTACTCGTCACGGCTCTGACTGCGACAGCCACCGCGGAAAAAACAATGAATGCGGTGAAGAGATAATCCCTTGTTGAATGTGTGGGCCATTTCACTAACATTGTGGAGTTCCCATCGCCCCCAAGTTCGCGATTACCCGCGCAGTCGGGACATGCCGGGGATTCTACATGCGGGATTGGAAAGGGCGATTTTCAGGGAGTTTCTGACGCCGCGAGGCCTGAATCCGGCCCTGCTGACGGTAAACTGGTGACCATGAAGTTTTGCAAGTGGTTTGGAGTCCTCTTCTTCTTTGGCCTGGGATGCAGCATCGCCGCGAAGGCTCAGCTCGGCGTTTATGCTACGGCAACTGGTAACTGGTTTGGAGGGGTGACGTGCCCGTCCTTTGCGAGCCCTTGCGCGGAGACGGACGGCAAGGTGAAGCCCTTTGGCGGGAACTTTGGCGTCTACTATGACTGGCGCAAGTTTGGTCCCATCCGGCTGGGTTTCGATGCGCGGGGAGCGGTCGAGAGCGCGAATAAGCGGGCGGACGCCGGGGCCGGTGGGCCGGGTATCGTGAAGCAGTACGAGGGCCTTGGCGGGGTGAGGGCGACGGTCCGCATGCCAATTCACTGGCTTCACCCTTACGCCGAGATTGCCGGGGGATACGGCCGCAACAACGCCAGCGGGCTGTACACGAACACGGTCACGATCAACAACAACCTGACGCCGCCGGTTACGCAGACCGTGCTGAGCTACAACCCGTCGAGTTACTCGGATTACGCAGTGTTGAAGGGATTTGTGGGATTGGACATTCCTCTGCTGCCCTTCCTGAGCTTCCGGGCGATTGAGCTGGGAGCGGGCGGGGCCTTTGGATCGGCTCCGACCATTCAGACGACGACTGTGACCCTTAGCGGGTCAACGACGACGACCAGTACCGTGATCAACACACGCAGTTCGGACACTCACGGCATTCAGTCGGTCGGGGCGGGTATTGTGATCACCCTACCGATCGGCACCAAGTAAAGCAGCAGAATTGCCTTGCCCCTCATTCAGAAAAACAAGGCGATTTCGCCCTCCGCTACGACTTTCGTTCGCCTGGCCCCGTCTGGCTGGGTGTTGACGTGCGAGAGAGTGTCCTGAAGTCTAGCAACAGTGCGACGACCTACTCTTCGAGTGCGTAGCGAGTGTGTCATTTTACGGCACCGGACGGATTGTGTGACGAGTTCAGAACACCAGTTCGTGGAGCGCATCGGTGCGCTCGGTTGTGGATCGATTCGATGCACCAAAATGCAGCGGAAGCGGATGCAAGTATGCACAGCATCCAAGGAATTGGCGTCGACTTACGACACGCTCGTCGAGACCAGGGCGCAGATGAACGCCCGGCACGAATCCAGCAAGATACGAGGTGGCGCGGTTTGTCTAAGGCGTT
>DATHQV010000227.1:0-2287 GCA_035482355.1 Acidobacteriaceae bacterium | reverse complement strand
GCGCTGCACCTCGCAATCAAAACCGCGCTAGGTTGGATGAGCACCGATGAAAGCATTCAGATCGCGCTGCTGGTGACGGGCGACACCGCGCCTCAAGGCAGCCGCTCGTTGCTGCCCGTGACCGTGCAGGGCGACGCTGCGAGTGCCGTTATTCTGACCCGCGAAGGCACTAACGGCCCTTTGCTATTGGGCGTCGAAGTCATGACACTTGGGCATCTGCACGATGCCATTGCGTTAGTTAAAACCAACGGCCACCTCGAGATCAAGGTGGATGCCGCGTGCATGGAAAACGAGGTGATGCCGATCTACTATCTGAATTTGTTCTGGCTGGTGCAAAAAGTCCTCGCTGCGTCTTCCCTGAGCTTAAACAATATTGATCATTTCATTTATTCCAACATCAGCCAGCGCGATCGCGAGGGCTTCCGCAGAATGGTGGGATTGCCCGAGGGAGGCCTGCCCCCAACTCCCATGTCAGAGTACGGTCACACTTTTGCCAGCGATCTGGTCATCAATTATGTGTACATGCGGCGCGAGGGTCGAATTCGTCCCGGGCAATTGTTGTTATTCGCTTCCGCGGGGATCGGTTTCACTTGGGGGGTGACGCTTGCCCGAGCCTGAAAGCGACCTGCTCTCAGACTGGCTTCGGCGCACGGCGGCGGCCGCGGCGGATGCACCGGCCATTATCGAGCAAACACGGATCGAACAAACACAGATCGAGCAAACACAGGTCGAACAAACTCAGATCGAAGAAAACCGGGTCACGACTTTCCACGAGTTGTACGAGCAAGCTTCTTCGCTGGCCGTACGATTCGTCGAGCACGGCATCCAGAAGCAGGATCGCATCGCTCTGGTGCTGCCGAAGACTACCGAAGCAATCGTCTCTATTTTTGCGTCCCTGCTTGCTGGCGCTGTCTACGTTCCCATCCATCCCCAGTGGCCGAAGGAGCGAATCGAAACAACTTTGGCGGACTGCGGGGCGCGGCTGGTGATCGAGGGTAACGGTTTCCCCCGAATCACGGATCGCGAGACCGGCGAAGTGATCCCCTGGCAAGTGGCGCCAGTGGCTCCTGCCGATGTTTCCGGCGAAGGCTCGCTGCCCAGAGCAGACCCCGGCGACCCAGCTCTCATTCTGTTTACCTCCGGATCAACCGGTCGGCCGAAGGGAGTCGTGCTCTCGCACCGCGCGGTGAGCACTTTCGTTCGGTGGTCCGCGCATGAGTTTCAGATCTCCTCAGCCGATCGCATCGCTTGCCCGTCACCTCTCAGCTTCGATCTTTCCACCTTTGACATTTTCAATATGGCATTGTGCGGCGCCACCTCTGTGCTAGTCCCCGGCCATAGCGTTTGGATGCCGCGCTTCTTGGTGCAGTTTCTGCGCGAGGCTGGCATCACTTGCTGGTATTCAGTGCCGTCTATCCTGGCGGGCATGTTGGAGGAGGGCCGCTTGGCGCAGCACGATTTTCCGGGTCTGCGCGTCATCCTCTTTGCCGGCGAGGTCTTTCGCGGGTCGAACGTGGTGCGATTGCAGGCCGCCATCCCGCAGGCCGTTTGCGCGAATCTCTACGGCCCCACCGAGACCAATGTGGTCACGTGGTACCGCGTGCCGCGCGATTTTGACGGATCACAGCCACTGCCGATCGGCCAGCCCTGCCCCTATGCCACAGTGACGGTGGATGCGACGAGCGGCGAATTGCTCGCTGGTGGCGACTCCCTGATGAGCGGATACTGGAACCGTCCCGCAGACGTGCAAGAGGATACGCAAGAAGATGCACAACGTACTTTCGTCAGTTTGGAGGGCAAACGGTATTACCGAACCGGGGACCGCGTGTCGCGCGCGCCTGACGGCAACTACCTTTTCCTGGGACGGCTCGACCGGCAAGTGAAACGCCGGGGCTTCCGTATTGAACTGGGGGAAATCGAGACTGCACTCACTGGCCGCGAGGATATACTGGAGGCGGCCGCGATTGCTGTCGGCGACGGGAAGATGGGAACCTCCATCATAGCTTTTGTCCGTCCCCGTTCTGACGGCGCCATCACCCTGATCGCGGCTAAAGCCCACTGTGCCCGGACGCTGCCTCTGTATATGGTGCCCGACCGCATCGTGTCTTTAGACGCCATACCGAAAGGAAGCCGAGGCAAGATCGATTACCTGGCTTTAAGCAAAATCGCGGAAACACTCGACCATGGAGATCAAGAGCGCAGTCCGGCAGTTCATCGCTGAAAACGTTGCGCTCGGGATTCATCAGACCACGATCGAGGACACTACGCCTCTCGTCAGCGGCGGTCT
>DATHQV010000226.1:0-24637 GCA_035482355.1 Acidobacteriaceae bacterium | reverse complement strand
AATCCCAACCCATCCTTCTGAACCTTCCCCCCGTGTGTCATCCTGTAAGGGATCATGCCAGCGGAGCGGACGCAACCCCGGAAATCCTTTGAAAGCACCGTCGCCAGCGCCCGGCAAACCATGGTGCTCAGCGAGATCGCCCGCCTCGCCCTCGACAGCTTCCGCGCCTCCAAAGTTCGCTTCGCTCTCACCGCGCTCGGCATGGTCATCGGCACCGCTTCCGTCATCCTCGTCGTTGCCATCTCCGCCACCGGACGCCAGTACATTCTCAGCGAGATTCAGGGCATCGGCACCAACCTCGTCGAAGTCAACTACGCTGGCGGCGGCTCCGGAGCCATCGTCAACGCGCAAACCGACTTCCTCACCTACGACGACGAGTACGCGGTCGATGAGCGCGTCCCCGCGGTCGCCGCATCCTCCGTCGTGCTGGAGATGCACCAGCGCATCGGCTTTTCCGAAGGTATGGTCAAAGAAGTTCTCGTCCTCGGCGTCGAGCCGCACTACCGCCAGGTCCGCAACCTCGTCCCCCTCGCCGGCCGCTTCTTCGACGAAGAGGATGAAACCACCCACGCCAAAGTCGCCGACGTCACCGAACCCTTCGCGCGCGAAATGTTCGGCAGCCCCGCAGCCGCCATCGGACGCACCTTTCAGATCAGCGGCATCCCCTTCACCATCGTCGGAACCTTCAGAGAAGGCGTGGAAACCTTCGGCGAATCCGAAATCGCCGATCAAACCATCCTCATTCCTTATTCCGTAGGCCGCTACTTCATCGGCACTGAAAATGTGAACGAGATTTACTTCACCATCCGCGACCAGGGCGACGTCGAGAGCGCAGCGCTGCAAATCGTTGGCGTGTTGCACACCCGCCATCTCGCCAACTCGGTCTACAAACCCATGACCATGACCGCCCTCATTACCATGGCCGGCAAAGTCGTTAACGCGCTCACCTGGATGTTGCTGCTGGTTTCCACGGTCACGCTGGCCGTCGGAGGCGTTGGCATCATGAACATCATGCTCGCCACCGTTCGCGCGCGCACCCGCGAGATCGGTATCCGCAAAGCCATGGGAGCCACTTCGCGCGAAATTCGTCTCCAGTTCCTCATGGAAGCCGTCTTCGTCTCCCTCTTCGGCGGCCTCATCGGCACCGTCATCGGCCTCTCTATCCCGTTTTCCATCCGTTTCTTCTCGGACTACCGCATCCCCGTTTCCATCTGGTCGGCCGTCGTCGGGTTGTCCGCCTCAGCCGCCGTCGGCATCATCTTCGGAACCCTCCCCGCCAATCGTGCCGCCCGCATGGATCCCATCGATTCATTGCGTTACGAGTAGCAACACCGCGCCCGGAACCTCCTGCCTCGCGTGCTACCATAAAGACAGAAACCCCGCCTTTTTCAACAGATTGAGGCAATCCACAAGAGGCTGACAGGATTTGTGCGGCATAGTCGGATTCACAACCAAAAGTTGGAATCCCGGTCCAGAGCGCATCGCGCGAGCAACGGACACGCTGCTCCATCGCGGCCCCGATCAGCAAGGCGTCTACCAGTCCCTTAGCTGTAGCCTCGGCGCCACCCGCCTCAAAATCGTTGACCTCGCCGGCGGCAATCAGCCCATCCACTCTGACGACCGCGACCACGTCATCGTCTTCAACGGCGAAATCTACAACCACGTCGAGATTCGCCACCAGCTCGAAGCCGTCGGCCATCAATTTCATACTCATTGCGACACCGAAGTCGTGCTCCACGCCTTCCTCCAGTGGGATACGGCCTGCTTCGAGCGCCTCCGCGGCATGTTCGCCGCCGCCCTCTGGTGCAATTCGCGCCGCCGCCTCATCCTCGGCCGCGATCGCCTCGGCATCAAGCCGCTCTACCTCTACCGGCGCGGCGACGATCTCCTCTTCGCTTCCGAACTAAAAGGCATCCTCATCCATCCCGAGATCGAGCCGCACATCAGCCTCAACGGACTCGACGCCTTCCTTTCCCTCAATTACGTTCCGTCCCCGTGGACTCTCGTCGAGGGCATCGAGAAGCTTCCGCCCGGCCATTGGCTCGAGTGGCGCAACGGACTCGTCCGCCAGGAGCCGTATTGGCAAATTCCCGCCATGACCCCCCAGGCCATCTCACTCGAAGACGCCAAATCCGAGCTCGATCGCCTCATGCTGCAATCCGTTAGCGAGCACATGATGTCCGACGTTCCGCTCGGCGTCTGGCTCAGCGGCGGCGTCGACTCCAGCACCGTCCTGCACTACGCCTCGCAGGCCAGTTCCACGCCCCTGCGCACGTTTTCCATTTCCTTTACCGGTCACAGCTTCGATGAGACGCCGTACATTCGCGAAGTCGCCCAGCGCTACGGCTCTCAGCACGAACAGCTCGACCTCAATCCCGATCAGGATCTCGAAGGCGCCATCCGCGAGCTCGCCTACTATTCTGACGAGCCCAGCGCCGACGCCGGCGCTCTCCCCGTCTGGTTTCTCTCCCAACTCTGCCGCAAGCACGTCACCGTCGCATTCAGCGGCGAAGGCGCCGACGAAGTCTTCGGCGGCTATCTCACCTACCGCGCCAATCGCATCGCGCAGACCGTTCGCCACGCCCCCGCCTCCGCCATCCGCCTCGCCCTCCAGGGAATGAATCTCTGGCCCGCCTCCAACGAAAAAATTTCGCTCGAATACAAAGTGAAGCGCCTCCTCCAGGGCAGTCTTCTCCCCGCGGAGCAAGCCCACGTCTACTGGAACGGCACATTTTCCGAGCAGGAAAAAGCCGGCCTGGTCACCGCGCCCCTCCCCGGCAGCCTGCTCAACATCCTCGCGGAACTCCAGGCCAAGGCCCCCGGCGACGGCATCGCCCCCTTCATGGCCTTCGATCAGAAGTACTATCTCGCCGACGACATCCTCGTGAAGTCCGACCGCATGTCCATGGCGCACTCCGTCGAAGTCCGTCCCCCGTTCCTCGATCACCGCATCATGGAATTCGCCGCCACCCTCCCCACCGACTTAAAAATTCGCGGCAAGCGCCAGAAGTTTGTTTTGAAAGAACTGATGCAGCCGCACCTGACCACTTCCATCACCCAGCGCAGCAAAGTCGGGTTCGATATTCCCGCACACGAGTGGTTCCGCGGCCCCCTCCGCGGCATGCTGATGGAAACCTTCGAGTGGGCGCAGGCCGAGCACGCCGCCCTGTTCCGCTTCGACCGGATTTGGAACCTGACAGAACGACACATGAGCCGTAGCATCAACGTGGGCTACCACCTCTGGGGTCTCATGACGTTGTTCCTTTGGATGAGGCGATGGAAGATAAGCTCCGTACCGAGCCGGCAGTCGAACGGCCAGCCGCTGGCGATTGGGCTGTAACCCGCCGCCGCATTTTTCTCATAGTTACGCTCTTCGCCGCGACCGTATACCTCGGCACCATCATTTCTCCGCCGTCGCTCATGGATGACGTCGACGCGGTCGAAGCGCAGATCGCCCACAACATGCTCACCTCCGGCGACTGGGTCACCGCGCATCTCGACGGCGTCCCCTTCCTCGAAAAGCCGCCGCTCATCTACTGGACCCTCGCCGTCTCCTACAAAATCTTCGGTGTGCACGACTGGTCCGCCCGCATCCCCGTCGCACTCTCCGCCATCTCTCTCTGCCTGCTCACCGCCGCCTTCGGCATGTGGGCCTTCGGCAAGCGCGAAGGCTTCTACGCTGGTCTCTGCATGTCCACCTGCATCGGCCTGTGGCTCTTCACCCGCATCATCCTGCCCGATTCGCTCCAGACCCTCACCATCGCTCTCTCGCTCTGGGCCTTTCTTCGCGCGCTTGACGACGACGATCCGCATCCCCGCGCCTGGGCCGCCGTCATGGCTGCCTGCATGGCGCTGGGCCTGCTCCTCAAAAGCCTCATCGGCGTCGTCTTCCCCATTGGAGCGATTCTCATCTACCTGCTCATCACGCGGCAGATGTTTGTCGCGCGCACCTGGAAGCGCCTCCGCCCCTTCAGCGGCATTCTCATCATCCTGCTCATCGCCGCGCCCTGGCACATCCTCGCCACCCTCCGCAATCCGCCCTACTTCGCCTTCACCATGAAGAGCATTCCCGGCGAGTATCACGGATTCGCGTGGTTTTTCTTCATCAACGAGCAACTGCTCCGCTTCCTCAACCTGCGCTACCCCCGCGACTACGACACCGTCCCGCGCATCTGGTTCTGGCTCTTCAATCTCATCTGGCTTTTTCCGTGGAGCGTCTATCTCCCCGGCGCATTCCGTCTCTCCTACCGGCCTACCGATCGCGCCGGCAAAGTCCGTCTGCTCGCCCTCTGCTGGATCGGCTTCGTCATGGTGTTCTTCACCTTCTCGACGACCCAGGAATACTATTCGATGCCCATCTACCCGGCCGTCGCGCTGCTCATCGGCTCGGCCATGGTGCTCGAGGGCCGCCCCATCCGCTGGGGCACGCGCGCCGTTACCGTCATCTGCGCAGCCGCGGCCATCGCGTGCATCGCTATCCTCATCGCCGTCCGCCACGATCCCACGCCCGGCGATATTTCGAACGCGCTCAGTCCCCATCCCGCGGCCTACAAGCTCTCGCTCGGCCACATGGAAGATCTGACCCTCGATTCCTTCGCCTATCTGCGCATCCCGCTCGCGCTCGCCGCCACGGCCTTCCTCATCGGCGTCCTCTTCACACTGCGGACCGCAAGCAAGCGCGCCTACTTCGGCATCGCGCTCATGATGGTCGTCTTCTTCCACGCCGCGCGCCTCGCCATGGTCACCTTCGATCCCTATCTCTCCTCGCGGCCGCTGGTCCGTGCCCTCGAAGCCTCTCCGCAGGGTGAGCTCATCGTCGACCATCACTACTTCTGGTTCTCGTCGATCTTCTTCTATACCGACCGCACCGCGCTCCTGCTCAATGGACGCTTCATGGGCCTGGTCTACGGCTCCTACGCGCCAACCTCCGCCCACGTCTTCATCGAAGACCCGGAGTTCCAGCAGCTGTGGCGCGGCCCTGCGCGCTATTACATCTTCGCGCGCGAAGACCAGCTAGCTCACCTGCAAGCCCTGGTCGGCAAAGATGAATTATTTATGGTGAAGGGAAGTGGCGGAAGATTCCTGATCACCAATCAACCCATCGCTGAACGCTGAACGCTGATCGCTGATCGCTGTACCCTGTACCCTGCTCTACAGTTCCCCCGGAGACTTGTGCGCGTGCAGCGCCTGCTCCGCTGCCAGAGCCGCGGCCTTTTCCTGAGCCCGCAGCACCTCTTCCGGACGCACCGGAACCAGGTTCCCATTCACGATCCGGTAATCGTGCCCGCGCCACCGAATCGAGCGCCGCGTAAAGCTCACCAGCCAGATCACCGTCGCCAGCGCATCCCACACCGGAACCAGCGCCAGATTCGCCCAAACTCCCGGCTGCTTCAATCCCTTCACGCCCACCAGCAGCGTCAGCAGCCAGCGAACGAGCAAATACCCGCAGGCATAAGCAACCGCAATCGTGGCTGTCGGAGCAATCGCCATCGCCAGCAGCGTCCACGGCAGCCCCAGCGTGAAAATCAGTCCTGCGTGCCCCTGCGTCCGCATGTGGCGCATTACCGTCAGCCAGCGCAGCCGCTTCATGAAGAGCTCGCGCAGCGATTGAAAATCCGGCACCGTATCGATCGCGTAGGGCAGCAGCACCACCTCGTGCCCCCGCTCCGCAATCGAACGCCCCACCAGCAGATCGTCGCCCGGCATGTTCTCAATCGCCGGATATCCGCCCCACTCCGCCAGGTTCGTCTTCGTCGTGCAAATCGTTGGCCCCAGCGCAAACTTCACGCCGTCCAGTTGCTTTGCCACCAGAATGCCGGGGTAGAAATCTGACAGCATCCCCACATCCTGCAGCCGCTGCACAAATCCTTTTTCTTCCGTCGGAACGTAGAAGCACGTCACCGCTCCAACCTTCTTATCCTTCAGCGGAGCCACCAGCCGACGCAGATAATTCGGTTCCACCCGCACATCGCTGTCGCTGATCACCAAATGCTCAAACGACGCCTCGTCCACCATGCGCGCCAGCTTGGTCACCTTGTCATTGGCGGCAATCCGGTTCGACCCAATCAGGATCCGAATCTTTGTATCAGGGAATTCGCTCTGCAGCCGCTCCAGCAACGGATACGCCGGATCGTGCGTGTCGCCAATGCAGAACAGAATCTCGTAATTCGGATAGTCCTGCCGGCAAAAACTCGCGAAATTCTCGTAGGCTTCCGGATCCAGCCCCCGCACCGGTTTCAAATTGCTCACCGGCGGCGCAAAATCGTTCACCACCAATTTCGCAGTCAGGAAATACCGCAGGCAGCTAAAGAGAGCAATGCCGTAATAGATAAAGGGGATCGCCGCTATTCCGAGAAGAACTATTCGCATGGACAGGAGGGTCAGCAGCGCAATCGACACTGAGCGTATTGCTCGACACAACGAGGCCAGAATATCACAGGACCCCCCGCCCAACCCCATCATTCCGGCGCCTCCCACCCTCCCCTGCGCCGCAGGAAAACGCTCTCATCATCCTGCCGTAACCCATTGTGCCTGCAACGCTCTGCCGATCCCGTACCCCTCCCGTCGCCCCTCTCGTCGCCCCCGTCTGCTTCGATACAATGGTCATGTGTCCTCGCAACTCGCTGACCACCCTCCCGCACCCGGATCCGCGCACAAGCCCCTGCACCTGAAGACCTTCCTCATGATCCTCGTCATGATTCTGGCCGGGCCCCTGGGCAACGTCCTGCTCGGCCGCGGCATGAAGCACGTCGGCCCGCTCTCCCTCTGGCCGCTCCCCGTGCTCCTCCACACCGCCCTCACCGTCTTTTCCACGCCCTCTATCTGGCTCGGTATCGCTGCCCTCATCACCTTCTTTATCTCGTGGTCGCTCGCGCTTTCCTGGGCCGACTATAGCTTCGTCCGTCCTGCCTCCTCGCTGGCCTACGGAGTCGTCGCGCTCCTCGGATGGCTCATTCTCGGCGAGCACGTCTCGCCCCTCCGCTGGGCCGGAATCGCCGTCATCTGCCTCGGCGTCCTCGTCGTCAGCCGCACCGCTCCCAAAACTACGCCTCGCAATCCCGTGGAGAGAGTCGCGCCATGATCGGTTACGCATCATGATCGGCTACATCGTTTTCCCCACCATCGTCCTCTGCGGCACCGGAGGCGAGCTCTGCGTCTCCCGCGCCATGAAGTCCGTCGGCGAAGCGGAGGGATTTCGTCCCGCCCAACTTCTCCGCGTCGCCGGCCGCGCCATCGTCGAGCCGTGGATGTGGGCCGGCGTCGGCATGATGGCCCTCGCCTTCTTCTCCCTGCTCGGCGCGCTCTCTGCCTACAGCGTCAGCTTCGTGGTCCCGGTCACCGCGCTCGACTACGTCGCAGCCGCCTTCGGCAGCGTCGTCTTCCTCCACGAACACGTCAGCCCCCAACGCTGGCTCGGCCTCGTCTTCGTCGTCATCGGCGTCACCATGGTCTTCCTCAGCAAAAGCTGAATCTTCCCCGACGCCGCTGACCTTCCTGCCCTGTCTGGTCGAGAAAATGGCCCACTCCGGGCGAGATTCACCGAAGTGGGCCGCATCGCGAAACCTGGAAACCAGAACCTGGAACCTGGAACCTGGAACCTAGAACCTAGAACCTAGAAACTAGAAACTAGAACCTGTTTCCCCGCCCCTAAAAATGCAGCGTGATCTGCCCCGTCACCGCCCGCGGCGACACATAATGCGTTCCGCTAAACGTCGACAGAAAGTTATACAGCGCGTAATCATTCGTCACATTGATCGCCGTCAACTGCGCGCCCCACTTATACCGATCTCCGTGGAACAAATTGTCCTGCCCCAGCGACATATCGAATAAGTTCCGCGGCTGAATGCGCGGCGGGTTGTGATCGTTGTCGCCCGTCCCCGGCGCTGGAATCTTTACCAGTGACGAAGTGTATTGCGAAGCCAGACAAGTCGCCGGAAGCGCCTGCGTCGGCGTCGCCTTCACGCCATCGCACTCCAGTCCCGCTTCAAATTCCTCATCCGCGTCCAGATTCGCCAGGCTCACCGCCGGCTGCCCGTTCAGCAGCGTCGATGTCGGTCCGCAAGCGCTGTTCGGATCGTTCGACAACGGGTTGTAGCAGGGAACTGCTCCCGCCACCTCGCCGCTGTCAAACCGCCAGTTGAAGCTGTACCAGGGGCTGTATTTCCCCGGGATCTGATACTGCATGTGCGTCGTTTCGTTGAATTTTTCGTCGTGATCGATGCGGAACGGATACCCCGTCTGCCCCACCGTCGCGCCCGCGCCGCCCACCTGCGGCGGAATGAATCGCGCTGCCACCGACGACATCACCGCATACGCGCTGAAGCCATGCATCGGCGTCACATTCGCGCGCAGCGCAAATCCAGGAATCTTCGAGTTGTGCCACTCAATCGGAAACGTAATCGGCGTATTGCCCAGCACGCTGAAGTCGTACGCATTGTTCGTGTACTTCCAGATGTACTCGCCGCTCACCACAAAGTGCTTGCCCGCCACCTGCTGCAATCCCGCGTGATATTCGTTGCGATATCCCGGCGACAGCGTGCCCGAGCTCCCCGCCTGGCACAGCAGCAGCGGATTCACAACCGCATTCAGACATCCCTGGTCCGACAGCACCAGGTTCTCATTGAACGGTGTCTCCAGCGTCCGTGCATACGACGCGCGCAACACCGTGTTCGTCCGCTTAATGCTGTACGACCCGCCCAAACGCGGCTCCGCCTGCCGTGCATCCGTCAGCCCGTTATACAAATCCCCGCGGATTCCAACATTAAACAGCCAGTTGCCTTTCGTGATCTGATCCTCGACGTATAGCGCCAGTTCCTTCACGTCGGTGTGGCCCTTGAAGTTATAAAACCCGCCGCCCCGCGTCAGATCGTACGGATAGAGCGTCGTGCACGGCGCTGCAGTCGGCACATTCCCCGTCATGCATCCCAGCGAATTCAGATAGGTCGGCGAAACAATCCCCAGCACGTCGCTCTCATGCAGAAACGTCTGTTCGTACTGCGCGCCCACCTTCAGATTGTTCATCCCCTTCACGTACGAAACGTCGGTGTGGACGCCATCGTTCGCAAGGCTGCGGTCCTGTCCGATGCTCTGCTGCTGCACCGGTCCCAGATCCGCAAACGGATCGGCGCTCGGATAATAGTGGTAGTTATCCTTCCGCAGAAACGCGCCCAGGTTCCACACCGATGTCTGGCTCAGAATCCGCGTGTAACTCGGCGCAATATCAATCGTCCCAATCTTCGAACGCTGATCCGTCTGCCCCGTCACCGCTTGCCCCGCCAGGTTCACATCGCCCGTATTCAGATTGTCGTAGGTGTTCGGCGTCTGAAACCAGGAACGCGAATAGTTCAGATTCAGGTGCACCGAGTCCGCCGTGTCGATCTGATAATCCACGCGGTCGAATACGTTCTGCTCGTTGCCCTTGTCGTGAAACGTCACAAATTCCGGCGCATCCAGAAACCGTCCTGTGTTCAGCCCGTTCGCCGAAATAAAGTTGCCCCAGTTCTGCTTGCCGTAGCCCAGATCGAATCCGCCGCCACTTGATCCAAAGCTTCCGTACGATGCGTTGATCGACCCCGTCGGCTTCGTCACTCCCTGGCCCGACCGCGTCGTCACCTGGATCACCAGGCTTGTCTTGTCCCCGTATTCCGCCGGAGGCGCGCCTTCAATCACCTGCATCGACTGCACCGCCGTATCCGGCAGCTGGTTCGAAAACGCCTTGCTCTGCTGATCCGTAATCGCCTGCCCATCCACGCTGAACGAATTCTCCGCGTGATCGCCCAGGCCGTGGAACATCCCGTTTGAATCCGCCGTGATCCCCGGCGACGACAGCGTCACCAGCGAGCTCAGCGACGATGACTGGCTCTCCAGCGGAATCTCCGCAAACGCCTGCCGGTCGATATCTGTGTCCATGCTGGCGGAGTTGTTCACCAGGTCTTCCCCCCGCACCTCAATCGTGGTCGACGCCGCTGCTCCCACCGTCAGCGTCACCGGCGCCACCACTGGTGTCGTCGATCTCACGCTCACGTCCTGCGCAAACGGTCCAAAACCCGACGCGTCTACCGTCATGTGGTAGGAGTTAAACGGAACATTGCTGAACTGGAAATGCCCTGCGCTGTCCGTTGTCGCGGTGCGCTCGTACTGGCTTACCGGGTTCTGAATTTTCACCGTCGCTCCCGGCACCACGGCGCCCGTCGGATCGGCGACGATCCCCGAAACCGTCCCTGAAGACGAGCCGGACTGCGCCATTCCCGGCGCGGCAGAAAAAATTAAGGCAAACAAAACTAGATAGATAAAAACAGCGCTGCAACGCAACAATGTGCGCATGCACGACCTCCACATGATTCTGGTTAAAAGCCCGGACCTGAAAGGACTAAGCGAACAGGGATGTCGCTACGGGCGGAGGACGGCTGGCCAGCCGGAAATGGATTTGAGCGCGCGGCCGAGAGATCGCCCGCGCCGGCACCAGCGACGCTACCGACCGGCTGCTGAAATGCAGCACAATCGGCGCAGCCGCCTGCGCCACGCTGTGCATCGTCAGACACAAAGCGCAATCGTGATCCGGTTGTGCCGATGCGTGGAAGTGCGCTGCCTGGATCATCCCGCTCATCAACACGAGCGCGACGCACAGGCCCCCCATCAACAGGGCGCGCGAAATCCGCATTTTAGGCAAAACAAAGCGCATGCTACCTACTTTGACTATAGATGCACCCGCAGGCGAGCAGCAAACGCGCACCAACGTTTTATCGCCCCGCGTCAATCAAAATTCACTCCGCGCACAATCGAAAGGAATGTGTGCTTCCCGCGCTTGACACCGCGTGACATCCCGGTAAGCTAAGAGATTCCCGACCGGCGTCCACCGCCGGCGGTTGCGGGGGCGGTCCCATCTTGAAGGTCCGGGTTTTCTACCACGACAAGTGTTTTGACGGCGCATGCTCGGCTTCGCTTTTTAGCCGATTCCACCAGGAGTGCGTCCATCCCGGCGCCGACTACGAATACCACGGCCTCGTCCACCGCGCCGGAGCCCTCTTTAATGAGGCTGAATTCACCGGCGACGAAAACGCCATCGTCGATTTCAAATATTCGCCCTCGCCCCGCATCACCTGGTGGTTCGATCACCACCTCAGCGCCTTCCTCACTCCCGAAGATCACCAGGACTACCTCGCCGGCATCGCCGACGGCCGCTACCTCGGCCACCGCTTCTACGACCCCAACTACATCTCCTGCACCAGCTTCCTCGCCCACATCGCGTCCACCCAATTCGGATTCGACCCCGCCCCGGTGGCCGAGCTCATCCACTGGGCCGACATCGTAGACGGGGCCCTCTACGAAAGCGCCCAGTCCGCCGTCGAAATGCCCGCTCCCGCCATGAAGCTCACCCTCATTATTGAGGCCTCGCAGGACCCCACCTTCGTCCCCCGCCTCATCCCCCTGCTCACCCGCATGCCCCTCCAGCAGGTCCTCGAGCAGCCCTTCGTCTCGAGCCTCCTCGGACCGCTCCTCGAACGCCATCAGCAGGCCATCGAACTCATCCGCGAACGCTCCGAGTCTAAACAAGGCACCATCTACTTCGACATCACCGACAATCCCTTAGAGGGATACAACAAGTTCATCCCGTATTACCTTCATCCTGAAGCCACTTACTCCATCGGATTGTCGAAGTCCAGCTTCCGCACCAAGGTCGCCGTCGGCTCCAATCCCTGGACCAAAACCAAACCCGAAGACATGGTGAACCTGGCCACCATCTGCGAGCGCTACGGCGGAGGCGGACACGCCCGCGTCGGCGCCATCTCCTTCCCCCCCGACCGCGAAGACGAAGCCCGCAAAGCCGCCGCCGAAATCGTCGCCGAACTCCGCGCTACAGACCCTCAGCCTTAAGCAGCCAGATGATGCCCACTGGGCGAAAGCCACTCAGTCTGAAAACGCTGCGGCAAATGTGGGTGGCCTTCGCCCTGAGCTTCCTGCTCATCGCCCCCGTCGGTTCGTTCGCTACCGGCGTTCCGGTATCACGGCCTGACTGGCGGACGGGCCTTCTCGCCATGATTGCCGCGTGGTCCGCCTGGAGCATCTATCGGCTCTGCTCAAAGCTCATGGCTCGTGGAGCAAGCAAGCTTGCGGAGGGCAACCCCGATGCGGCCGCCAGAACCCGCTCTGCGGCTCATGTTCTCGGCTTTGCCTCAGCGGAAAGCATCGTTCTCTGGGGATTGGTCGCCCATCTCGCGCTGCACTCGCCTGCATGGGTCAGTACAGGTTTCTATTTCAGCGGAGCAGCGCTCCTCGTGTTTTATTGGCCAAAAAGCTCGGCTGATCCCTCCGCCGCAGCCTGATCTCTTGCGGCACTCCGGCTGCTTTTGACTGGATGCAAGCGCCGAGGCCAGCCCTCCGATATTCACGCCGCGCCCTGTACCCTGTACCCTGGAATGAACCGCCGCCACTTCCTCCAACTCGCCGCTGCCGCCGCACTCGTAAATCCCCTTCGCCTTTTCGCTAAAGCCGAATCCACCCTCGACCCCTGGACCCCCGGCACCCTCGACATCCACCACCTCGCCTACGGCCGCGGCAATTCCACCTTTCTCCTCGCGCCCGACGGCACCACCCTCCTCATCGACGCCGGCACCAACGAGGATTCAACCGAACTCTCCTGCCCGCAGCGCCCCAACGCGAATCTCCGCCCCGGCCAGTGGATCGCCGCCTACGCCCTCCGCCACATGCAGCCCGCCAACCGACGCGAGCTCGACTACGCCATCCTCACCCATCTCCATCCCGACCACCTCGGCGACCTCGGCCCGGAAAACCCGCCCGCGCCGGAAGGGAATTACCGCCTCACCGGCATCTCCGACGTCGACGCCGTCCTCCCCATCCGCACCCTCATCGACCGCGCCTTCCCCGGCTACGTCTACCCCACTCCGCAAACCGCGCCCTACGCCACGAATTACATCGCCTGGGTCCGCGCCCGCCAGCAGCGCCACGCCGCCGTCGAACGCATTCAACCCGGCCGCGCCGATCAAATCCGCCCCACGCAGAACCCCGCGCATTACCCGCAATTCCAGGTCCGCAATCTCGCAGCCAACGGCGAAGTCTGGACCGGCCACGGCACAGCAACTCGCGCCACCTTCCCGTCCCTCAACACGCTTGCACAAGCCGATTACCCAACCGAGAACATGTGCTCCATCGCCCTGCGCCTCGACTACGGCAACTTCCGCTACTACACCGGGGGCGACCTCACTTCAGACACCGAAGACACCAACGAGTCCTGGCGCGACATCGAAACCGCCGTTGCCCAGGCCTGCGGTCCCGTCGACGTAGCCGTCGCCGATCATCACGCCTTCTTCGACGCCATGAGTCCCAACACGGTCCGCTCCCTGCGCCCCCAGGATTTCATCATCCCGTCCTGGTATGTCGGACACCCATCCATCGCGCCCCTGCGCCGTATGCTCAGCCCCGCGCTCGATCCCGCGCCCCACGACGTCTTCGCCACCTGCATCATGGACGCGAATCGTTCCGTCAATCAGCTCTTCATCAACAAGCTCCGCAGCCAGAACGGACACATCATCGTCCGAGTAGCCCCAGGCGGCGAATCTTTTCGCGTCATCGTCACCGACAATTCGTCCGACGAAGACCGCGTCCTTCTAGCCACCGATCCCATCCACTGCCAACAACGCCCCTGAACCCAGCCACCAGATACCCGTTTTTCCCTACCCCCTACCCCCTACCCCCTACCCCCTGTAACCTGTTTTCGTGTCCTCCATCGCCACTCCCGACTGGTCCACGCTCCCCGCGCCCGAGGACGACGGCGCCGCCAATCATCTCTCTGGCCTGCATCTCCCATCGGTCCCGCTCCCGGCAACGGACGGCGCCACCATCGACCTCCGCACCCTCCCCGGTCTGACCGTCGTGTATGCCTACCCGCGCACCGGCCGTCCCGGTGAACCCAACCCCGACGGATGGGAAGCAATCCCCGGCGCGCGCGGCTGCACTCCGCAAACCTGTGCCTTCCGCGACCACTTTGCCGACCTCCAATCCCTCGGCGTCCATGACCTCTACGGCCTTTCTACGCAGGACACCGCGTACCAGCGCGAGCTAGCCGAACGCCTGCATCTCCCATTCCCCATCCTCTCGGACGAGAAGCTAGCCCTCACCCGCGCCCTGCGCCTGCCCACTTTTCAGACGCACGGCATGACCCTCCTCAAACGCCTCGCCCTCATCCTCCGCGACGGCGTCATCGAACACGTCTTCTATCCCGTCTATCCCCCCGACCAAAACGCCGCCGACGTCGTAGCGTGGCTGAATGAAGGCAAGGAAAGCAGCGCATGAAACGCCCTCTGATTTGTCTGGCAATCTGCCTCGGTGCCGTTGCCCTCGGCTCAGCGATCTGCCTTCCCGGCATCTGCGGCTGTGTAGGATGGCTCCCGGTTCCGAATCGCGACAGCTTCGGCACGCCGTTCATTTTCCTTTCCTTCGGTGGAGTGCTCGGAGTTTTCATAAGCCTTGTTTGGCTACTGGTGGCAACCCTGCGCCGTGCCGTTCTCGTCGCTCGTTTACACTCCCACGGCGACTCGCAAGCGCAATGAAACACGCCGGAAGCGCAACCCTCGATGCGATCGAGTCCCTTTTGGTCCAGATCCGCAAACTGACATCCCTCACCGAGCGCAAACGAGCCGTCTTCTACCGCAAATCTTCGGCCTTTCTGCATTTCCATGAGGATCCCGCCGGAATCTTTGCGGATCTCCGCGACTCCTCCGGCTGGCTCCGCCTCCCCCTCAATTCGGCCTCCGAACGGCGCGCCCTCCTGCGGCGCATCCGCGAACTGCTTGCCGCAAAATAGCTACCTCCTTTTCGCCTTACCGCTGACCGCCCCATCGCTGACCGCTTTTCCGCTGCCTCCCCCTTGCCATACCTTGAACCACAAGGTATAGTCCTCCTCAATGGCCCCTCGCGATTCCAATCCCAGCTTCATGAACGGGGTTCCTGAACTCCTCATCCTCACCCTGCTCCGCAGCCACGAAATGTACGGCTACGAAATCGTGCAGGCCATCCACGACCGCACGCAGCAAGCCATCGCCATCGGCGAAGGCGTCGTCTACCCCGTCCTGCATGCGCTCGAAGAGCAGGGCGCTCTCCGCTCGCACCGCAAAACCGTTGCCGGACGCAGCCGCATCTACTACTCGCTCACCCGCCCCGGCGCCCGCCGGCTCGCCGACCTCACTGCCAACTGGACCCACATCACCAGCGCCATCCAAACCCTCGTTACGAACTACGTCATCGGAGGCACCCATGCCCAGGCAATTGCATGAGCTCCGCGAGCGCCTGCTCCGTGCCGGCGTCGCGCCCCGCCACGTCCGCCGCTATCTCGCCGAGCTATCCGACCACCTCGCCGACCTCATAGCCGAAGAGCAGCGCAACGGCCTCGCTCGCCCTGCCGCCGAATCCGCAGCCCTCGCCCGTCTCGGCGACACCGAACACCTCGCCCAGGCCATGATCCGCCAGCCTCAACTTCGCGCCTGGTCCGCCCGCGCACCGTGGGCCGCCTTCGGCCTCGTGCCCATCGCCGTCCTCGCCGCGGCCTATGCGGCTGCCCTCACGATTCTTTGGACCGGCTGGAACTGGTTTCTCCCCGGCATGGATTCGCCTTTCGGACACCAAACCACCGGCCTCGCCTACTACTACTTCACCGCCGGCCGCGCCCTCTACTACACCGCGCCCCTCCTCGTTGGATGGACGATCAGCATCATCGCCGCCCGCCAGCGCATCAGCATCTGGTGGCCCGCGCCAGGCTTCGCTCTTCTCGCATGCATCGCCGCTACCGTACGGGTCTATGCTGCGCGCTCGCCCCGCGGCGGCGCCAATGTCGGCATCGGCCTCGGCCTCCATAACGGGTACGCCAGCCTCGTCCCCGCACTGATCGTCTTCTGCGTCATAGCCGCCCCCTGGGTCGCGTGGCGCATGTCAACCGCACCGCGGGTCGGTTCTTAGCTGACCGCCCCACCGCTGACAGTCTCATCGCTGACCGTCCCACCGCTGACAGCATCACCGCTGCCCGTCTCATCGCTGCCCGCTTTACCGCTGCCCGCTTTACCGCTGCCCGCTTTACCGCTGACCGCTTTACCGCTAAAATAAGAAGATTGCAGGGAAAGGGTTTTTGAGTCATGCCGAAGCAGGGGATCCATCCGAACTATCACGAGATTCGCGTGGTCTGCGCGTGCGGGAACAACTTCACCACGCGCTCCACGAACAAAGGCGATATCCACGCCGAAATTTGCTCCAACTGCCACCCGTTCTTCACCGGCAAACAAAAGCTGGTCGACACCGCGGGCCGCGTTGAGCGCTTCCGTCGCAAGTACGCCAAGACCGAGACTGTGGCCACCCGTTAACAAACGAGCGCGCCCCGGGCAAAAGCCTCCGCCTTGGCGGAGGCTTTTCTTATGAACCAGCTCGCTTGAACACGCCATGAAGAAGCACTGGGACAATCCGCTCGAGCACGCCATGCCCGACACCACCCGTGTCCCCGCGTCTCTCCAGATCGGCAACGTCCCCGTCGCCCCCGCCACCGTCCTCGCCCCCATGGCCGGCGTCACCGACACTGTCTTCCGCCGCTTCATCCGCAACGCCAGCGTCTTCTCGTCGGAATCCAATCACCCCGAATCGGTCGACGCCGCCATCACCAACCAGCAGTCCGGCTGCGGCCTCATCATGACCGAATTCACCTCGGCCGACGGCCTCTCCCGCATGCGCGAATCCAAACGCAAGCGCTACCTCACCTTCTACGACGATGAGCACCCCATCTCCGCGCAGCTCTTCGGCTCCAACCCTGCCACCCTCGCCGAGGCCGCGCGCATTGTGGAGGACACCGGATTCGACATGGTCGATCTCAACCTCGGCTGTCCCGCCAAGCGCGTCGTCTCCTGCAACGGAGGCAGCGGCCTCCTCCGCGATCTGCCCCTCATCCAGACCATCTTTGAATCTGTGCGCGCCGCGGTGACAATTCCGTTCACCGTCAAGTTCCGCCTCGGCTGGAACGACAACCACATCGTCTGCGTCCCGCTGGCGAAGCTGGCGGAAGACTGCGGCCTCAACGCCGTCGCCCTTCACGCCCGCACCCGCGAGCAGGGCTACTCCGGCCAGGCCCGCTGGCACCACATCGCCGAAGTCAAGGACGCCATCACCATCCCCGTCATCGGCAACGGCGACGTCCGCACCCCCGAAGACGCCTGCGCCCTCATCGCCAAAACCGGCTGCGACGCCGTCATGATCGGCCGCGCCGCTCCCGCCAATCCGTGGATCTTCCGCCAGATCGCCCAGTACACCACCACCGGCCGCTACGACCTGCCCACCCAGCAGGACCGCTATCGCATGATCCGCACCTACTTTGAAATGCTGCTCACCGAGCTCACCACCGACATCTCCCGCGCCCCCGAACGCGAAGCCGCCGGCAAGATGAAGCAGTTCGCCTCCTGGTTCACCCACGGCGTCCCCGGCGGCTCATCCCTGCGCAAAGCCATCTTCGAAGCCAAATCCGGCAACGCCATCCTCGACGCCGTCAAGCGCTTCTTCGAAAGGGAAGAGCAGCAACCCTTCCCGGCCGGCTCCGGCGTTGATTGCGAAGATGCCGCACCGTTGCCGGCGAGCCTCATGCCTGAGGCCATGGCGGCGGAGTGCGAATACAATCAGTTTGTGAGCGTGATCCGTGACCGCTGAAAAGACAATTCGCAGGTTCTCCAGCCACAAAGAACAGAAGGCTGAGGTCTACCGCTATTGGCAAAGCCGCCCCATCGGCGAGCGGCTCGCAGCTGTCTGGGATGCCACAATCGTCGCTTACTCCCTCAAGGGTGTCCAATACGATGCTTCCCGAAGATCTGAAGCAACTCTTGTCCGTATTCAACGCCCACGGGGTTGAGTATCTAATCGTCGGCGGTTACGCGGTGGGTGCCTACGCAGAGCCGCGCGCGACCAAGGACCTCGATCTCTTCATTCGATCCGACATCAAAAATAGTGAGGCTGTCTTTCGTGCGCTCGCCGCTTATGGCGCACCCATCGCGGGACTGGCTCCGAATGATTTTCGGGATGACCCCAACTCCGTCTTCCAGATTGGCCAGCCCCCCGCCCGTGTCGACATCCTCCAGTCAATCGACGGCGTGACCTTCGACGAGGCATGGGCACAGCGGATGGAAGGTCAAATCGATGGGGTTCCAGCCCACGTCATTTCTCCCCAGCACCTGATCCAAAACAAGCTGTGCTCCGGACGAATGCGCGACCTCGCCGATGTTGAAGCCATCCGTGAAGCCCGTGAAGAACAGGACGCTCCCGAATGACGAGGGCAACCGACAACTGACAACCAACAACGCTCTTCCTACCCCTACCCCCTACCTCCTGCACCCTCGTCACTGAAGATCCCCTCAATCGTCGTCTCAAACACCCGCGCCAGCCTGAACGCCAGCGGCAAACTCGGATCGTATTTCCCCGTCTCGATCGCATTCACCGACTGGCGCGACACTTCCAGCCGCTGCGCCAGGTCGCCCTGCGACCAGTTCCGTTCCGCGCGCAACACCTTCAGCCGGTTTTTCACCGATACCTCCGCCGCACCAATGGCATCGACAGCGCTACAAACATCCAGAACAGCGGATACAGATAGATCAGCCGCAGGTGCGGCGCCTGCACAAAGTCCTCGAGATACCCCCAGATCGTGGTGGCCGCGAGCGTCGCGCCAATCCCGGCCAGCATCGCCTGGATCAGCACATTGCGCTGGAACTCGTCCTTCTCCTCGCTCAAATAAGCAGCCGTGCCCAACAACGCGCCGACAATCGGCATGGCAGCCAGCGTGGCTACCAGCCACGCCAAAGGCCCCGCTAAATGACCGAACTTGAACCCCAAAGCCGCCAAAGCAGACAGCAGAATGCACAGCAAAGCCGCTACCAACATCCGCTTAAAATAGCGGGCCTGTGCAGGGTTAGCGATACACCACATGATGAGTCTCCTTTACATACTGACAAGGAAACATTACAGGTTCAATCGTGGTCTGTCAAGCATCATTGACAGAAGCGGAACGTGACCCAGGGAGGGACGCATTGAGAGGATCGTCGAATCCTGTGCGTTGCTGCGTGCTACCCCGGCGCGGGGGTAATAGGTATCATGCCCCTCAAGTACCAATGAATCCAGGTTAATGCAGGAGTCTCAATCAACCCATGCGCTCGCTCTTAACTTTGGTACTGCTGTCCATCACCGTGTCCGCCTACGGTCAAACTACGAGTACGCAAGACACAATCATCGCGCAGGAGGCCACCTTCTGGCAGGCGTACGTCAGCGGCAACACCGCCGATCTGTCGAAACTCCTCTTACCGGAGTTCATCAACGTTGAAGAGGAGTTCATGAATCGGGATCAGGTTCTTGCGTTCGTCGGGCAGTTCCATCAGCACTGTACCCTTGCTCCCGTCAAACTCCTTGATCCCCATGTGGTCTTCCTCACCGCCGATATCGCCACGCTCGTGTATCACGCCACGGAGACACCCACCTGCGGTACCCGTACCTTGTCCGGCGATACGAACATCACTACGGTCTGGGTTCGTCGCGATGGCCACTGGCAGATGCACCTTCATACGGAGTACGCCGTTCCTCCCAGGTAAAGGCTCCGTCGGGTACCCCATATTTCGCCGCCGTTGCGAAATGGGTGAGAGCGCGAGCGCGCCCGCAGTTGTATCAGGGCACGACTTCACAGCTTGCGGAAGAATGCATTGTTCTGAAAGGGGGCACGGATTTATCCGTGCCGTAAGTATCTGTAAATTCGTTGGGCTCTAGCCCCTGAGGGACGCTTTTCCGGGGGGAACCCGACTTTTTCCGCAACCTATTCATTCAGTCCGGCCGTAACCAACCCACATAACAGAGGGCTTCGGCCCTGCGCGGAGCGTGTCCCGCGCCAGCAGGACGATGGCAAAAGTCCCGGCCTTCAGGCCGGGAAATCGACGGGCGGGTGGAAAGGGGGCTTCAGCCCCGGGCCGCCCCGCCAACATGCGCCGGCCATTGTTTCCACCTTACCCTGGTGTTATGGATGGATCACATCGGTAGCTGTGTCCGCCCGGCTACCATCGGCCTGTCTCTACCCCTGTGCAGCAAGCGGTCGCAGGCGTACGCAATCCGCCAATTTCGTTCGCAGGATGGGTCATGGGTTCCGAAAAAAGGGTTCTGATCGTCGACGACGAGCACAACATCGCCGACACGCTGAAAACCATCTTTTCCAACGCCGGCTACTCCGCGCAGGCCGCCTATTCGGCAGAGCAGGCGCTTCCCCTCATTGCCGAATGGAATCCCCAACTCGTCATCGTGGACGTGCGCCTTCCCGGGATGAACGGCGTCGACCTCGCCATGAAAATGAAGGCGGAATTCCCACTCTCCAGCACGCTCCTCTTCACCGGGGACGGCAGCGTTGCCGAGCTTGTGGAACTGGCCCGGCGCAAGGGCCACAACTTTGAACTGCTGGCGAAACCCGTTCCCCCAGGTGAATTGCTGACCCTCGCCGCAGACTTCTTCCCCTCACCCAAAGCAATTGTGCCGGGAAACGCTTAAATCAGAAATCTCCGGGAGGAACGGGTACCCCATTTCTGCGCGGTTTTGTCGGGGGGTGAGAGCGCGGGTCGTGGTCGCTTAGCGCTCGCGCGCGCGAAGGGCGGCGAGAATCTCGCGTTGGACACGGAGTAGTTCGTTCAGGGATTCGGCGAACGAGCAGAGGATTACGACGCCAACCATCACGAAGAACCAGCCGCCCAGCGCCACCGACCACCGCAGGCGAAACACGCTCAACGCCGGTGGCAGGAAGCCCATCGCCGTGACGGGCGGAATCCACCAGCGGCCGCCGATGGCGCGATCCGCCACACGGAGGCCCAATGCGAGGACGCGGAAGGGCAACCGAATCAGCCAGCCGATCCAGTAGATCGGCGAAAGGAGAGGGGAATCGGAGTCTTTCATCGGGAACCTTCTCTCGCCTGCGATTTTACTTCACTCTCCATAGCGGTCGACGAGGAAGTTGGCAGCGGATTTAACGTCGTCTTCGTCGGCGGGGCAGGATGTGGTGCTGGCACAAGAGCCGCCCCTTCCTCGCCTTGGGCAGGTTACGAAGGAAATACTGCGCCGGGAGCAACGCTCTCCGTCGTTCGCCTTGCGTGCTACCCTGACCCTGCTCCCATGCCGGAAAAGAACAAGCTCTACTACGGCGACAACTACGACGTCCTCCGTCTCTACGTCCGCGACGAATCCGTCGATCTGGTCTACCTCGACCCGCCCTTCAATTCGCGCCAGGACTACAGCGTCCTCTTCGCAGAAAAAGACGGCTCCAAATCCAGCGCCCAAATTCACGCATTTGAGGATACCTGGACCTGGAACCTTGACGCCGAGCGCTCCTACCAGCACATCGTAGAGAACATCGGCGGACGCATCGCTGACGCTATGCGTGCGTTTCGTACTTTTCTGGGCACCAGCGACATGATGGCTTACCTCGCCATGATGGCGCCACGCCTCGTGGAGCTACGCCGCGTCCTAAGGCCGTCCGGATCGATCTACCTACACTGCGACCCCACTGCCAGCCATTACCTCAAAATGCTGATGGACGCAGTGTTCGGCCCACAGTTTTTCAGAAATGAGATTATCTGGAAGCGCGCAGACCCCAAGGCCCACGCCTACACACGCTACCCGTCGACGCATGACATACTGCTCTTCTACGGGCGAAGTGACACGAACACATGGAACGCCCCGTACCGCGGATACGATGAGGACTATCTAAAAAGCCATTATTCCAACGTCGAAGAGGAAACGGGTCGGCAATACACATTGAGCGACTGCACAAACCCCAATCGCAATCGACCGAACCTGACATACGAATGGCACGGAGTAACGAAGGTCTGGCGATGGACGAAGGACAGGATGCAGCGTGCTCACGACGAGGGCCGACTGGTTTACACAAAGTCTGGTGCGCCTCGCTTCAAAAGATACCTCGACGAAATGAGGGGAACCCTGCTCACAACGGTTTGGGACGACATCCCATTCATCAACTCCCAGGCCCAGGAACGCTTGGGTTACCCCACGCAAAAACCCGAAGCGCTCCTCGAGCGCATCATTAAAGCCTCGTCTAACGAAGGCGACGTCGTCCTCGACCCCTTCTGCGGCTGCGGCACGACCATCCAGGTCGCTCAACGCCTCAATCGCCGCTGGATCGGCATCGATATTACCCACTTGGCCATCGGCCTCATTAAGAAACGCCTCTCCGACGCCTTCGGCCCGCAGATTCGCGACACCTATGAAGTGATTGGCGAGCCAACCGATTTCGCCGGAGCCGAACGCCTTGCCGCCGAAGATAAATATCAGTTCCAGTGGTGGGCGTTGGGATTGGTGGGCGCGCGCCCCGCAGAGCAGAAGAAGGGTGCAGACCGCGGGATTGACGGCCGCCTGTATTTCCACGACGACGATACCGGCAAATCGAAGCAGATTCTTTTCTCTGTCAAGGCCGGAGGCGTTACCGTCTCACAGATCCGCGATCTGCGCGGCACGCTGGAACGCGACAAGGCCGAGATCGGTATCTTTCTCTGCTTCGAAGAGCCGACTAAGCCAATGCTCCGTGAGGCGGCCGAGGCCGGGTTCTACCAGTCGCACGTGGCGGGCGGAGTGGTTCAGTATCCACGCATCCAGATTCTGACTATCCAGCAGATTCTCGACGGCAAACAACCTGAATATCCGACCCACCACCGCGATGCCACATTCAAAAAGGCTCCGCGTGCACGCGACAAGTCAGAAAACCTCATCCTGCCTCTGGAATGACCGAGCCTCTACACGGCGAACGCTAGCCGCCCCCTCACCCCCCCGCCCCCACCACCGTCTCCACCGTCTTCGCCTCCGCCAAATGGCTCAAAATCGCCTCCAGCTTCATCGGCCGCCCGAACAACCACCCCTGCCCAAACCGCACGCCCCGCTCGGTCAGGAACTCCGCCTGTTCCTCCGTCTCCACACCCTCGGCAATCATCTTCAGCTTCAGCGAGTGCGCCATTTCGATAATGTGCTGCACCACCTGGTGGGTCGCCCCATCGGTCCCCAGCGTGTCCACAAACGATTTATCGATTTTCAGGTAGCTCAGGTTCAGCGTCGCCAGGCAGGAAAGGCTCGAATAGCCGGTGCCGAAATCGTCGATGGCGACCTCGATCCCCAGCTCGCGAATGCTGCTCACCACGTCCTTCGCCTTCTGCCCCTGCAGAAATCCCCGTTCCGTCGCCTCCACCACAAAATTGCCGGCTGGCGCCCCACTCGCGGCCAGCAGCTGCTTGATCCGGTCCAGCGTGGCGTCGGATTGCAGATCGGCGGCGGCAAGATTCACGTCGACATGAAAGTGCGGACTCGCGCAAAGAATGGCCGGCAAGTCCGCCGCCACGTGCGCCAGCACCCGCTCCGTAATGAGCGTGATGACGCCAGTCTCCTCCGCGATCGGGATGAAAAGGTCGGGGCGCACAACCTGCCCCTGTCGCCGCCATCGCACCAAAGCCTCTGCGCCAACCCATGCCCGCGATTCCAGATCGACGATCGGCTGGTATTCAATAAAGAACTCATCCCGGCGCGCCGCCGCTCGCAGCGCCACAGGCATGGAGAAGCGGTTGCGCGACAGATAAAACACCGCCCCCGCCAGCGCCAGACCACACAAGCTCCCGATGGGGACAAAGAGTAACAGCACCTCTTTGATCCTCTGCTGAATTCCCGCCAGCGGAGCCGCAGCCACTGTGGCCAGATCGAATCGCTGCGAGCGCAATACCGTCACCAAAATCCCGCGGTCGGTGAACTCCGATTCCGGACCGCTGCCCGTATGCAACCAGCGCTGGTGAATGCGTCCGCGCTGCGTAATCACCTTGCGCGCCGATGGAGAGAAATTCGCCACCGCCACGTCCGCGCTGGTGGTCACCGTGTCAATGGATAAGGTGGGGTCGATGATCGACGCGAGTCCGCCCTTTTCAATCGCGATCACCGGCTGGCCGCCGGTCAGCGGTATCCGCACGCTGGTGCGAAAAACTGCGCCGGTTGCCGATGTGTACGAAACCGGCCCCAGCGGGATGGGATCCTTCGTGCCCAGCGAGCTGCAAATCAGCTGGCCATCCCGGGTCCGGCCCACCGCCTGTAAATAGCTTGAGGTGATGGCGATCTGCCGCATCAAATCGATTTCAGCCGCCGAGCAGGGTTGCAGGCCGTCCCGCTGGAGCCGATCGAACGCCGCTGCCGTCTGGTCGCCCGTTCCTTCGGTGCGCCGCATCACGTCGCTCGCATATCCGTGCAGCAGCGCAAACTCGCTCTCGATGCCCTGCTTGCGGGCAAGGTGGACCGATAGCAATACCGGCGCCAGCACCGCTGCCACGCCAATGGCCCAGGCGATGAACACCCCGGCGGTACGCCGCATGGCACCCCCTCGCAAAGCTCCCGGCAACCGATGCGAACTGAATGAGTTGCCTCAGCATACATCACGGAGAAAGCGAGATCACAGAGAATCTGTCAACCCCCGCACCTCTTCACTAAAGTAACGTGTGCTCATAACAGGGAACTTACAAGCCAATAACCCCAAACAAAGTTGGCTTACTTAGTCGCTGAACCCGGTATTCTATAAGTAGAGGGTAAGAAACAAAAAATGCCG
>DATHQV010000225.1:0-2536 GCA_035482355.1 Acidobacteriaceae bacterium | reverse complement strand
ATACACAGCAGATTGACTTTCTTACCGCTGCGCTCAAGCGGGTCAAGAGCGAGAAGTACGCGGGCGCGGTCATCATCGCAGTTCATCATCCGCCCTTCAGCGGTGATTCCACGCACGGAGGCAGCCCGCAGATGCTGGCCGACATCGACAGTGCGTGCACGGCCGCCGGAGTGTGGCCGCACGCGGTCATCTCCGGCCACGTGCATAACTACGAGCGCTTCACACGCACGGTGAACAATATTGAGATTCCCTACGTCATCGCCGGCTGCGGAGGCCACACGCCGCTCTCGACCATGCGGGATACCTTCCGCACGCCTTATAAGATCGACAGCACGCTTACGCTGGAGAGCTACGATGATACCGACTTCGGCTATCTGCGGCTTGTGGTTACCGCAACCACGCTGACCATCGAGTTCCATCCGGAGGCTGACGGCGGCGTGACCAAGACGCCGGATGACACGGTCACCGTGAACCTGGCGACTCGTGCTCTGAGCTAGAAAACCAGGCGTTTCAATGCTCACCCGCGGCGCGAAGCACCTTCGCGCCCGTGCGACTGGCACCTATTGCATTCCCATAGGAATTGTGCGAAAGTCCTATGGCATAGCAATAGGAGAGGAAACCGTGGGCAACAAGGCGGACGTCTGGCAGGGCACTCTGGCCCTTATGGTTCTAAAGACGCTGGAGACGATGGGGCCGCTGCACGGCTATGGCATTGCGCGCCGCATTGAACAGACCAGCGGCGATCTGCTCTCGCTCAACTACGGAACGCTCTACCCGGCGCTGCTCAAGCTGGAGCAGGAAGGCTATATCAAATCCAGCTGGGGCGCCTCGGAGAACAATCGCCGGGCGAAATACTACGAGCTGACCAAAGCCGGACGGACGCAGGTCAAGAAGGAAGCGGCGGACTGGGAGCAGACCACTGCCATCCTGGCGCGGTTTCTTTCGCCCGCAGAGGAGGGGTGATGCCGAACCTGCCAAGGACGTTGCGAGCGTTATGGCTGCGGGTGCGCGGGATGTTCGGCTCGGGCCGCGTCGGAGGCGATTTTGCGACCGAGGTGGAGAGTCATCTGGCAATGGATATCGAGGACGGCGTGCGCGCCGGGTTGAGCCGCGAAGAGGCAAGGCGGCAGGCCCTGATCCGCCTGGGAGGGCTGGAGCAGGTAAAGATCGCGCAGCGGGCGCGGCGCGGCCTGCCTGTAGTGGAGGCGCTGGGCCGTGACGTCGCGTATGGCGTGCGCACGCTCAGGAAGAATCCCGGTTTTGCCATTGTTTCGATTCTGGTTATTGCCATCGGGATCGGCGCGAATGCCGCGCTTTTTACCGTGGTGCGTTCGGTGCTGTTGAGGCCCCTGCCGTTTGCCGATCCGGATCGGCTTGTCATGATGTATGGGCATAATCCGGATGATCCTGACTCGCGCAACGTGGTGGCGGCGGGCGATTTTTACGAGTGGCAGAAGGCGTCGCAGGGACTTGAGCAGATGGCCATTTGGCGATGGTCGGGCTATAACCTTTCGGGCGAAAAGAACGAGCTACCCGAGATGGTGAGCGCTGCGTACGGTTCGTGGAATATCTTTACGACGCTCGGCGTGCAGCCAATTCTCGGGAGGTCGTTTACTGCGGAGGATGACCGCTCGGGGGCCAACCGGACGGTGATCCTGGACTGGAGCCTCTTCAAGCGGCGATTCAACTCTGATCCGACGATTGTAGGGAAGGCCATCCGGCTGAATTCGCAAACGTACACCGTGGTGGGAGTGCTTCCCAGCGGGTTTACATATCCCGATGCGGAGGTGCAGCTGTGGACTCCATACCGGCTGGAAGAAAATCCGCAGAACATTGAGAGCCACTTCAACCACATGGGGCATGTGGTGGCGCGGCTTAGGCCGGGAGTGAGTATTGAGCAGGCCACGGAGGAGGCGAGCGGAGTACAGCATCAGCTCTTTCTCCGCTACAACAATGCGGGGCCGGTGGTGAAGGCGGTGTCGTCGCAACCGCTGGTGAACGATGTAGTAGGCGAAGTGAAGAAGCCGCTGTACGTGCTGATGGGAGCGGTGGGATGCCTGCTGCTGATTGCCTGCCTGAATCTCTCGAATCTGCTGGTAGCGCGGGCGGCGGCGCGACGCAAGGAGATTGCCATTCGCACGGCGCTCGGAAGCAGCCGGGCGCGTCTGTGCCGTGAGCAACTGACGGAAAGTCTGCTGATCTGCGTTGCGGGTGGGGCGGTGGGTCTGGTGCTGGCGGTGTGGGCCACGCGCTGGCTGACGACGCGATGGGTGGATATGCCGCGTGCGGAGGCTGTGCATCCTGATGGAGTGGTGGTGGCGTTTGCTGTGGGAATCACGCTGGTCACTGGCATTTTTTCCGGGCTGCTGCCGGCGATTTCCGCTACGAGCAGCAGCGTGCTGTCGGTTCTGCAGGATGCTTCGCGGGCGATCGGCGGCAGCCTTGCGCGCGCGACGCTGCGCAAGACGTTGCTGACAGCCGAGATTGCGCTGACGGTGGTTCTGCTGGTGTGCGCCGGGCTGCTCTTCAAGAGCTT
>DATHQV010000224.1:0-3594 GCA_035482355.1 Acidobacteriaceae bacterium | reverse complement strand
GCCACCGCAATCACCAGCAGAAGTAGGTTTGTTATATTTTTCATTTCTCTCCTGAAATCAGCGGGACCATCCGCCTACAATCTAATCCAGCCGGGACCGATCGCCCTGCACTCTTTTTGCTCAGAGTAGATTTCCATATTTGTCTTAGGAGTATGACGCAGAAGAGAAGGCCGGAGCTGCGCCTTCAGCCACGGGATCTGGCCGTCATTGAAGAACGCCGACACCTGCCCGCATCAGGGATGTCAAACAGCTACCCTGAGCCTGTCGAATGATCCGGATTCTGGGACATCGCTTCCCCGCCTTCACCCGGCTTGAGTTCCTTCCACGGACAGTGCCGACAACCTGACTTGCAGCAGTACCCGCGCTTCCGGTGGTACGCCTCGGTAAATACCAGGTAAGGACCGTCCATGTAGTAATCCTCACCCTCGACCAATGACGGGGCGTCCTCAGGCAAGCGCACCGCCCTCAACTGCCGTCGCTCCGAACGCGAACAGATCGGTCACCACAGGAGCTTCCCGGGACTCGGCCGAGTCTTCTATCGCCGCCGGAACCGGATACGTCACTGTCTTCCCCGGCACACTCGACTCCCGCTCTCCCGGAATCACAATCCCCATCAGGTTCATCGGATCGGCAGCGGCATACGTCACCGGCATCAACTCTGCTTTCTTGTTCCGAACCTCGCGCAGAGACTCGAGCGCCTCCGGTAGCGCAAACTGCTCACCGCCAAATCCCGACACAAACCTTCCTCCGCGCACCGTGCCGCGCGCCTCCAGCCGCCGGAACATCCCCAGCAGCTCCCTCCATCGTGGCATGGCAGACTCCCGCTCCATCAGATCGTAGAAGACCACGCCATACCGCCGCAGCAGCACCCTGCAGGCCGATTCCACCTGCGCTTCGCGCCGCGCCGCAGCCTCGCCGGCGGTTTCCTGCATCGGGCTCGCCGCGCACAGCATGCTCCACCGTCCAGCCGCATTGCGTGTTTGATCCGCAGGCCGCACCCGTGTTGGCGTCGCAAACATCTGCTTCCGTCGCGGATCGACCAGCACTCGCAGGCTGTCGAATCCGTCGGCCGTCGCCATTCCCGCCGCAACCAGCTCCCACAGCGCGCGCCTGACCTCCTCACCAGGAGCCCCTAACGCCCGTGCAATATCTCCCGGAAACATCGCTCCCCGCTCGCTCAGGCGCGACCGCAGCCGGTTCGCCACCTCACTGAAGCACGCCGTCAAAATCGGCTCCGCAATTTGTCGCTGCGACAGGCACAAATCCATCCACAGCGCCTCTTCACGCAGAAAGAACGTGATCGGGGCCATCCCCGTCGGAATAATCCGCTTCGGGCCGCCGCTCTCAATCGACGCGAACGCCGGATGCGGCGAAATCCTCCCCCACCCCACTACGCCAGTCAGCGTCAGCGCATCCAGCCAGCGCGGGTCGTAATTCGATACTCTCTGGGGGAAAATTGACCGCTCCCACTCGACCGCCGGGGCCTCAAAACTCTCCAGCCCGCGGATCGCCTCCAGCAATCCCTGCTCGCCGGTAAGCTGCCGCTGCGCGCCCAGATGCTGCCAGTCGAGCAGGAACCGCATGTAGACTGCCGGAGTCACGGGCTCAACCTGCTTTCTCAACGCGTGCAATGTGCGCTTGTGAATACGCTGCAGCAAACGCCGCTCGCACCACTCCACATCCTCATCAGCAACGGGAGCGACGCGCGGTGCGGCCTCGAAGTACCCACGCAGAATCGTGCCGGTCATCTCCAGCCGGAGCATTTGCTTCCATATCTCGTCCGGCGGGATGCCCAGCCGCTCGCCCAGGCTACGCGACGTCACCGGACCCAGCAGCGCCATCCATCCCTGCACTGCTTTGCGTAAAACATCTTCGGCGCTCGAATGATTCGCTGGAATCAGCGAGACTCCGCCGCTGAAGCACACCTCAGGCGACAAGAGACGCATATCCTCGACACACTCCGCAGCCGCGAAATATCCGCGCGCTCCAACCGACGTGGACGTCACCCGGCCCTGCTGCTCCAGCCGCGCATACCACTCTCCCCACTGCGCGGTTCGAGGATCAGCAGCAATGTCCGCCGGAACAATCACCAGCGAGCACAGCAGGTCATGAAACTCATGCTCATCGCGTAAGTCCGGCCATATCTGCTCGCGAATCTCGGCAATGGCCGCCGGCGACAGCCGCCCGACCTCGCCCAGTTCCTTGTCCGGAACCATGCCTCGCATCGCAACCGCACGCGCTCGCCGCTCCTCAAGCGGAGCGTCATCCAGATACGCATAGGGATTCGCATTCAGCAGTTCGTGCGCGAACACCGACGGCGTCGTCGTATCTACCGCCACGCAGCGGATGCACCCGTCATCCATCGCGGCAAGTACCTCTTTCAGTCCCTCCAAATCCATTGCTTCGCCAAGCACATCCTTCATCACTTCGCGCACGAGAGGATGGTCCGGAATCTGAATGTCGCCCTCGATATTCTCTTGGCAGGCCGCCACCTGTGGGAAGACGCTGGCCAACAGATCGTCCGATCGCGTTCGCTGAATCTGTGGCGCAACTTTCTTGCCTTTTTGAAACCGTAACAGTTGCAAACTGCGATTTGCGTCCCACCGCCAGCGAGACTTGAAGATTGGAGAAGCCAGCGATGCCTGCTCCAGCAGCTCCGTCACCGTATGCGTCGTCAGGAACTGGAAGACATCGCTCAGCGGGAAACTGTGCTGCTCCGCCAGCGAAATATTCAGCCCGTTATCCGTAGCCGCAGCCTGTAGCTCAAAGTTGAAACCCCTGCAGAAGCGCTTGCGCAGTGCCAGTCCCCAGGCCTTGTTCACCCGTCCGCCGAACGGCGCATGCAGAATCAGCTGCATCCCGCCGCCCTCATCGAAGAATCGTTCCGCAACGATCGTTGTTACAGATGGTACAGTCCCCAGCACCGCCCTGCCTGCGACGATGTAGCCAATCATCTGTTCGGCCGCCGCATCGTCGACGGCGCACTCCTGCTTCAGCCACGCCACCGTCTCGGCAACCTCCGGATTGGTCTGGCTGATATATCCCGGCAGAACATCCTTCGTGCGCCCATCTATTTCCAGACGAAGTTCAGAAACGAACTTCGACAATTCCTCTGTCCGCTGCGGAGCCTCGCCCGTCCAGAACGGCACCGACGGCGGCTGTCCATGCGCATCCTCTACCAGAACCCGCCCGCTCTTCGCTTCGACTCGTTGAATGCGCCAGCTCGTATTGCCCAGCAGAATGATGTCGCCCGGCATGGACTCTACGGCAAAATCCTCGTCCAGCGTCGCAATCTGCACGCCCTCAGGCTGCACCACGACCAGGAACAATGACGTCTCGGGAATCGTCCCGCCATTCGTCACCGCTGCGAGTCTCGCTCCACGCCGCGCCTGGATGCGTCCATTTACCCGGTCACGCAGCAGATAAGCGCCATACCGCCCCCTACTCGACTCGATCCCATCGGTCAGCAGGCATAGCGCCTCTTCAAACTCTTCCCACAGCAAATCCCGATACGGCTGCGCCCGCCGGAACAGCTCAAAGAGTCTCTGCTCCTCCCACGGCTCTGCCGCACACGCCGCGACAATCTGCTGCATC
>DATHQV010000223.1:0-7794 GCA_035482355.1 Acidobacteriaceae bacterium | reverse complement strand
AACACCAGCACAGGGGAAGTGGAAATCTGGCTGATGAACGGGGCCACAAAGACCAGCAGTGGCAGCCCCGGCACGGTTACCTCCCCATGGGAGATCGTTCCCGCAGCTCCATAAGGCGGCTCCAATCGGATCGCGGATGGTTGTCCGTGGGCGGCCATCCGTGGTCGGACCTCGCGAAGCGATTCGATGCTGACGCACCCGTCAGTTCGACGCGCAGGGTTCTTCTCGTGGCGCAATTCTCGTTTGATGAATTGTCATGATCCCGCTAGCGAAAGCGGGGTTTTTTACTTGACAGCCGTAAATTCGCAGGCTAATCTTCGGCATTTCCAAAATCGTGCTGCGATCTATTCCTGCTCGAAAGATTGGATCTAACCGTGCAATTGTCATTGATGGAAACGGCCCCAATCTTATAGGTCTCACTTCAACACACGGCTCGCTCGATGAGCCGGCTCCATTAGCAGCTTCCCCTCAGCTGTCAATGCGTGATCAAACCGTTTCTCCAGGAAGGCACCCATGAACCCACTTGGTTTGCAAATTCCCACCGCCTCCACGTCCAGGCGGCTGTGTTTCTCGTCACTGTTGTTGGCCCTTGCGTGCCTCTTCCTGCCGGCGGCAGCGAGTGCGCAGAGTTCAGACGCTCAGACCTTCTCCGGGACGTCTGCGCGCCTGGTTGAGCCCATCGACGAGCATATTCTGCAAACCCTAAAGGACAATGTGCGTGCGGACGTGGCTCATGCGCCGGACTTTGGCGCGGTGGAAGACACACTGCCTCTGCACCTCTTTCTGCTGCTGCAGCGCACCTCCGCGCAGCAGGCCGATCTGGACAACCTGATTGAGCGCCAGCAGGAGCGAGGCGCTCCGGAATATCACAAGTGGCTGACCCCGGCTCAATTTGGCGCGCGTTTCGGCGCTTCACCGCAGGATATTGCGAAACTCTCGGCATGGCTCCAGTCGCACGGCTTCGAGGTCCGCAGCGTGCTGAACAATGCCAGCATGATCGACTTCGCGGGCACCGCCGGCCAGGTGCGCCAGGCCTTCCACACACAATTGCATTATGTCGGCGTACAGGGCGGCAAATATCCTGCGCTGATTCGCGATCCGCAGATTCCCGCCGCGCTCGCTCCGGTGGTCGCGGGGATCAAGGGACTCAACAGGATTCCGCCGCTGCCCAGCCACACTGCGCCTCGTCAAGCGTCCTGGGATGCGGACAAACATCTCTGGCACAAGGTAAACCCCGGGCCCGCAGATGCGGCTTCGCCCGCCTTTTCTGTCGGCGGGGACGAATACCTGGTCTCGCCGCAGGACCTCTATACCATCTACCAGGTCAACCCGGTTTTCACGGGCGGGAACCTGGCGGCGACGGCAACTGTCGCAGTAGTCGAACAGAGCGATATTGAGTTCGGCACCGTGAATCCGACTACGGGCGTGGCCACCGGGGGCGACGTTGCCACTTTCCGAACCCTGTTTGGCGTGAAGGGCACGCTGAACATGCACGTCTATCACGGCTACGGGTCGGTCACCTGCAACGCTCCTGGTATCGACCCGGACGGCACAGGGGAGGATATTGAAGCGTCGCTGGACGCCGAGTGGGCCAATTCAACCGCTCCGTCCGCCAACCTGATCTTCATGTCCTGCGATCAGACTCCCGATAACGGCATCTTCAGCTCGTTGCCGGCGCTGATCGATAACAATCTCGCCGACGTGATGAGCATCAGCTATGGATCCAGCGAACTCAATTACACCTCATCGTCGGATTACAACTTCCAGGATGGTCTCTATTCGCAGGCCGCCACGCAGGGCCAGTCCATCTTCGTCTCAGCTGGTGATTCCGGCTCCGATGTCGAAGACCAGAACACGACCGGCTCGGCCACGTCCGGAATCAATGTGAGCGCCCTTGGCTCGCCCCTGGTGACCGTTGCAGGAGGCACAGACTTTCAGGACCTTTACGACTCGTTGGAGGGAGGGCCGGCGCAGAGCACCTACTGGAGCGCCACGAACTCCTCCTTCTACGGCAGTGCCATCAGCTACGTTCCGGAAACGTCGTGGAATGCAAGTTGCGCCAGCAGCATCCTGGCAGTCTATTACAGTGAAACGGGGGCGGGGCTTTGCGCCACGGGAAACTTTACAGACGGCTACGTAGTGGGCGGTTCGGGCGGCATCAGCACCCATTATGCGGCGCCTTCCTGGCAAACCGGCATATCCGGTTACTCCAACGCCTTCCGATCGCAACCCGATATATCAGGATTCGCCTCAAGCGGTTTTTGGGACCGCGCTCTGATCTTTTGCGATTCGAATCCCACGTACACCGGGGATTATTCGTGTACCTCATCCTCCACCTTCGGCACCGCGGGTGGAACATCCTTTGTCGCCCCTTATCTCGCAGGCGCATTTGGTTTGCTCAGAACCGCCACCGGGTCGCGTCAGGGCGTGCTCAATCCGGCTCTCTATGCTTTGGGCAAGGCGCAATATACCGCGTCGGCAACGAAATCGGCCTGCTACGCCAACGGCCAAACGTCCAACACCGGTGTAACCACCGGCTTGCCCGCGGCAGCCTGCATCTTCAACGACGTCACCACCAGCAACAACGATGTTCCCTGCGCAGCGGGGGCGACAAGCTGCTACGTCAACCCCAGTGAGAGCTTCGGCATGTTGTCGTTGACCGGCGCTACTTCGCTCACGGTGGCTTATCCTTCCACCATCGGCTTTGACCAGGTCACCGGCATCGGCTCGGTCAATGTCTCCAACCTGATTAACAATTGGAACACGGCGTTCACCAGCAGCACATCGCTCACGGCCAATCCAACTTCAATCAACTCCAGCCAGTCCACTGAGTTGGGAGCGACTGTGACAGGCGGATCCCCGACAGGGTACGTCGACACGCCTCCCGCAGTTACCGGCACAGTCACCTTCAAAGCGGGTTCGACGGTCGTGGGCAGCTGTGTTCTGAGCGGTGGAACCTGCTCAACCTCGGTGCCCGCATCATCGCTACAATCGGGCGCCAACTCCATGACGGCAACCTTCGGGGGAAGCGGGACCTATCCGTCTTCTACTTCCAGCATCGTGACCGTGACGGTGACTGGTACTACGCTGATTACACCGACGGTCACGGTATCGCCAGCCGAATCGAGCATTACCACGTTACAGGCGGACTCGGTAACGGTAACAGTGAGCGGGGGAGGCGGAAACCCGACGCCAACCGGGTCGGTGGCCTTGAGCAGCGGCGGCTATAACTCGGGGCCGACGACGCTGACCGGCGGATCGACGGTCATCAACGTCCCGGCCGGGAGCCTGGCCGTGGGCGATGACACATTGACCGCGGTCTATACGCCGGACTCCGGCAGTTCCTCGACTTACAACAGCGCCAGCGGCCTGGCTTCAGTGGATGTTTCTCAGGGGATCGGATCCTGCACGACGGCGAATCCGAATCCGAACCCGAATCCGGACTCGTTTGACACGGTGGGCGACTTCAACGGGAACTGCGTGAGCGACATTCTGTGGCGAAACAGCACGACCGGGGCGGTCAAAATCTGGTTCATGAACGGGATCACGGTGGCCAGCCAGGGGATCGTCGGCACCGTCGCTCCCCCATGGAACATAGTGGGCGTTGCTGATTTCAACGGGGATGGCAAAGCGGATCTCCTGTGGCAAAACTCCAGCACAGGTGAAGTCGAAATCTGGCTCATGAACGGGGCCACAAAGACCAGCAGTGGAAGCCCTGGCACGGTTGGCTCTCCATGGGCCATTGCGGGCGTCGGCGATTTCAATGGGGATGGCAAAGCCGACATTCTGTGGCGCAACAGCACGACGGGGGCGGTCAAAATCTGGTTCATGAACGGGATCACGGTGGCCAGTCAGGGAATTGTCGGCACCGTCGCTCCCCCATGGAACATAGTGGGCGTTGGCGATTTCAATGGGGATGGCAAAGCGGATCTCCTGTGGCAAAACAGCAGCACAGGGGAAGTGGAAATCTGGCTGATGAACGGGGCCACAAAGACCAGCAGTGGCAGCCCCGGCACGGTTGGCTCCCCATGGGCCATTGCGGGCGTTGGCGATTTCAACGGGGATGGCAAGAGCGATATGCTGTGGCGGAACAGCACGACCGGGGCGGTCAAAATCTGGTTCATGAACGGGACCGCGATGGCCAGCCAGGGGATCGTCGGCACCGTCGCTCCCCCATGGAACATTGTGGGAAGCGCCGATTTCAACGGGGATGGCAAAGCCGATCTCCTGTGGCAAAACACCAGCACAGGGGAAGTGGAAATCTGGCTGATGAACGGGGCCACAAAGACCAGCAGTGGCAGCCCCGGCACGGTTACCTCCCCATGGGAGATCGTTCCCGCAGCTCCATAAGGCGGCTCCAATCCACGCTGGAAACAGGAAAGCTCTGTCCGCCGCGTGCGGACAGAGCTTCTTCTTTTGCGTCACCGGCGGGCTCTTCAAAGCCCTGACCGCTGCCCGATAACGGCTACTACTTTTGGCCCAGGGCTCTCAAAACCGGTTCCTGCTCTCCGACCTGTTGTTTCCCACAAGGACTTGTGGCATGGGTCCTGTTGGAAACCTAAAAGGCGACACGATGGGCTGAGGATTTGTCATGAAAAGCTTCAGACAGTTCCTGACGCGTAACAAAAACCTGAGCCCTGAGCGCGTTGGTTCGGGTTATTTGTTACCGGTCTATCGCTGAGGCGCCCTTCTCACAAGCCGGCGCGTGGATCCGCTTTCATCCGTGAATCTCAATACGCAGAGGTTCATTCACGACCAGATTCAGGGTCTCGCTGAACGTGACAGCTATGCGTTCCTGACGGCGCTCCACCTCGTTAGCGATCGGCTTTCCGCTGTGCTCCACTGACGCCGACGTACCGGGCGCGGCTAGCTCGCAGGAGCGGCAGGCGAGCCTACCGGACAGCACTTCAAGGTCGAAGAAGGTGCAGCCGTGCTCCTGATGCAGCGCATACATGCCCCAACCTGTGCCGGTCGCCCAGAAACACCGGAAGTTGTCTGCCGGCAATTTGGGCACAGCGACCACGGCAGCAGCCACTCCGTCATAGAGAAAGCCGCTGAGCGCGACGACGGTGGACCAGGAGGACATGGCGCGCGCATAGTGGTGGCCGCACTCCGGTTCGTCCCACGGATTGCGCTTTTCTCCGTCGTAGCGCGAACGAATGTTTTCGACGCACTGCACGCCTTCGCTGACCATGCCCCAGTTCATCATCAGCGCCGCGACCAGATATTCCTGGCCGGTCCACGCCTCGGCATAGTAGGGGAAGGGAACCGTGGGACGCGCGGCCTTGCCGTAATCGCAGACGACGATGGCGGCCTCGTCGTTCAGCGCATAGGTGCGCTCGACGTTGTCGTGAGCCTCCAGGGACGGACGGTAGTTGTATTTGTAAATGGAGCGGAGCGTGGTGCGAATGTTGTCCGCGTTGACCAGCGGACCCATTCCGCCCACTTCGACGAGGTATTGGCCGATGAGCTGATCGGCCAGGCATCCGCCGCCCACCTGGTATTCCGGCGCCTCGGTATTTTCCGAGCCCATGTCGCTGCGCAGGTTGATGGCGATGAGATTTTTGGGAAAGCCGCGCACTTTCTGCACATAGAATTCGCCCGTGAACAGGTTCGCATCGATCCACCGGCTGCCCTGTTCGTAAAGACCGCGATAGGTTTGCGCGGAGGAAGCGTCGCCCACGGCGCGCGCCATCTCTTCGGCAGCGCGTAAGGCGCCAAGGTAGTAGATACCGCACATCGGATTCGGTCCGTAGAACTCGACGTCGTAGGTGTTGTGCTGCACGCCTTCCATCACGCCGTCGCGGTTGGCATCCCATCCGCCGGGAACCCAGGCAAACTCCAGCGCCTTCTTCGCGCGCGGCCATGTGGCGCGCAGCAGCGCCTCGTCGCCGGAGAGCTTCCAGTCGAGCCACGCGTGAATAATCTGTCCCATCTGTCCATCCGCCGCTGCGTAGCCGGAACGAGCTTTGCCGTCGGGCAGCAATTGGCGGAAATGGATGGCGCCCGCATCGTCCATCGAATAGCCGAATGAGCTGCGCCGCAGCGAGTGGGCGAATGAGGGGAACAGAAACGTCGTCGCCGTTTCGTAATTCCAGACATGGGTGCAGTTGCCGAAGCAGCATCCCTGCGTATCGTCGCTGCCCTCAAACGCGTGGAACTCGCCATCGGCCGTGCGGAAGCAGGTGGTGGTAGCGAGCGTGGAAAGATTCGCGCTGGCCGCCTCCTTCACCGCGGCGGGCAGAGTGCTTTCGCCAAACGCATTCGCGAACAGGCGCGTGCGCGCTTCCAGGCCGGACAGATGATCGGCCGCATAGCGGACCGCTTCCCATCCATCTTTGAAGCGAGCCGCATAGAAATTGCCGATGACGGTCTTGCCGTCACCCGGAGGCGCAGACCATCCAATCCAGTCCGGAGTGCGGTTGGGAAAGCGCCATCCGAGCAGAAACTCAAAGTTCGCCGTCTGGCCCGGAGGGATGGATTTCCTGAGGCACAGGACGCCGACGGAGTTGTGCGGATCCGGTTGCGGACCGAGGCTGCCGGCGCTCGAGAACTGATCCCAGAAATGCAGCGGAGCATTCCACCATCGACCCGCGGGCCAGCCTTCCCAGTGGGAAACCTCCGAGTCGTCATGGAAACGCGCCGCCAGCACCAGTTCACCCGCCATGGGGTCGTCGGCGGCGAGCGAAGGATTGCTCATGATGAGGCCCGCGAGACCGCTGTCATTGCGAAATTCGTTCCTGCGGCCTTCAGCGGATTTTTGTTGGGCGGCTCCGCCGTTGTCCTGCTTCGTGATGATGGGGTTCTCGAGGGAAAACGCGATGGCCACGCGAGCGGAAGTGAGGCCGGGGTTGGTGACGCGATAACGCAGGATGGCGACCGGCAATCCCGAGTCATCCGGATCGTGCGGGATGAAGGGCGAGAAAGCATCGAGCTCGACGCGCACGGGCAGCGTCTGATCCTGAAAATCGATGTGGGCCAGCGGATACTGAGCGGTGAAGGTTGCGGACTCCAGGCGGCTGAGGCCGGGCACATTGTTGGATCCAAGGCCGTCCTGTCCCTCGTAGGGCGGCAGGATGCGAGACTCGAGCACCCGGGCCACCGGCGTATTGTTGCCCGACTGCGCCCAGATGGCGGGGAAGGCGTACTGGGGACGAAATCCTTTGTTGGGGCGATTGAAGATCTCCCAGTTCACCAGCTGACCGCGGCCGCCCAGGCCAATGCTGCCGGCTGCGACGCCGCCCAGCGGAAAGGAGATCATCTTCAGTTGGCGTCCGCGAAACTGGCGCGGAGCGTTGGGGCCCGGAGATGGCTGGGTGCGGGTTTCGCTGTCCTGGGAATTCTGCTGCGCTGCCACGGCGAATGGGTCTACATGAATTGCAGTGCCCAACACGCCAGCCGCCTGCTTCAGGAAGTCGCGGCGGTCCAGTTTCACCTTCTCGGTCACGGTCAATTCTCCTGCAGGAACGGATGCGCTCGAATTGTACCGGACCATGCACGGGAAGCGGCGCGCGACGCAGGCGGGGCTAAATCCTCGCGTAGTCCGGACGCCAGTTTTTGATCTGGCTCTTGATGGCTTTCTGGTCCAGGTTCTCGGCCAGCGTGCGGGCGGCCAGCGCGGGGAGTTCCTCATCCGAAGCGAAACGCAGCGCGATCAACTGCGGGATGGTCAGTTTGTTCACATCCACGGTGGGCGCCAGCGCGGCGATGCGCAGCCGCTCTTCAAGCCGGATGAGGCGATCCTGGATGCGGAGCGAGTAGATACGCATCTTAAGCGAGACCAGGAACAGCAGG